>QCOL01000006.1 GCA_003212925.1 Pelagibacteraceae bacterium AG-430-P08 | reverse complement strand
TAAGAATTGGTTGGGGATATGGTTCAAAAAAAATTATTGATGCTTTGAATGTTATTAAACCTCCATTCAATGTTAATGAAGTAGCCCAAAAAGCAGCTATTGAGTCACTTAAGGATAAAAAATTTATTTCACGTTCAGTAAAACATAATCATATTTATGCAACAAAACTGAAAAATTTTTTGAGCAATTATGATATTAGCTCAAATAAAGTTTCTGCTAATTTTCTATTATTGAATTTTAATAAATGCAAACTAAGAGCTAATAATTTCTATGAAAAATTAAAAAAAAAGGGAATTATTTTAAGGTCTACTGAAGAAGGTTATAAAATAAAAAATATGCTACGATTAACGATAGGGTCAAAAGAGGAAAATATGAAATTTATCAAAGCAACACAAAATATATTTAGAAAATGAGAAATATATTAATTATAGGCTGTGGGTTATTAGGCTCCTCTTTAGTAAGGAGGATTTCAAAAAAAAAAATAGCAAAAAAAATATTTATTTATGAAAAATCAAAATCTAATATCGCTAAAATAAAAAGTCTTAGATTACCTGGGACAATTGTAAAGTCTCTTAAAGATGGTTTGGTAAATTCAAACTTAGTGATTGTTTGTACATCAACGAGTGAATATAAAAAAATTATTCTTAAAATTAATAAAACTATTTCACCAAAGACACTGATTACTGATGTGGGATCTTCAAAAATAGAGTCATCAAAAATAATTAAAAAATTTTTGAAGCGAGGTATTAATTGGATTAGGAGTCATCCTATTGCTGGATCAGAGGTGAGTGGACCAGAATTTGGAAAAGCTGATATGTTTGAGGATAAATGGTGTGTATTAATTAAGGATAAAAAAACAAGTTCTAAGAATTTAAAATTTTTAATTTCTTTTTGGAAAAAGATGGGCTCAAAAACTGTTATTATGAACTCTGAAAAACATGACAAAGTTTTTTCTATCACAAGTCATTTACCACATTTAATTGCCTATAATTTGGTTAAATCGGCTCAAGATTTTGAAAAAATACTCAAATTTGGGCTTATCAAATACAGTGCTGGGGGGTTGAGAGATTTTTCAAGAATAGCCGCTTCAAATGAAATTATGTGGAGAGATATTTTTTTTGATAACAGGGTTAATGTTACAAAAGCTATAGACTTATTTATCAAAAACTTAAAATCTTTCAAAAAAGATATAAATTCTAAAAATAATAGATCAATTTTAAAAAAACTATCTCAGACTAAAAAAGTTAGGTCTAAAATTATTAAATTAAAACAGGATGTAAACAAACCTGACTTTGGTAGAGATTAAATATTAATAATATTACTTACTTTTTTAACTTTCAGATTTGCGGTTTTATCAATTAATTTAATTGTTTGTACTGTTGGCATCATTAAAACCTTCTTTTTTGGTCCATAAGCATGAATAAATCTAGACTTATTTAGACATATACCAACATGTCCTTTCCAAAATACGATGTCCCCTTTAAGCTGATTTCTACCTCTTTTTCTTTTACAAAATCTTATTTGATCTTTTGTATCTCTTGGAAAAAATATTCTATTGTAATAAAAATAGATTTGAATTAATGCTGAACAATCAATTCCATCACAAGTTTTTCCGCCCCATAAGTATTTTGTGTTTAAAAAAAATTTGAATATTTTGATATAATTTTTTTCATGATGATCAATATTTTTGACATCAGTTTTTTTGATCCATTTATTTTTTTCAAATTCTATATATCTTTTATTTTCATTTCGTTTACAAACACCAGAGCCATAATATAGATAATGGTTTGAAGACAAAAATTTTTTACCTCTTTTAAGGAAAATTCTAGATTTAATTTTTGAAATTTTATGTGAGGGTTTAAAATTTTCTAAAAACTTATCTTTTTTTATATATCCAATATAATTATCATAATGAGTTTTTATTTTTATATATTTTTTTCTTTTCAATAGAATCTTAAATTTCTCTCCATATAAAATTTGTGAAACTACCTCAGAATTAGAAGATGGTTTAAAGTAAATGTTAGCTACAGATTTATTTAAAAAATTATTTTTCACTTAGTTGTAGTTTGTTTTTCATAATCCATAGGATTATTAATGAAGGAATGACCATTAGTGCAGTCAAAATAAAAAATATTCCCCAATCACCATTTAACCAATCAACAAGGGCGCCAGAGGAGGAGGCTAAAGTTGTTCTACCAGCAGTGCCTATCGACGCTAAGAGCGCATATTGAGTTGCTGTATAGGCCCTGTCTACGAGCATAGATATAAAAGCTACAAAAGCTACTGTTGCAAATGCAGCAGCTATATCGTCAAAAATAACTGCAATAGCAAATAAAAATTCTGATTTATCGCTCCAGGCCAACACACTAAATAAAAGGTTTGTGCTTGCCATCATTACTCCAGCAAAAAACATTGCTTTTAAAACCCCGGATCTTATTACAAAAAGTCCACCTAAAAGAGTAAACGTCACAGTAGTGATCCAACCTAACGTTTTAGAGTAAATAGCGATATCCGACTTACTAAAACCTATTTCTTTATAAAAAATTATAGACATCCTTCCAAGAAATGCCTCCCCCACTTTAAATAAAAAAACAAATCCTAAAATTCCTAGAGCAATCGAAAAGCTATTTTTTTTAAAAAAACTAATGATTGGACCACTAATTGTTCCAGCAACCCAGGTTATCAATTTTGTAAATATATTTTCTTTTTTAAATTGAGATGATATCAATTTATCATTTTCTTTTTGTTGATTTTGTCTCTCTAAATTTCCAGACTCGTCAATGAACATTAAGCCAATGTTCATTAAAATTACTAAAATCCCCAAAATTAAGAAAGTTAATTGCCAATAATTTTCAAAACCAATGTTTTGTAGAATATCTGCTGCAAATAATGATAGTACTCCACCTAACTTGTATCCTGTCCACCAACCGACAACCGCCATTGCGGCTCCAGCAGCCATGGATTTTCCCTCATTCTCACCAATCTGTTCAATTCTTAAAGCATCAACAGTTATATCTTGTGTTGATGATGCTATAGCAATTATTAAGCCTACTGAAACAACTAAAGCTAAATTTTCAGATGGATTGAGTAAACTCCAAAGAGCGAGTGAGAGTAAGATGATAATTTGCATCAAAACAATCCATCCTCTTCTGTGACCTATTTTTTTTGTTAAATATGGTATTTGTATTCTATCTATTAAAGGTGCCCACAAATAATTAAAAGCATAAACTGCACCATCTAAATCGCAGTCTGGCATCACTACTAAATGATTTTTAGCTCCTCCTAATGCCTGAACTCTTTTTTCATTTTTTGCTGAATTTTCATAAATATATTTAGCTATAGGAGTCGAACCAACAAAACTAACTGCTTTAATATCTTTGTTATTTAAAATTGCATCTACTGCTTCTTTGTCTCCATTTACCACATTAAATACACCGTCTGGAAGACCGGCTTCTTTCAATAATTCTGCTAATCTTATTGCACAAGAGGGATCTTTTTCTGATGGCTTTAATATAAATGTATTTCCACATGCAATAGCAATTGGAAACATCCACATCGGAACCATAGCTGGAAAATTAAATGGTGTTATACCGGCAACAACACCTAGTGGTTGACGCATTGACCAGCTGTCAACATCTGTCCCTACATTTTCTGAAAATTCTCCTTTAAGTAAATGTGGAATTCCACAAGCAAATTCTACAACTTCTAATCCTCGTGTTAATGAACCTTTTGCATCCTCATAAACTTTTCCGTGTTCAGAAACAATTAATTGTGTCAATTCATCAGAATTTTTTTCAATCAACTCTTTAAATTTAAACATTATCCTTGCTCTTTGGAGTGAAGGTTTTAATGACCATGTCTCAAAAGCTTTTTTTGCAATCTCTACTGCTTGATCTAAATCACTAGAGGAGGCAAGTCTTACTTGCTTTTCCTGTTCACCAGTAGCGGGGTTAAAAACTTTTCCTTTTTTATCTGAACTTCCGGGAATTATCTTTCCACCTACAAAATGTTCAATTAATTTCATGAATAGGATCTTTTAGAGTAAAAATTCTTATTAGTCTATTGTTTAAATATTGGCTGTTGCTAACATTTTCTTTATTTCAGCAATTGCCTTTGCAGGGTTTAAGCCTTTAGGGCATGCACTAGTACAGTTCAAAATAGTATGACAACGATACAATTTAAGTTCATCAGCTACTTTTTTTAATCTAGCTTGTCTTTCCTCATCTCTACTATCGATAATCCATCTATAAGCTTGTAATAAAACTGCTGGTCCTAAATACTTATCTCCATTCCACCAATAACTTGGGCAAGAAGTAGAACAACAAGCACACATAATACATTCATAAGCACCATCAAGCTTAGCTCTATCTTCTTTTGACTGAATTAATTCAGCTGACTCAGATTTTGAACTCGATTTTAACCATGGCTCAATGGATTTATATTGCTTGTATAATCCATCTAAATCTCCGATTAGGTCTTTTTTAACTTTTAAGTGTGGCAACGGATAAATATCAATATCTCCATCAATATTTTCATGAGGAGTTGTGCAAGCAAGACCATTTTTGCCACCCATGTTCATTGCACAGGATCCACATACACCGTGAGCACATGATCGTCTGTAAGCAAGAGTGGGGTCTATCTCATTTTTAATTTTATTTAAAATATCTAATACTTTAGATGGGCAGTCATCCATATCGACCTCATATGTGTCTATTCTCGGACCTTCTCCTGATGATGGATCCCATCTATATACATTAACTTTTCTTAAATTTTTTGAGCCAGTTTTGTCCTTAAAATATTTACCTTTTTTTGTTTTGGAATTCTCAGGTAAACTGATTTGCACCATTAATATACTCTTTCCTGAGGTGGAAAATACTGTACTTCATTGGTTAACGTAGACTTATGAACATCTCTATAACTTATTTTTGATTTTTTTCCATCACACCAAGCTAATGTATGTTGCATAAACTTCTCGTCATCTCTTTTTGGATAATCTTCTCTAGCATGAGCTCCTCTGCTTTCTTTCCTATTATAAGCTGAGTCAACTGTCACAACAGCTTGTCTAATCAAATTATCGAATTCTAAAGTTTCTACTAGGTCGGTATTAAATATTAATGATTTATCTTTAACCGATAAAGAGTCCAATCCATCAAATGTTTGTCGTATTTCATCAACACCCTCTTTAAGTGTTTTCTCTGTTCTAAAAACTGCACATTTTGATTGCATTGTTTTTTGCATGGACAGTCTTAGTTCAGCAGTACCAATATCTCCATCAGAGTTTCTAATCTTATCAAAACGATCTAAACATTTTTGAGTTTCTGACTCACTAATCTCTTCATGTGGTGTACCAGGTTTAATTAGTTCAGCAGCTCTTTTTGCAGCTGCTCTTCCAAAAACAACTAGATCAATTAAAGAGTTAGACCCTAATCTATTTGCTCCATGAACTGAAACACAAGCTGCTTCCCCTATAGCCATAAGTCCTGGGACAGTTTTTTCAGAACCATTTACAGTCAAAACTTCTGCTTTATAATTTGTTGGTATACCACCCATGTTATAATGAACTGTAGGTACAACTGGAATTGGCTCCTTAGTAACATCTACATTGGCAAATAATCTTGCTGCATCTGTAATACCTGGCAATCTACTTTCTATAATTTCTTTATCTAGATGACTTAAGTTCAAATGAACATGATCTTGATCTTTTCCAACTCCTCTTCCTTCATTAATTTCAATTGACATTGACCTACTTACAACATCACGTGATGCTAAATCCTTAGCTTTAGGCGCGTATCTTTCCATAAATCTTTCACCTTTAGAATTTGTAAGATAACCTCCTTCACCTCTCGCACCTTCTGTTATTAAGGTGCCGTGTCCATAAATTCCGGTTGGATGAAATTGTACAAACTCCATGTCTTGTAACGGTAGACCTGCTCTTAGCACCATTGCATTTCCATCACCAGTACATGTATGAGCAGATGTTGCAGAATAGTAAACTTTTCCATAGCCACCTGTAGCTATAATAACAATATGAGATCTAAATCGATGAATGGTTCCATCATTTAAATTCCATGCTATCAATCCTTTACATTCCCCATCTTTCATTAAAAGATCGAGAGCAAAATACTCAATAAAAAACTCTGTCTTATGTTTTAAAGCTTGACCATATAGAGTGTGCAAAATTGCGTGTCCTGTTCGATCAGCTGCAGCACATGTTCTTTGAACTATTCCATTTCCATAATTTTTGGTCATACCACCAAAAGGTCTTTGATAAATTTTGCCATCCTCTGTTCTGCTAAATGGGACACCATATTTTTCCAATTCTATAACTGCCTTAGGGGCTTCTTTGCAAAGGTACTCGATACTATCTTGGTCTCCTAACCAATCTGCTCCTTTTACAGTATCATACATATGCCAACGCCAATCGTCTTCGCCCATGTTTCCAAGGGCAGCTGAAATTCCACCTTGCGCAGCAGAAGTATGACTTCTTGTTGGAAATACTTTTGAAATACATGCAGTTTTTAATCCTGCTTCACTTAAACCAACAGCTGCTCTTAAGCCAGAACCACCAGCACCTAGGACTACTACGTCATATTCATGATCGACTATTTTATATAAACTCATAAGCTAGAGATTAATATAATTGTAATTAGAGGAATTACTACCGCTGATGCATATAAAAGCTTATTTGCGACACTTTTGATTTTATCATTTTTAATATAATCCTCAAAAACCTCACTTATACTTAAAGCTGAAAAAAAATAAGCATTTATTATAAAAATACTAAATAAAAATTTAGATAAAGGCATTGTAAAAAATTCTATTAAATTTAAGTATTCTTTATCATAAATCATTGTGAAATTTAAAATAAACCATGTCATCAATGGCACTAGCAAAACTCCACTGATCTTTAAAAAAATCCATTTTTTAGTCGCACTAATCATACTAAATAAAATTTTTTCCTAATGTAAAAAAAATAATCGTTAAAATTATTGATCCAAATATTACTATTAAACCCGTAATCCTAGTTATCTTCAGTTCAAAACCATAACCTAGATCCATTATCAAGTGTCGAATTTCACTTAATATTTGAAATGAAAAAGACCATGTGATTCCCAAAATGATAAATTTCCCAAATAATGATTTTAAAAATAAATTAATTACTTCATAATTATTTTCACCAAGAAGAAGTAAACAAGACCAAATGCAAATAAAAGTAATTCCAATAATATTTATCACTCCTGTAATTCTATGAGTAATGGAAACCAAAGAGGAAATATGCCATCTATAAATTTGAATATGTGGTGATAGAGGAGGTTTATTTTCCATAAAAATTATTTTTAATTAATGTTTCAGCTATTTCAACTGCATTCAATGCAGCGCCTCTTAGAAGATTATCAGATACAATCCACAAATTTAATCCATTTTTTATTGTTTTATCTTCTCTAATCCTTGAAATAAAAGTTTCATCTTTTCCTTCTGCCTCTAATGGTGTCGAGTAACCTCCATCAATTCTTTCATCAATTACTTTGCAACCATCAAAACTATTCAGTGCTTTATTTATTTGCTCTAAAGAAAAAGTTTTCTCAAATTGAATATTTACCGATTCTGAGTGAGAAACAGATATTGGTAACCTAACACATGTTGCTGTTAGATCGATTTTGTCATCTAAGATTTTTTTAGTCTCGTTTCTCATTTTTAATTCTTCTTTCGTGTAGCCATCTTCTGAAAAAACATCGATATGTGGGATTGCATTAAAAGCAATTGGTTTTGTAAAATTTTCAGATTTAATATCTTTACCATCTAAAGCTAATTTAGTTTGTTTAATCAATTCATCCATTGATGCTTTGCCAGCACCAGAAACGGATTGGTATGTTGAAACAACTATTCTTTTAATTACAAATAAATCATGTAATGGTTTTAATGCGATTACTAATTGTGCTGTTGAACAATTAGGATTTGCAATAATATTTTTTTTAATATTGTTTAAAGCATCTGAATTTACCTGCGGGACTATTAAAGGAACATCTGGATCCATTCTGAAAAAACTAGAATTATCAATTACTAAACAATGCTTGGCTGCTTTTTCAGCAAATTTTTCAGAAATTTTACCACCTGCTGCAAAAAAAGCGATTTTAACTTTGGAAAAATCAAAATTTTCTAATTCACTCACTATAATTTCTTTACCTTTAAAATGAATTTTTTTTCCAGCACTTTTAGACGAAGCAACTAAGTAAAGATTTCCTAAAGTAAGTCCTTTTTTTTCGAGAACTTCCAGAGTTTTTCTTCCAACATTACCTGTTGCTCCTACTATTGCTATATTCATGATGTAGGTTTTATACTAGATGAAAGGTAAATCGCAAACTTTTACAGCTATTAAATTTCCATCAATTTCCAATAATCCTGAAGCGGATGCTTTACAATGTGGCTCATTTATCATCGCAATACCTATAGACTTTTTAAAATGAGGTGAATAACAGGCAGATCTTAAATCCCCAATTAAATTTCCTTTTTCATCTTTAATATTAAGAGATTTAGTTAAATTAATTTTACTAATATCAATCTGAACACCCATTAATTTTCTTTTGATCCCGTCTTTTTGAATCTTTTTCAATTTTTCCTTACCTAAGAAATCTATATCTGTATCTAGATTTACATACTTTTCAAAACCACATTCAAATGGATTATCATTATTGTCAAAATCGTTTCCATAAGAAAGTAAACCACTTTCTATTCTTTCAATTAAATTTGGACATCCGGCTTTTACATTGAATTCTTTTCCTAATACAAAGAGTTGATCATATAAATCTAATCCGGATTTAGTATTTTCAACATAGATCTCAAAACCTCCTTGTTTTGACCAACCAGATCTAGCAATTAAATGTTTTACACCCTTATAATCATAATAATTAAATCCAAAAAATTTTAACTCTTTTATCTCCTTACCAAAAATTTTTTCCATCAAATCAAAAGATTTGGGTCCTTGAATTGCTAGGATGTCAACATTAGGTTCAAAAATATTTACATTGAATTTATTGCCTGATGCTAATCCTTTTGCAAAAAAAATAACATCAGAGTCAGCAATTGAGATCCACCATCTATCGTCAGCTAGCTTTAAAATAACTGGATCATTTACTAAATTTCCGCTTTCATCAATTATTGGGCAATAATAACATCTGCCAATTTTGGAATTGGATAAATCTCTACAGGTCATAAGTTGAACAAGTTTGGCTGCATCATCGCCTGAAATTTCAACCTGTCTTTCTGCTGATACATCCCATACTTGAACATTTTTTTTTAAATGATCACAGGATTCTTCTAAAGATCCAAATGCTGCTGGTAACAGCATATGATTATATACTGTGTAGGCAGTCACACCTTGATTTTCAATTCTTGAAGTATACGGAGTACTTCTCACTCTTCTTGATTTAGCTATTGGATAACTTTTCATTTGTTTAAGAATTCTAAAATCTTTTCTCTCATTTCGAATGCTTTTTCAATCATTATCATATGGCCACATCCTTTGATCACGTGAGTAATTGAATTTTTAATCAAATTAGAGAATTTTTTTCCTGCTTCTAAATTAACCATTTTATCTAATTCTCCAAATATAAGCATCGATGGTAGATCAATTACTTTTGCAGCCTCAGAGCCATTTGAATAATTGTTACATGCATTTAAATCAACAGCCAAAATTTCACTTATATCTCTCGGCGATTGAATGATTTTTTCTACTGGGTTACCACCAATAAACTTTTTTGAACCCTCATATCCCCATTTCATCATTAATTTAACAGCGTCTGAGTGTCCGCTTTGAGCTAATTCAATTAGATCCGGATGTACCGGCATTTTATTTGAACCCCCAACAAAAACTAATTTTTTGAGTCTCTCTTTATATCTTGAAGAATATTCGAGTATTTCTAAACATCCTTGAGAATGACCAACTAAAATTAAGTTTTTTAATTTTAATTTATCAAATACTTTTTCCATCCAATCAGCAATTTTTTCAATACTATCTAAACAAGGACCATCTGAATTTCCATGTCCAGGTAAATCTATAGATAATACATTATAATTTTTTGATGAAAAAAATTGTTCAGCTAGCGACCAAACAATGTGTGAGAGACCACTTCCATGTAAAAATACTATCGTATCTTTATTTATATCTATACCCTGACCAGAGTCGGATGCATGAATGTTTTTGTTTTCTAATTGGAATATCAATTATTTTCCTAAAATTTTTTTCTTAATTCAAATTTTTGAATTTTACCTGTTGAAGTCTTTGGTAATTCACAAAAAACAACTTGTTTCGGCACTTTAAAACCAGCAAGGGTTTCTTTACAAAAACTTATTAATTCTTTTTCTGTAACCGGTTTATCTTGGACCATTTCAATAAATGCACATGGAACTTCGCCCCATTTTTCATCTGGTTTTGCTACTACCGCTGCAATAGAAACTGATGGATGCTTTGCTAAAGTGTTTTCTATTTCGATTGAAGAAATATTTTCACCTCCAGAAATAATGATATCTTTGGATCTGTCTTGAATTTTAACATATCCATCTGGATGCATGACCGCCAAATCTCCAGAATGAAACCATCCACCACCCATAGCTTTATCTGTAGCATCTTTATCTTTGAAATAGCCCTTCATAACAACATTTCCTTTAATCATAATTTCACCAATCGTTTTTCCGTCTTTTGGCACTTCTTTCATTGACTCAGGGTCCATAACTGTAATTCCCTCTGTATTAGGGTATCTTACTCCTTGCCTTGCCTTTATCTCATTCTGCTTTTCTTCATCAAATTCATTCCAAGAGTCGTTCCAAGCACATTGAGTAACATGACCATAGGTTTCTGTTAATCCATAGACATGCATTACTTCAAATCCAAGTTCTTTCATTTTTTTAAATATGATGCTTGGTGGCGGTGCTCCAGCAGTCAATACATAAACTTTTTGTTTTAGCTTTTTTCTGTCAGACGCAGGAGCTCCTGTAATCATATTAAGCACTATTGGCGCCCCTCCAAAATGAGTGACATCATATTTATCAATTAATTCAAAAATTTTCTTAACATCAATATTTCTTAAGCAAATAGTTCTTCCATTTAACATGGGAACAGTCCACGGATAACCCCAACCATTACAATGAAACATGGGCACAATAGTCAAAAAATTTAATCTGTTTGGCATATTCCATGCAACTGCACTTCCAGTTGACATCAAATATGATCCTCTGTGGTGATAAACCACTCCCTTAGGGTTTCCAGTAGTTCCTGAAGTATAACTAAGTGATAATGCTTGCCATTCATCTTCCGGCATTTCCCAATTATAATTTTCATCACCAGTATTTAAAAAACTTTCATATTCTAATTCTCCAATTTTCTCACACTTAGATTGGTCTGCAAATTTATCGTTGATATCAATTATTATTATTTTTCTTTTTAAAGTATTTAGGGCCTTTTTTACCTCAACATGAAGTTGCCTATCAACAACTAAAACTTTTGCCTCACTATGTTCTAAAATATACGCAATTGTCTTAGCATCTAATCTAATATTAATAGTGTTAAGAACTGCACCTGTCATTGGAACTGAATAATGTCCTTCAAAAATTTCAGGGGTATTAAAAGCTAGAAACGAGACAGTATCACCCTTGCTAACTCCAATTTTATTAAGTGCGCTAGCAAATTTTACAGTTCGTTTATAAACTTGACTCCAAGTATATTTCCTATCTTCATAAATAACTGCTTCATAATTGGGATAAATTTCATAGGCTCTTTTTAAAAAAGTCAAAGGTGTTAATGGAACATAATTTGCATCATTTTTATCAAGATTAGTTTCGTAATGGCTCATTTAATTGAACTTGAAATTCATAATATTTGAACTTCCAGAAATTGCAGACTTATAGTGATGTTCAGCTCTAGGTAATACTTTGTCAAAATAAAATCTAGCAGTGTCTATTTTATCATTATAAAAATTTTTATTTTCCTCATAATCTTTAAAACTCACCTCTAGAACCTTAATCCATGCATATGCAATAGATACATAACCTAAAGTTTTAAGATAGTCATTAGCCGCTGCGCTAACATCATCTTTTTCTGTCTTTGCTTTATCTGTCATCCAATCACTAAATTTTTTAAGAGTGTCTAAATTCTTATTAAATACTAATAAGAATGGTTTAATTTTTTCAT
Organism: Pelagibacteraceae bacterium AG-430-P08; assembly: GCA_003212925.1. Classification (GTDB taxonomy): domain Bacteria; phylum Pseudomonadota; class Alphaproteobacteria; order Pelagibacterales; family Pelagibacteraceae; genus Pelagibacter. The sequence goes on along the minus strand of QCOL01000006.1, from coordinate 42,756 downwards.
TGTCAGTTTTACACTCTGACTTAACCTGATCTAAAAATTTATTTATTATATTACCATTTTTATTTGATAATTTTCTGAAAACTAGATCCGAAGCTTGGACCGAATTTGTACCTTCGTAGATAGGTGTAATTCTATTATCTCTATATAATTGTTCTATTCCTTGATCTTTAGTGTATCCATATCCACCATGAATTTGCATAGCATCACTTGTTATTTCCATTGCTAAATCTGTGAATAATGATTTTACCACAGGAGTCATAAGGGAAACATAATCTGAGGCTTCCTGACGTGTTTTTTCATCTGGATGATTTAAACTTACTTCAGTTTGCTGTGATAGCCAAAAACATAAGGCTCTTTCACCTTCAATAATTGATTTCATATTAAGAAGGGTTCTTCTTATGTCAGCGTGTTCAATTATAAAATCTGCACCATTTTTTGAACTAGAATTATTTGATTTTCCTTGTTTTCTCTCTTTTGCATAAGTAAGTGAATTTTGATAGGCAATTTCTGAAATACCTAAACCTTGTATACCAACAACTATTCTTTCAAGGTTCATCATAGTGAACATTGCACTTAATCCTTTTTCTTTAGCACCTATCATGTATCCAGTAGCATCATCAAAATTTAATACACAAGTTGCTGATCCCTTTATTCCCATCTTAGTCTCTATAGATCCTGTAGATATCCCATTTCTTGGTCCGATTGTTCCATCGTCTTTAACCACAAATTTCGGAACTAAAAATAAACTTATTCCTTTTGTGCCTGCTGGAGAGTCATCAGCTCTTGCCAAAACTAGATGAATAATATTCTCAGTTAAATCATGATCACCAGATGTAATAAATATTTTTTGACCACTTATTTTATAAGTTCCGTCAGTTTGTTTCTTAGCTTTTGTCCTTAATAAACCCAAATCGGTACCACATACTGGCTCAGTTAAACACATAGTGCCGCTCCATTTTCCCTCAACTATTTTAGGTAAATATTTATTTTTTATATCGTCTGTAGCATGATGATTAATACAATTATATGCACCTATACTTAGTTCGCTGTATAATTTAAAAGACAAACTTGCTGAGGAAAGCATTTCATCAAAAAATGCACTTACAGTTTTTGGCATACCTTGACCCCCATATTTTGGATCACAAGATAATGAAGTCCATCCATCCTCGATATATTTTTTGTAAGCTTCTTTATAACCTGGGGGAGTTCTTACTACTCCATTTTCTAAAACTGCAGGATTTTCGTCACCAGCTTTAGCTAATGGTAAAATTAAATTTTGATTAATCTTCGCTGCCTCCTGTAAAATATCTTTTACTAAATCAGTTGTTACCTCTTTATATTTTTCTAACTCATTATATTTTTGATTATTTCTAAGTTTTTCGAATAGAAACATCATATCATCAACAGGAGCGGTATAGCTTGGCATAGTATGATTTTAAGATAATTAATTAATTATTGCAATTTTGAAATGATCGCATCACCCATTTGAGAAGTAGAAACCTCTTTCATTTTATCAGACATTATATCTTTTGTTCTCAATCCATCATTAAGAGCCTCTTGTACAGCCTTTTCTAAGGCCTCTGCCTCTTTATCTAAATCTAAAGAATATCTTAGTGCCATAGCAAAACTCAAAATTGAGGCAATAGGATTTGCGACTCCTTTTCCAGCAATGTCTGGAGCTGAACCATGAATAGGTTCATACATAGCTCTCATTTCGCCATCCTTATTTTTTGCACCTAATGATGCAGAAGGTAGTAATCCAAGAGAACCTGTTAACATAGAAGCCTCATCAGATAACATGTCACCAAATAAATTATCAGTTAAGATTACATCAAATTGTTTTGGGTTTCTTACTAATTGCATCGCACAATTATCAGCTAACATATGACTTAACTCAACATCCTTATAATCTTTATCATGTAATGATTGCACTTCTTCTTTCCAAAGTTGGCCTGCTTCCATTACATTAGATTTTTCACAAGATATGACTCTATTTGATCTTTTTTTAGCTAAGTCAAAAGCAACTCTAGCTACTCTAATAATTTCACTACTAGTATAAGTATGAGTGTTTACTCCTTTTCTTTCTCCATTTTCTATTGGTTTAATTCCTCTTGGTTCACCAAAATATACTCCACCAGTTAATTCTCTAACTATTAAAATATCTAAACCTGATACAATTTCTGGTTTTAAAGTTGAAGCATTTACTAATTGTTCAAAGCATATTGCTGGCCTTAAATTAGCAAAAAGTTTTAGTTCTTTTCTAAGTTTTAAAAGGGCTCTCTCAGGTTTTTTTGAAAATTCTACACCATCCCACTTTGGTCCACCAACTGCACCTAACATTATTACAGCGCTCTCTAATGCTTTATAAAAAACTTCATCAGTAAGAGGTGTTCCATGCTTATCAAATGAAATTCCTCCAACTAAATCCTCATCGATTTCAAAATCTAAAGATTTTTTATCATTAAACCAATTTATTACTTTTTTAACCTCTGCAATAACTTCAGGACCAATTCCATCACCTGGTAGCAATAACACTCTTCTTTTTTTTACTTTAATCATTAAACACCCAGGGCTTTTTGACTTTTAAATCTTTTTCAAAAATTTCTATTTTATCAGATTTTTTTAATGAAAGAGCTATATCGTCCAATCCTTCTAGCAAACACTTCTTTTTAAACGAATCTACTTTAAATTTTAATTCATTATTTCCAAAAATAACTTTTTCTTCCTTAAGATCTATAAAAATTTCCTCTTTTCTTTTTGCATATTCTGATAGTTCTTTAATTTTATCATCATCTAAAATTATTGGTAAAATTCCATTTTTAAAACAGTTGTTATAAAAAATATCTGCAAAACTTGAACTTATCACACACGTGATACCGAAATCTAATAATGCCCATGGAGCGTGTTCTCTTGAAGAACCACAACCAAAATTTTTTCCAGCAATTAAAATTTTTGAATTATTGTAAGGATCTTTGTTTAAAACAAAATCATTTATTTCCTTACCTTGATCATCATATCTCATCTCAAAAAATAAATTTTTGCCCAGTCCAGTTCTTTTAATTGTTTTTAAAAATTGTTTTGGAATAATCATATCTGTATCAATATTAACTATTGGCAAATACGCTGGTATACTCTTCAAAGTGTTAAATTTTTGCATGTTAATTTTGATATTTCCTTACGTCATCAAGGTTTCCAGATATTGCCGCTGCTGCTGCCATACCTGGGCTTACTAAATGGGTTCTTCCACCTCTACCTTGCCTACCTTCAAAATTTCTGTTTGATGTAGAGGCACATCTTTCTTCTGGTTTTAATTTATCTGCATTCATAGCTAAACACATTGAACAACCTGGCTCTCTCCATTCAAATCCTGATTTTACAAAAATTTTATCTAATCCTTCTTGTTCTGCTTGTTCTTTAACTAGCCCTGATCCAGGAACAACCATTGCATGAACATGAGAGGCAATTTTTTTATCTTTTAAAATTTTTGCAGCCTCTCTTAAATCTTCAATTCTCCCATTAGTACAGCTCCCAATGAAAACTTTATCAATTTTAATATCTTTAGCTGCCATATCTGGTTTCAAGCCCATATAATTTAAGGCTCGTTCCAAAGAATTTTTTCTATCCTCATCTTTCTCATTTTTTGGATTTGGTACTCTTTCATCTATCGTAATAACATCCTGAGGTGAAGTTCCCCAAGTTATCATTGGCGAAATTTCATTGGCAGTTAGGTTTACCTCTTTATCAAACTTGGCGCCTTCATCAGTATTTAAATTTTTCCAATTATCTAGTGCTTTATCCCAATCATCTCCTTTAGGAGACATTGGTCTATCTTCTAAGTATTTAAATATTTTTTCATCAGGAGCGATTAATCCTGCCCTTGCGCCACCTTCAATTGTCATATTACAAATTGTCATTCTATTCTCAACACTAAGCGATTTAATTAGATCACCTGCATATTCTATTACACATCCTGTTCCTCCAGCAGTTCCAATTTTTCCAATTATCTGGAGAATTACATCTTTTGATGTAACACCTAATGGAAGTGTGCCGTTGACATTTATTCTAAAATTCTTTGCTTTTTTTTGAACTAATGTTTGAGTTGCTAAAACATGTTCTACTTCTGAAGTTCCAATACCAAAAGCTAATGCACCAAATGCTCCGTGTGTTGCTGTATGACTATCACCACAAACAATAACTGTACCGGGTTGAGTAAAGCCCTGTTCAGGCCCTGTGACATGAACAATTCCTTGTCTCTTATCGCTCATTCCAAAAAGTTTAATACCAAACTCTTTACAATTAGCTTCTAAAGTTTCAACTTGAATTTTAGATTCATGGTCTGAAATACCTTTTGACCTATCCGTTGTTGGAACATTATGATCTGCAACAGCTAATGTCAATTTTGGGTGTCTTACTTTACGTTTAGAATTTCTTAATCCCTCAAAAGCTTGCGGACTAGTGACTTCATGAACTAAATGTCTGTCAACAAACAATAAAGCTGTTCCATCTTCTTGCTGATGAACTAAATGTTCGTTCCAAATTTTATCGTAAAGAGTATTGGGCATTGAGAAAAAAATTATTTTTTTTCCTGTAAATTTTCAAGTTTTTTTTCAGTTTTAGTTTCAGCTTTGGGTGCCTCTTTCTTCATCTCTGTTTTTAGGGCTTCTTCTTTTTTAGGCTCTACAGTTGGGGTAGCCTCTTTTGCAGATTCTGGTGCACTTTCTTTTTCAGCTGGCGCTAGATTTTCTTCAGTAACAGTCTCAGGCTTGACGTCAATATCAATACCAATTTTTTTTCTTATTTTTTCAGCAATCCTCGCAGATTTTCCAGTTCTATCTCTTAAATAATACAGTTTAGCTCTTCTTACTTTTCCTGAACGAATTACCTTGATTGAGTCAATAACAGTTCCATACAAAGGGAAAGTTCTTTCAACACCTTCTCCAAAAGATATTTTTCTAACAGTAAAAGAGGAGTTTATGTCTCTACTTTTTTTAGCTATACAAACACCTTCGAAATATTGAATTCTCTCTTTTTTTCCCTCTGTAATTCTGACGCCAACTTTAACAACATCACCTGGAAAGAAATCAGGGATTTTTTTTTCTGAAAGAATTTTTTTAACGTTATTTTGGTTTATTTCTTCTATTGTTTTCATTTTAATATTTAACAAATTAATTCTTCTTATATTTATGCCACAAATCTGGTCTTCGGTCGCGTGTTATAGCCTCAGATTGAGATAAACGCCAGTCTTTAATTTTAGCGTGATCACCAGATAATAACACATCTGGAACTGATTTTTGCTCCCAAATCTGGGGTTTGGTATATTGTGGATACTCCAAAAGGCCATTTTCAAAAGTTTCTTCTGAAGCTGATTTATCATTCCCTAAGACACCAGGTAAAAGTCTCAATACACTATCAAGCACAACTAGCGCAGCAGTCTCTCCACCTGACAACACATAGTCTCCTACACTAATCTCTTCAATATTTCTTGTAGATAATACTCTCTCGTCAACACCTTCGAAATGACCGCAAATTAATGAAAAGGATTTTTCTGATGATAGATCTTGTGCAAGTTTTTGATTAAATACTTTGCCTTTCGGTGAAAGATATAAAATCCTATCTCCTCTATTTATGTTTTGATCGATAGAATTTGCTAAAACATCAGGTTTTAATAACATGCCTGTTCCACCACCGTAAGGAGTATCATCAACTGTTTTATGTTTGTCTGTAGCTGCATCTCTAATATTTATCACATTCAAACTCCACAATTTTTTAGACATTGCTTTTCCGTAAAGACCTTTTCCTAAAGGCCCAGGAAAAATATCTGGATAAAGTGTAAATACTTGAGCTTGCAACATTAATATCCTTTACTTTATTTCTTCTCTTCTTTTTTAGCTTCTGCTTTTGGTGCTTCCTCTTTTTTAGCTTCTGCTTTTGGTGCTTCCTCTTTTTTAGCTTCTGCTTTTAATGCTTCCTCTTTTTTAGCTTCTGCTTTTGGTGCTTCCTCTTTTTTAGCTTCTCCAGCTAGAGCAGCATCTGCCTTTGAAGACTCTTCCTTTTTAGTTTCTTCCGAACCTTCTTTTTTTCTATCTTTTTTTGGAATTGCTTTTTGTGGGTTATTTCCATTAGCAGGCATAGGCATCAATTCATTCTCACCTAAAATTCTAGCTACTCTTGTTGTAGGTTGTGCACCTTGACCCAACCAATACTTTATTCTCTCAGCCTCTAATCCAATTCTTTCTTTTTTTTCTTTTGGTAACAATGGATTAAAAAAACCTACTTTCTCTATAAATCTTCCATCTCTAGCAAATCGACTGTCGGCTACAACAACCTTATAAACAGGCCTCTTTTTTGTGCCACCTCTAGATAATCTTAATTTTAACATTTACTATCCTTTTTATTTTAATTGATTAAATAATTCTGGAGGTATTCCTTTATCAGACATACCTTTCAGATTTCCTTTTGACATCTTCTTCATCATTTCAGACATCATTTTAAATTGTTTCAACAATTTATTGATAGTGGCTGGATCAGTTCCTGAGCCATTAGCAATTCTTTTTTTTCTAGAACCATCAATTATTTTTGGGTTCTCTCTTTCTTTTTTAGTCATTGATAAAATTATAGCCTCATTTTTTGTAATAACACTCTCATCAATACCCGCAGCATCCATTTGAGATTTAACCTTTGAAACTCCTGGCATGAAAGACATAATGCCTTCAATCCCTCCCATTTTTTTCATTTGTCTCAGTTGAGTTAAATAATCTTGCATTGAGAATTGTCCTTTTTTTAAATTTTCCTCTGTTTTTTTTATATTTTCTTCCCCAAGATCTTGGGCTGCTTTTTCAACGAGAGAAACAATATCTCCCATCCCAAGAATTCTATTTGCAATTCTATCTGGGTGAAAAACTTCAAGATTTTCGATCTTTTCCCCAATACCTAAAAATTTAATTGGAACCTGTGAAACAAATTTCATACTTACAGCAGCCCCACCTCTCGCATCACCATCTGCCCTTGTTAAAATAATTCCAGATAAATTCACTGTATTATTAAATTCTTTTGCTACTGATGCAGCTACCTGTCCAGTGAGAGAGTCAGCAACTAAAAACGTCTCCGCAGGTTTAATGGTATTTTCAATTTGTTTAATTTCACTCATCATCTGCAAATCTATTTGTGTTCTACCAGCAGTATCGAATAAGATAATATCTGCGCCATTCAAGTTTGCTGCACTAATTGCTCTTTGACAAATATCACTGGGTTGTTGACCTTCAATTATTGGAAGAGTTAATATATTATTTTGTTCACCTAAAGATTTTAACTGCTCTTGAGCGGCTGGTCTGTAAATATCTAAACTGACCATCATTACTTTCTTTTTTTTTGTATTCTCTAAATATCTCGCAAGTTTAGCAGTTGTTGTTGTTTTACCAGAACCTTGTAGCCCGACCAGCATCATTGGCACTGGTGGAACTGCATTTAAATTTACATCATTATTTTTTTCACCTAAAAGGTTAACTAATTCATCATAAACAATTTTTACCACCATATCGCCAGGTGATGTTGATCTAATAATTTCTTGACCTAATGCTTTTGGTTTAACCTTTTCAATAAAATCTTTAGCAACTTCAAGAGACACATCAGCTTCTAATAAAGCTTGTCTTATTCCTCTCAATCCCTCATCAACCTGATTTTCATCAAGTGATGGGGCTTTTTTTAGAGAGGAAAAAACTTCCTCAAATTTATTTGTTAAATTTTCAAACATATTTATACACACAGCAGTAATCGCACTAGTGGGCGAACCCTCGCTGACTAGTGTCGATCTCTTTGTTTCCAAAGACACCGCAAATTTAATGTTTTTGCGGAAACTGCCACAAACTATAATAGAGGTTCAAAAAGTCAATAAATAAGTTAAATAACTATATATGGACATCAAAGCTTTTAAAATGGACGGATTGGGTAATGATTTTGTGATAATCGATAATAGAGAAAAAATTACCAATTTGACGAAAGATCAGATAGTAAAAATTTGTGACAGAAATTTTATTGGCTGTGATCAACTAATATTTATTGAGACAGATAGTTCTGCAGATGCAAATTTAAAATTTTTTAATTCAGATGGAGGAGAGTCTGGAGCATGTGGAAATGGAACTAGATGTGTTGCAGATTTGATTTCAAATGAAAAAAATAACAAGTCAATAATTTTAAATACGCTATCTGGAAAACTAAAATCTGAAATTTTAGAAAAAAAAATTGTTACAACAGAAATTGGGAAAGCAAAGTTAAAATGGGATGAAATACCTTTATCAAAAGAAATGGATACAAAAAACTTAAATATCAAAATTATTGATACAAATAATAATGAGCACTTAGGTGGCACTGCGATTAATGTGGGTAACCCACATATTGTTTTTTTTGTTAAAAAGATTGAGGATTTCAATATAGAGAAAATTGGCCCTGAGATAGAAAATCACGAAATCTTCCCTGAGAAATGTAACGTAACGATTGCGCAAATTATTAATAAAAATTTGATCAAAGTAAAAGTTTGGGAAAGAGGAGCTGGTCTTACTAAAGCTTGCGGAACTGCAGCGTGTGCTACAGCATATGCAGGTAAATTAAATAATCTTACAGAAAATAAAACTGATATAGAGTTTGCAACTGGAAAATTATCAATTTCTATAGATGAAAATGATTCTATTCACATGAAAGGACCTGTTTCAAATATTAAGGAAATAAATATAAAATTGTAATGGGAATCTTTGATAAATTTAAAATCGGATTTAAAAAAAGTGCATCAGCGTTTACATCAGGACTTAAAGAAATAATTGTCAAAAAAGAAATTAATGACGAAAATTTAAATAAAATTGAGGAATTTTTAATTCAATCAGATGTGGGAGTTGAAGCTGCCTCTGAAATAAAAGAAATAATTTCTAGAAAAAAAATTGATCCAAATAAAGAACTATCTAAAGAGATAAACTCTATTTTAAAAGAATACATAATTTCTTTGATGAAACCTTTAGAAAATAAATCCTTTTTCGAAAAAAAAGAAAAGCTTAATGCAACATTAATTTCTGGGGTAAACGGCGTTGGGAAAACAACAACTATCGGTAAAATAGGAAAGATATTAAGGAAGAACGGCAGTAAAGTCATATTTGCAGCTTCAGATACATTTCGTGCCGCTGCAATTGAACAACTAGAAAATTGGGCAAGTAAAGTAGATGTTCAAATTGTAAAATCATCTCAAGGAGCTGATCCCGCCTCAGTTGCTTTTAAAGCATTAGATGAAGCTATTAAAAATAATTTTGATCAAGTTTTAATAGATACTGCGGGACGACTCCAAAATAAAAAAAATTTAATGGAAGAATATAAAAAGATAGCGAATGTCACAAAAAAAATAGATCCCAACGCGCCTCATAATGTTATCTTAATTTTAGACGCAACCTCAGGACAAAATGTATTAAATCAAGTCGAAGAATTTAACAAAATCATCCCAATAACTGGTATCGTGATGACAAAATTAGATGGCACAGCCAAAGGAGGAATTTTGTTAGCACTAGCAAAAAAATATAAAATTCCAATTATTGCGCTAGGTTTGGGTGAAAAAGAAGACGACTTACAGTTGTTCGAAGCAGAAAAATTTGCTGAGGCTTTTACTCAAATTAATTGATTAAATTGCTAGAAATCAAAGGCTTGTAGATATTACATTTATAATTATCATCAAATTTATAATGACCACAATCTCTAGAAAATGAGGAGATTATAAAATCGAATTTACCCGTGGTTGGATAAAGCTCTAGTTTTTTACTAGCAATGTCATATTTAAGATTAGCCCTTAAACTTTTCACGGCGCTAATCAATACTAATGTTTTATCGTCTTTTAATAAATAATATGCAAAATCATCTGGAAACACTGGAAAATCATATTCTTTTAAAAGGTATTTAGCTTGAGAAGGAAACCACTCATAAGAAATTAGAGGTGAAGAGGACTTTGTTAAATGATTATAAATATAAAGATCCTTTGGATAATCATTTATATAATTTTCATTTTCGCCTCTTGCTAAAATAGATTTTTCTCTACCTTTAAAATATAAACTAAATTCTTTGTTATGTGAATCCATGTGATCTATGTGAAATAAATCGTCTGGTTGAAAAAATTCATCTTGTGAATAAACTTTGGTAGTAAAAACAAAGAACGCAATAAACAAAACAGATAATCTTTTCATTATCTTTTAATAAAATCAAATTCTGAAGTATATTTGTTGATATTGTGGCTTAATTTAAACTTTTTAAAAATGAGTTAAGGGCATTAACAAGGTTTTCATCATACTCCATCATATGATTGTCATGTTTTGTAAAATAAGAATATTTCGGTTCATTAGCCTTTTCATACATTTTTTTTCCCATAAAAAATGGAACAATTTGATCAGCCTCACCATGCATTATTAAAATTGGAACATTTATATTCTTAATTTTGCTTTTATTATCAAATTTATCTTTCAATAATAAACTTACAGGTACATACGGATAAAATGTTTTGGCTGCATCAATCATAGAAGTAAAAGGAGTTTCCAATACAACGCCAGCAAAATTTTTATTTTGTGACAAATGAGTTGCAACACCAGTTCCTAATGACTCACCATAAATAACGATATTTTCTTCCTTTACACCTTTTCTAACTAGCCAGTTTATTCCACTTCTTCCATCTTTATAAAGGCCTTCCTCAGATGGTTTACCTTTATTGCCACTAAAGCCTCTCCAGGCAATTATTAAAAAATTAACATCCATTTTATGGAAATGGTTTAATTTATGAATTCTATTTTCAAGGGAACCGGCATTTCCATGAAAAAATAAAACTGTTTTATATTTTTCTAAGTCTTTTTCATGAAACCAGCCCAATAAATCAATGTTATCCTCCGTCTTAATTTTTACTTTTTCAATAGGGACTGATATTTGATCACCAGAATAATTATTTTCATTAGGATGATATAATAAATTTCTCTGATAAAAATATAAAAAAACTAAGATTAAAAAATAGACAAAAATAACTATTTGAAAAAATAACAACAAAATATTCCTAAACTTTTTTAACATTTTTTTTCTTTGCTAAGTATATGCCAAAAAATACCAGAATTGTTCCGATGAAATGATAACTTTCAAATTTTTCATCAAATAAAAAATAACCATAAATTGCTCCGTAGACTGTAAAAACGTAAAGAGTGAAACCTGTTAAAGACGCACCTAATTTTTTTTGGGCAACAGTGTAAAGTGTAAAAGCAATTATTCCTGGCGAAATAGCAGCAAAGATTACCCAAAAATAAAATTCAGGCATAAAAACCGTCTGTTTATAAAATATTTCCTCACCTATATAGAATGGTAATAAACTTAAAGCTCCAAAAAATGATATTAAGGTAAATCTTTCAAAAATTTTTAGTTCTGAATTCCAATAAAATAAATAAATTGAATATAATGCCCATCCAATAGCGGCAGCCAACATCCATAAATCACCGATAGTAAATTGTAAATTAATTAATAAATTTAAATCTCCTTTTATAATAATTGTAAAGACTCCTATCAAACATGCAATTAATCCAATTATTTTCGTTAAATTTATTTTTTCATGAAAAAAAAAGTATGAAATCAAAATTATGAACACAGGTGAAGATGTATAAATAATTCCCATATTTGTTACAGTTGTAGTTTCACCTGCCAAAAATGGAAAGGCCCCGCATACTCCACATCCCATTGAGCCTAAAAAAAATAATTTTTTATATTCTTTTTTAATAATCTTAAAATTTTTTTTTAATGTTATGTATGTGAAAGGTAATAATATCAAAAAAACTAGTGTCCATCTCCAAAAAGCTAATGATATTGGAGGTACAAACTCGACACCACCTCTAGCTACAACAAGATTACTAGCCATAAAAATTGGCTGAATAAATAATAAGGAAAATGAAAAAAAATTTTTTTTCGAATTATTCAATTTACGACAAATTAACTTTTATCAAAGAAGGCTTCGTAAATCATCATTATGATGGCAGCACCCATCAACAAATAAACTGGAATTACATCTAAAAAACCGATCATCATTGATCTAGTAAGAGTAGTCGCTAAACCAATTAAAAAGAAAACAGCAAATGACAAACCTATTATTGTTGTTATTTTATTCATACAGTTAATCCTGACACTCCTTTTCAAGCCAATTGGCAACACCTAAAAATCTATGATCATCATATTTGCTGCCAATTAATTGAACTCCTAATGGTAGATTATTTTCGCCCTCAAGTAAAGGTAGTGATATACAGGGGGTACCTAAATAAGACCAGACTTTGTTAAATTCTGCTGTTCCAGTACTCTTTAATCCTTTAGGTGCAACACCTGGACTAGATGGCGATAATACTCCATGATAGTCCTCAAATACTTCTTCATAAGACTCATAACTTCTTTTCATAAAATCAATTGCCTCGGCGTATTCTTTTGCGGTGTATTTATTTCCATTTGAAATAGCATCCTGCATATACTTTGAAAGTTTCTTTTTAAATTTTTGAAAATAAACAGAAAAATTGTTTGCTAAGTCTGTTTCATGAATAATTTGGTGATATTTGTGTATATCCTTAAAATATGAGGGAGTATCAAATATCTCAATATTTTTTTTAAAGGATTTAATAAAATATTCAAAAGACTCTCGTGATTTTTTATCAATTATTTTCCAATGATCAGTTTTATAAAAAATAAACTTAGGCTCAAAAATTGGACCTTTCTTAGTTTCAGTTAAAATATTTTCTGTAGAGTAATGAATCGTAGCTGGATCATATTTATCTTTCTTTATCAATACCTTTGCTAACATAGCTACATCTTCAACTTTACGACCAAACATTCCAATTTGATCTAAGCTGTATGAGGTTCTTAGAACTCCGTTTCTTGAAATTAGTCCATAGCTTGGTTTATAACCAACTACACCACAATAAGACGCTGGTCTTATTACAGATCCTCCTGTTTGAGAACCAATAGAAGCTGGTGCCATAAAGGAAGCAACTGAAGCTGCTGATCCACTAGATGAACCACCCGGTGTTCTATCTTTGTCGTGAGGATTAGTTGTAGCTGGAGGTCCTAGGTAGGCAAGTTCTGAGGTTGCTGTTTTGCCCATGACAATTGCTCCTGATGCATGAAGCAAATCAATTATTTCAGCATTTTGAGAATATGATTTTCCTTTCCTGATTACAGTTCCACACTCAGTAGGCATGTCAACAGTTCCAATAATATCTTTAACTGCTATCGGCACACCATGCAGTGGTCCTACTGGTTTTCCTGATCTTCTATGATCATCAGCCTCATTTGCTTTTTCTAATAAAACTTTTTTATCAAAATGTGCCCAGGCTTTTACGTCTTTTTCAAACTTATCTATTCGTTCAATATATTTTTCACAAACTTCGATTGATGTAAGTTGGGCATCTTTTATCTTTTTTGCTAGTTCCTCAAGACTTAAAGAAAATATATCTGTCATTTAAAATTAATTTGCAAATAATGTCTCTGGTAACCAAAGTGCTATTCCTGGGAATAAATACATCAGAACCATCGCTAAAATTACAATTCCTAAGAAAGGCATTATCCCTCCAAAAATTTCCATAAGTTCAACATTCTTTGATTGAACTCCTTTCAAATAATAAGCTGACATTGCCATGGGGGGTGTCAGAAATGAGGTTTGTAAATTTAATGCGATTAACATTGCAAAAAAATATGGATTAACTCCAAAAAATTCAACTAATGGTAAAAATATCGGCACAAATATGATTAATATCTCAGTCCATTCTAGGGGCCATCCCAATAAAAATATAATTAATTGGGTAATAACTAAAAACTGCCAAGGCTGTAAATTTAAAGATTTGAAAAAATGCTCAAAAACTTCGTGACCACCCAAGTATGAAAATACTGAGGCAAATGTCCAAGAACCAATGAACAACCACATAATCATGGCTGTTGTTTTTGCTGTAAGAAAAACTGACTCTTTAAAATTTTTCCATTTAAGTGTTTTATAAAAATATGAAAGCACTAATGAACCAAATGCACCAACAGCGGCTGCCTCTGCTGGGGTTGCTATACCTGCAAGTATTGTCCCTAAAACTAGGATTATTAAAGAAAATAATGGTAAGAAAGAAACTAAAACTTCTTTCAAAATTACTGCAGTAGGAGGAATCTCTTCTGCTGCAGGTTTTGGAGCTATCGAAGGATTCATCCAAGCCCTAAATACCGCATAACCGATATAAAGTCCTGCTAACATTAATCCTGGGAAAATTGCAGCTGCAAATAATCGTAAAGGCGACAATTGGGCAATTACAGAATAAACAATCAACATAATGCTAGGTGGAATTAAAATTCCTAGACAACCTCCTGAACAAATAATTCCAGATGCAAATTTTTTATCATAACCAGCTTTAATCATTGCTGGCCAAGCGAGAAGACCCATTAACGTTACTACTGCTCCTATGATACCTGTTGCGGTTGAAAATAGTGCACAGGTAATCAATGCAGCAACTGCCATTGAAGCTGGAAGTTTGTGAGATGCTAATCTTATTGCAAAAAATAACTTTGCAACAATCCCAGCTCTCTCAACTAAATACCCCATAAATAAAAAGAGGGGGACTGCGGTTAACACATTGTTATCCATTACAGTATAAGTATTTTGGACAAAAAGTTGAAATATCCTGTTATCAAAAAGATGCTCCATCTTAGTCGGATCAAAATATGCGTAGTATCCAAAACCTAAACCCATTGCCATTAAAGTGAAAGCAATAGGAAAACCTAATAAGACGGCAAATAGAAATATTCCCATCATCATAATTGCTACTTCTGGATTTGTAAGACTAAATAACATCTTCTTTGTTTCCTTCTTGTGAAGTTCTCATTAATACTTTTTCAGTTTCCTCAGCATCACGCTCTGTTCCTCTTTCAGGCCAACTACCTGTTTGAATACAAATGATACATCTAAATACCTCACCAATTCCTTGAAGTGTTAAAAGTGCTCCAGATAATGGTATTAAAGATTTTGCCATATAAATTTGAATTTGTGCAGGACTATTCCAACTTGTTTCTTTAATTTTCCATGCTAATGCTGCATATTCATAACCATAAAAAGCCAAAGCAATAACGCCAGGGAAGAAGAAAATAAAATATAAAACAACATCTATCCAAGCTTGCGTTCTCTGAGAAAATAATCTGTATATAACATCTCCTCTAACATGCGCTTCGGTACATAAAGTATAAGCTCCTGCCATCATAAAAATTGCACCATACATCTGAAGACTAAAATCGAAATTCCACAAGGTTGGGGCATTCAAAGCATACGCCATAAAAACTTCATAGCATGTTCCGCCCATCAAAATTACTATACACCACGAGAATGCTTTACCCATCGAGACACTCAAACGATCAGCAAATTTTATGTAAGATCTCATCATAGATATAGACTCTTATTGAATTGTCTTGAATTAATCAAATAAAAAAGGGGGCCGAAGCCCCCTCATTAAAATTTATAAAAGTTAATTATATCTTAACTTTTCCAATTGGACCAAACTCATTTTCATATGCAAGTTTGTAATTAGGCTGATTCATCAGCAAGTACTTCATTACTCTCTTCGCATAAGCTTTTTGAGAATCAACAACTTTCTTAAAGAAAGGATCTTTCTTATTAAAGTCACCAATTACTTTGTCCCAACCTTTTAATTGTTGAGCCAAAATCTCATCTGAAGTTTGGTAAACATTTACTTTATGCTCATTCATCAACTTAGCTAAGTCAGCTGAGTATCTTACTAAAGCTTTAAAGTAGTTATCACTATTTGCAGCATAAGCAGCATTTTTCAATATCGCTTGGTGCGCAGGTGATAAACTATTGTATGTTTTTTTGTTAACTGGAATCTCAAACATCTCTTGAGATTGGTGGAAGCTTCCTAAGTGATAGTGCTTAGAAACGTCTTGCATACCAAATTGAGAGTCTGAAGTTGGGTTGTTAAACTCAGCAGCTTCAATCAAACCAGTTTTCATAGCTGGCTGAATTTCACCACCTGGTAATTGTCTAACTACCATTCCCATCGCAGTCAAAACGTTAGTCGCTAGACCAACTGTTCTATACTTCATACCTTTAACATCAGATACTTTTGTTACGTTCTTTTTGAACCAACCAAAAGGCTGTGCTGGCATAGGCATATGGAAAAAACCAATGTAATCGAAACCTACTTTTGCAAGAGTTTCATCATACAGTTTTCTTCCTCCACCATACTCCATCCATCCCATAACTTCTTGAGATGACATACCGTATGAAGGACCAGTTCCAAATAATGATGCAGCTGGATTTTTACCATACCAATATGCAGTCACCCAGTGACCCATATCTACTACACCAGAACTTACTGCTTGTCCGATTTCTGAAGTCTTTACGACTGCTCCAACTGGTTGAAGATCAATCTTAAGTGTACCTCCAGACATCTCATCTACCATTTTGCAGTAGTCTCCAGCCATTTCAAAAAAGATGTTTGCTCCACTTGGCCATGCAGCTTGCATCTTTAAAGTTTTATGACCGCCAGCAGTTGCTATGTTTGGCATTGCAACCGCAGCTGCAGCTACAGCAGAAGCTTTAGCAGCAGTTTTAAAGAACTTACGTCTTGAAGATGTTTTCACCTTCAATGATTTATTTTCTTTTGTCATTATTACTCCTATTAAAGTTAATTAACTCGATCAATTTAAGCATAGAATCAATTTAGAGTCTTTCCAAAAAATAGGGTAGATGTCGCAGAATTTAAATTAATTTCAATCTGAAGTAGAATTAATTTACTTTATTTGTACAATTTCCTGTCTTAAAGAACTCGTCAATATTATCTATCGCAAGGTTTGCCATAGCTATTCTAGTGTCTTTAGTTGCACTACCTAAGTGAGGTAAAATAAAAGCTGATTTGATCTTTGAGTATCCTGGATTTAAATTTGGCTCATTCTTATAAACATCAAGTCCTGCAGCATAAATTTTTCTTCTGTTAAGTGCATCTATCAACGCATCATCATCAACTATATCACCTCTTGCAACATTAGTGATTACTGCTCCTTTAGGGAAATACTCAACTGTCTCTTTATTTATCATATTTTCAGTCTCTTTAGTTGCTGGACAACAAATAGATAAAACATCTGACACTGAAAAAAGACTTTTTAAATTATCGTGATAAATGGCACCTTGCTCTTTTTCCTCACTCAGTTTTGACCGGTTATGATAGTGAATAATCATTCCTAATGATTTAGCAATCCTAGCAATTTTTTGTCCAATTCTACCCATTCCCAAAACCCCAAGCCTTGTTCCGGTTAATTGTTTACCAATCAGATAATCTGCAGACCATTTCCATCCACCCTCTCTGGCAGACTCAATTCCTTCTGCAGCCCTTCTACAAGCACCTAATATTAAGAGAATACCAATCTCTGCTGTTGCATCTGATAAAACTTCAGGTGTATTAGTAACTGCAATTCCTCTTTTTTTTGCTGCTTCCAAATCTATATTTCCAAATCCAACTGCAAAATTTGAAATTATCTTTATTGTATCAGGTAACTTATTAATAGTTTCTTTATCCATCTTATCAGTTAAAGAGGATAGGATCCCATCACAACCTTGGCTCATCTCTATGACTTTTGATTGTGAGTATAACTCGTCATTAGAATTGAATATTGGTTCAAATGTTTTAGAAGCTTTATCTTCGCTTTCTTTGATTAATTTCCTTGTAACCAAAATTTTTTTCATAAAATATTTTTATTAATTAAGATCAAATATCTTGCCTGGATTCATTATATTATTTTGATCAATACTTCTTTTAATCAATTTCATAACAGGAATATTGTCTCCATGCTCCTTTAAAAGATATTCTTTTTTATGAAGGCCTACACCATGTTCTCCAGTAATTGTTCCTTTAAGTTCTAGGGCCTTTTTAATTAATAAATCATTAAATTCTCTTATCTTTTTATACATTTCTTTTTTTTCAGGATCAAAAGGTAACAATACGTGAAAATTTCCATCTCCTAGATGGCCCACCATTGGAGCTCTAAGTCCAAATTTTTTTGCTTGTTCCTCTGCGTAGTTTACACACTCTGTTATATTTGAAATAGGTAGGCACACATCAGTTGAATAAACTCTTCCATTATTTATCAAAGCTTTTACAGAATAGTAAACGTCCCATCTTGCTTGCCAGAGTTTATTTCTTTCCTCTAAATCTTTTGCCCATTTAAAAGAGCTCCCATTATTATCTTTAGATATTTCCTCTACTATTTTGATATTTTCATTATTAGATAATTCTGATCCATGAAATTCAAAAAATAATGTTGGTGTTTCGTCAATATCTTTTAATTTTGAATAATTTATACTTATTCCCATTTGGTCTTTATTTAACATTTCAATTCTTGCAATTGGGACCCCATATTGAATAACTTGTTGCGCGGTTTGAACTGCTTTTTCTAAAGTCGGGAAGTGACAGACAGCTGACATTATACTCTCTGGAATGGGAGAAAGTCTTAATTGAACTTCCGTTATGACTCCTAAAGTTCCCTCAGAACCAATAAATAAATTAGTTAGATTATAACCCGCTGAGGTTTTTTTCGTTCTTCCTCCTGTGTTAATAATATCTCCATTAGGCAAAACAACAGTCAGACCAGTAATTACAGTTTTCATAGTGCCGTATTTAACCGCCATTGTTCCCGAAGCCGATGTGGAAGCCATGCCTCCGATCGCTGCATTAGCACCTGGATCAATTGGAAAAAAGACACCGTCCTCTCTAAGATATTCATTTAATTGCTCTTTTGTAACACAGGCTTGAACCCTACAATCAAAGTCCTCAGCATTAACACTTAAAATTTTATTCATTTTTTCGAGGCTTATGGTTATCCCTTTTTCATTACCAACCACATTACCCTCTAAAGAGGTACCTGTACCAAATGGCACCACAGGAATTTTATGTTTATTACATAGTCTTAATATTTGTGAAACCTCCTGATTAGTTTCTGGGAATACTACAGCTTTTGATAAAATTGGATCATAAGTGTCTTCACCTCTTGCATAATTTGTTCTCGTGGATACAGAAGTTGAAAATCTTCCATTAAAAATTTTTTTTAGCTCAGCTTGTACTTGATCGTTCATAAGAAGTGATATTAATAAATAATGCTAAAAAAATATACCTTATTTAGATAGCATTTTCTTTATATTTTCCAATGCTTGTGAAATATTATCTCTTGATGCAGCAAAACTAAATCTAACATAATTTTGGCAAGTTTCACCAAAAGCTGATCCAGGAACTATTGCTACTCCTGCTTCATGCATAGCCTTTCTTGCAAACTCTGCACCATTCATACCTGTGCCGATTACTTTAGGAAATGCATAAAAAGCTCCTCCAGGTAGACTACATTCTACACCTGGTAAATCATTTAAACCTTTGTAAATTAGGTCTCTTCTTTGAGTAAATTTTTCCATCATCGCATCAATTGAATCATCTGGTCCATCCAATGCTGCGATACCAGCAAATTGAGCTGCAGCATTAACACATGAAACACTATTAATTAATAATTTATTAACATGTTCAACTAAATGCTCTGGCCAAAAACTCCAACCAAGTCTCCACCCAGTCATTGAGTAAGCTTTGCTCCATCCCTCTAATACAATTAATCTTTCTCTCAACTCAGGATAATTAAAAAATGTTGGCATTTCTTTTCCATCAAAAATTTGTCTGCTATAAATTTCATCGCTTAATATTGTTACATGAGGGTGCTTTTTCAGACCATCAGCTAAAACATCTACGTCTTTTTTATCAACAAAGCTCCCTGTTGGATTGTTAGGATTTATCAAAATTAACAAACGAGTTTTATCTGTTATCATAGATAATATTTTGTCAGGATCGAATTTCAAATCTTTATTTTCTGTTAAGTCATATGGGACTGAAGTTGAGCCTGTATAATTAATCATTGATTCATAAATTGGAAAAGCAGGTGTTGGGTGTATAATCTCTGCTCCAGGTTCACCAAAGCATTGAATAGCATAACTCATTGTTGGCTTACCACCTGGCATGATTAAAATTCTTTCAAAATTGATGTCAACATTGTAACGTTTTTTTATCCACCTCGTAACAGCTTGTCGACATTCAGGAATTCCATTCGACATTACATATCCATGATGTCCATCATCAAGTGCCTTCTTGGCTGCCTCAACAACATGTTTTGGAGTTTTAAAGTCTGGTTGCCCCAATCCTAAATGGATCATTGGTTTACCTTGAGCTTCCAATTTTTTCGCTTCTGCAAGGACTGTAAATGCAGACTCTGTTCCTAATCTTTCTAAACTTTTAGCTAGTTTCATAATTTTTTTTTTAAGCCTAATTTCTATAAATTAATTTTGAACTATTCAACTCTTTTAAATTTTTACAACCCATTAATACCATATTTCTATTTATCTCATCGTGCATGTTTCTCAATAAATGCTCAACTCCTTGCTGTCCACCTGCGGCTAAAGAGAACAAGAATATTTTTCCAAAACTACAGGCTTTTGCTCCAGCTGCTAAGGCTTTTAGGACGTGTGTCCCTCTCCTTACTCCACCGTCTAGGATTATTTCCAGCTTATCTCCAACTGCATCTGAAATTGCTTTAATTTGATCAAAGGGTGATCGAGATCCATCCAGCTGACGACCTCCATGATTTGAAATCATAATTGCAGTGCAACCAATATCAATTGCTCTTTTTGCGTCATCAACACTCATGACTCCTTTTAATGCAAAAGGACCATTCCATTTTTTAACGCAGTACTCTGCATCTTTCCAATTCATTGAAGGATCATATTGCTCATTAATATATTCTATAACAGATTTAGTGATGTTAGTCCCTTTATCAGTCTTTGATGCCACATTAGCTAGTTTAAATTTTCCATGTGTTAAATAATTAAAAACCCAACTAGGATGTGATGCAAAACTCATTAAACTTTGCAAAGTCAATTTAGGTGGTGTTGTAAATCCGGTTCTATGATCTCTTTCTCTATTTCCTGCAACCAATGTATCAACAGTTAAACACATTCCATTAAATCCTGATCTTTTACATCTATCTATTAAATCATCTGTTATTGATTGATCCTTGTGCACATACAATTGAAACAATTTTGGCCCACCAGAAATATTTGAAATCTCTTCTATAGTATTGTTTGCCATTGTTGACATACTATAAAAAGTTCCAAATTTTTCAGCTGCTCTAGCTGAAGCTTTGTCTCCGTCATGGTGGTATAATCTTTGCATTGCACAAGGAGATAAAAAAATTGGCATATCAATTTTTTTGCCAAATATGGTGGTTGATAAATCTGGCTTGCCAACACTTGCCAGGATATTTGGAACTAAATCACATTGGTTAAAAGCTTCAGTGTTTCTTTTTAAGGTCATCTCATCATCGGCACCGCCGTCAATATAATGAAAAATCGGTGCAGGAAGTTTTTTTTTTGCTAGATTTCTAAAATCATTAAAATTATAGCAATCTTTTAAAGCCACTATTTTCTGAATCTTAAATTACTTCTATTTAGATCACTAATCTTGGTGCACCCCATAAGTTTCATATCACGCACTAGTTCAGCTTTATATTTTTCTAAAGCTCTTTCGACACCTGCTTGACCTCCAGCTGCTAAAGCATAAAGATATAATCTTCCACCTGAACAAGCCTTAGCACCTAATGATAATGCTTTAAGCATATGAGTACCTCTATGAATTCCACCTTCACAAATGACATCTAATTTATCACCAACTGCATCAACAATTTCTGCAAGTTGATCAAAAGGCGCTCTAGATCCATCTAACTGTCTTCCGCCATGATTTGATACCATTATACCTGTACATCCTATATCTACTGCTCTTTTTGCATCTTCAACACTCATAATTCCTTTGAGAGCGAAATGACCTCCCCATTTAGAACAAAGATTTTCAGCATCTTTCCAATTCATAGATTGATCCAGCATAGTTGAAAAATAATTTCCAATTGATGAGTTAACATCGGTACCTTCTTTCACAAAATCTTGTAAATGAGGTAATTCAAACTTACCTTTTGTTAGATAATTAATTCCCCACATCGGTTTAGTAGCAAAACTATATAAACTTGCTAAAGTTAACTTTGGTGGAGAGGTAAATCCTGTTCTTAAGTCTCTCTCTCTATTTCCTCCAGTAATAGTATCAACTGTTAATGCCATCACATCAAAATTTGCTGCTTTAGCTCTTTCTAAACAAGAGTCGTTTAGACCTCTATCTTTATGAAAATAAAATTGAAACATTTTAGGTGTATCAATCATTGAAGAAATTTCCTCAACGCTTACTGTAGCTAAAGCAGAAACACCAAACATTGTATTAAATTTTTTTTGCAGCTTTTCCAACCGCTCTTTCTCCATCGTAATGAAAAAGTCTCTGTAAAGCTGTTGGTGATAAATAAAAAGGTAAATCTAATTTTTTTCCAAATATCGTAGTAGACAGGTCGACTTCTTCAACTCCTCTCAAAACATTAGGAACTAAATCCACATCGTCGAATGCACTAGTATTCCTAGCATATGTAACTTCATCATCTGCTGCACCATCAATATAATGAAAGATTGGCGATGGTAACCTTTTTTGAGCTAATTTTCTAAAATCACTAAAATTGTGACAATCTTTTAAATTCATGGTTTCTCTTAAAACTTTTTGAGGAAATTAAACATATAACTATTTGCCCCAGGATTTTTATCCCCTAAACTTGCATTAGATACATGATTATATGATACGGCAAAATTTGTTGTATCAGTGGTTTTATAAGAAAGCTGTAATTCTGACTTAAATTCAAGAAGATGCCCAAGGTCCTTTCCATCCCCTTCATGGTAAAGTCCGGGAGTAAAGCTTGGAGTTAAAAAAAATGAGCCCATGTTCATATTCCACTCAACACCTGTATAAATATACGCAGCGGAATTGGCAGTTATGAAACCTCCGCTAACTGGTGAAATATTTCCTAGAAATGTATTTCTTTTTAAATTTTCATTTTGATGCTGAAAACCTAACAACATCGATTTTTGGTTATCATCACTAAAATCAAAATTCCCAAGGTATAAATTAAATTGATGATTGTTATCATCAATATCAGTATCTCCCAATAATTTTGAAGGCAAAGTCAAAATTAACAAAACTAAAAAAATTCTCTTTAAAATCATTTTACCTAACTAAGATTATTTTTTATTATAAAACCTTTTGATGATTATTGCACCACCCGCTAAGAATATCAAGATAGGCAATAACCACAAAAAATAGGTATTTCTATTGAAAACTGGATCATACAATATCCATTCTCCATATTTCATTTTTAAAAAATTATATATTTGATCCTCACTTAGACCTTCTTGGATTTTATTTTTAATAACTAACTTTAGACTTATCGCGAATTCTGAATCTGAGTCATACACTGACTGGCCTTGACAAATTAAGCATCTTAAATTTTTTGCTATTTTATTTTCAGTTTTAATTTCATCTGCCTTTAAGAAATTAAAATTTAAAATTATAGCTACAATCAAAAATATATTAATAAATTTCATCAATTATTTTTTGAATTTCTAATAAATCCTCATTGTTTATTGGTCCAATAAATCTTTTTATAATTTTATTTTGATATACCAAAAAACTTTCTGGCACCCCATAAGCACCCCATTCAATTGATGCTGTGCCATCCTTATCTGATACAATTATATTATAAGGATTGCCCAAATCTTTTAAAAAACTTGAGGCATTTGTAAAGTTATCTTTATAATTAAATCCTATCAATTCTATTCTTTCATCTTTTTTTAGTTTCATTAAAAATTTATGTTCCTCCTTACAGGGGACACACCATGATGCCCATATGTTCATCAAATAATACTTATTATCTGTAAAAATTTTTTCTGAAATAATAATAGAATTATTCTCAAAAGATTTTAACTCAAATGATGGAACCTCTTTTTTTAGGTTAGTATTTGGAGTATAGATATTTGAATTTTTTAAACCTTTGAAAAAAATTACAAAAGTAATTGAAAAAATAAAAATTAAAATTAGTGGAACAAATTTAGACTTCATATTTTTTTTTAAAAAAACTTAAAAAACCACCAAAACTTATTAATATTACTGAAACCCATATCCAAATCATGAAAGGTTTAACTTGATATCTAATATTAAAATATTCTTGATTCTGAACATAATTCATTGTCATAAATTTATCTGTGAGTAAGTTAGTTTTAATATCAGCCTCACTCGTAATTATATTTGGTTGATTGTATATTCTTAGCTCAGGATTGAGGATATCTGATGAGCCATCCAAATTTTGTACATTAAATTTTCCTATAATTGCTTTGAAGTTTTTTTCATCTTCTTGCTCAACGTTTTCAAAATTTATTGTAAATTTTTCAGTCTCAAAAGTTTCACCAATTTTTAGATTGGTAATTACCTCATTAGAAAAAATATTATTAAATAAAATACTTAGAATTAATAAGCTAAAACCAAAATGAGCAATGTTCTGAGATAAATTTCTAAATTTTTTGACAAAAAATTCTCTAGAAGTAGAAAAAAATAAAAAGAAAGCAGAAGTGACCAAAATCGTGTTAATCAGAAAATTTATATCAAATTGTCTAATTATTAATGCTGATAACAAAAAAGATATTATTAAAAATATGGTTATATAAAACTTGTCTTTAAAATCTGACTTAACCCAATTAAGATTTGGTCCAATTGCCATAGCTATTAAAAATGGAATTAAGAAAGGTAATATGAGTTTGTTATAAAAAGGTGGTCCAACAGATATTTTATTTGCGGTTAAAACTTCTAAAAATATCGGATAAATTGTTCCTATTAAAACTACTGATAAAAAGTACATCATAAACCAATTATTAACTAAAATAGATGTCTCCTTGCTAAGCCAAAAAAAATTATTTTCTAATTTTTCTTTCCCTGAATGAAAAAAAATGAAAATAAAAATAGATAAAAAAATAAGTGTGAAAAGAAAAATCAAAATAAATAAACCTCTCTCTGGATCATTAGCAAATGTATGAACTGAATTTAAAATTCCAGATCTTACTAAAAAAGTACCACTCATACTCAAAGCAAAAGTTGCAATTGACAGTATCATGGCCCATGAAGTTAATATTTTCTTCTTCTCCAAAACTAATATACAGTGAAGTAAAGTTGTTAGTGCAAACCATGGCATTAAAGATACATTTTCAACTGGATCCCAAAACCAAAAACCTCCCCAACCTAATTCATAATAAGCCCAAATAGATCCAAGTAAAATTCCTAATGTAAGAAAAACCCAAGATGCTAAAACCCATTGTTTAATATGCTTCGCCCATTCTTTTGATACATATGACGTAACCATGGCAGCAAGTGCTGACGAGAAAATTACCGAAGAACCTACATAACCTAAATATAAAATTGGTGGATGTATTGCTAAAGCAGGATCTTGTAAAATTGGGTTCAAACCTAAACCCTCATTTGGTGTTGGAAAAATATAATTAAATGGACTTGAAGTTTTAATTAGAAAAACAAAAAAACCTACAATTATTATTTGTTGAAATAATAAGGTAAAAATTCTGTATTTTTTTGGCTGTTGATTAGATTTAATTAAAAAAATTGAAATAAACAAAGTTAATACTAGCAACCATAACAATAAACTTCCCTCATGATTACCCCAAGTTCCTGAGATTTTATAAAATAATGGTTTAGTTGTATGAGAGTGATTAAAAACAGTTTCGTTGCTAAAATCTGAATTAATAAAAGAGATAATTAATCCAAAAAAACTTATGACTACAAAGAAAAATTGAATAAATGTAAAAGTTATTATCTTTTTATCTAAGATTTCAGCATCTTTTAAATTTTTAACTGAAAAAAAAATAATTAAAATTGAAAAAAAAAGTCCAAAACTTAATGAATAAGAACCTATTAAACTCGCCAAATTTATTTCTCCTCTAATGCCGCCTTAACTTCTGGCGGCATATAATTTTCATCATGTTTAGCCAAAATTTTTGTAGCTAAAAAAAAATTTTTATCTTTTAAATATCCCTCAGCAACAACGCCCTTCTCCTCAGCAAAAAGATTCGGTACGACCCCAGAATAAACAACATTTATCTCGTTTTTAAAATCTGTAACAATAAATTTAATTTCTTTCGAAATCATAATTATAGAGTCCTTTTTAACCATTCCACCTATTCTAATTTTCTTTTTATCAATTTCACTTAAAGTTTTAATTTCTGTTGGAGACTTAAAAAAAATAACGTTTTCTTCTAAAGACTTAACCAATAAAAAGACTGATAACGTTAAGGTTGTTATTATTAATAATATAAAAAAAAATCTTAATTTAACTTTTCGCCCATACATGTTTCAAAAGTTAAATGTTTGAAATATTTGACAAAATTTCTTTATTTATACTTTGAGATTTTGCAAAAGCTGCTCTCTCAGAATCTAAAGATCCAAATTTTGCTAAAAATTTATTTTTTTCTTTTTTGTATTGAATTTTGATAACCAAAAAAAGTGTCAAAAAACTCACTAAAGTAAATGAAAATGCTGACCAAACATACAGTCCATATCCATTCATAAAAAATAAATTTTCAATCATAATCTATCTAACCCTTTATTCTTAATTTTTATCAGTTCTGTATTATATTTCATTAAAAAAATCAGTAGAGAAAATAGGGCAAATGCCGCAGTCATTGTCATTAATGGAAACAGCATTGATATGTGAATTGAAGACTTCGAGAGTATGTTGATTGAAGCTGGTTGATGTAATGTATTCCACCAATCTACTGAATACTTAATTATCGGAACATTAATAATTCCCAAAATTGTAATGATTGACGTGACTTTAAATACTTTGTCATTATCTTCAAAAATTCTCCATGCAACAAGGTACATTATGTAAAACAGTGCCAGTATTAACATTGAGGTTATTCTTGCGTCCCAAGCCCACCATGTTCCCCATGTGGGTTTGCCCCATATGGAACCAGTAACAAGAGCTATTATATTAAATACCAAACCAGAGGGTGCCAAACTTTTTGCGATTAAAAAAAAATTTCTTATTTTAAAAATGTATCCAATTATAGACAAAAAAGTAATAGCTAAAAAAATTCCAAGCGAAATCCAAGCTGCTGGAACATGAACATACATTATTCTGACAGAGTGACTCTGCTTATAATCTTCAGGAGATAAAATTAATGCCTCTGTTAATCCTATTGAAAGAATGACAATAAATAAAAATAGTACATACTTAGGAGCTTTTGATGTTATCGAAAAAATTTTATTTGGTCCAAAATATTTAAACATATCTGAGGTTATATTTATTATGAAAAAACTGCCTGATCAAGAATGCCAGAGGGAGATAATAACGAAGGGTAAATAAGTAGCACCCTTGATCAGAATTAACCTCATAAAAGCAAATTGCTGTGTCAAAGGTTTGAGCTAAATGTGTTAAAAAAGTGGTTTATTTAATTAGATAGCTTGAAATAGCTAGATCCCTTTTTTCCTGAAAAAATTTCCTCAATTAAAGGATGTTTAATTGGTTCATCTGAGTCATCAACCAGAAGATTTTGCTCAGAAACGTAAGCCTCGTATGTGATTTCATCATTTTCAGCTAACAAATGATAAAAAGGCTGATCTTTTCTCGGTCTTACATTTTTTGGAATCGATTGATACCATTCTTCGGAATTATTAAATTCAAAATCAACATCATAAATTACACCTCTAAAGTCGAAGTGTTTATGTTTCACTATATCTCCAATTGAAAATTTAGCTTTTTGAATTGCCATCATATTTAGTATGGGTATTTAAAAACAAAAATCAATAAGAAAAATTAAAAGTTTTTATGAAAATATTATTTATGTTAATATCTTGCCTGTGAACAAATCTTTTTTAAAGTTTTTAACAGATTTTGGACCTCTAGTAATTTTTTTTTACTACTACTACGATAGTGGAAAAGACTTAAAAATTGCAATTCCCCCATTTATAATTGCGACAATAATTGCATTAGCTATTGTTTGGTTTTTTGAAAAAAAAATACCAAAGATTCCTTTGTTAAGTGGAGTTTTGATCACTTTATTTGGGGGCTTAACAATCTACTTTGATAATCCAGTTTTTATTTATGTCAAACCAACGATTATAAATATTCTCTTTGCATTTGCTCTAATATTTGGAAGGTACTTTACAACTGAACCTGTTTTAAAAAAATTAATGGGTAACTCTGTCTCACTCACTGATGAGGGATGGGAAATATTAAATAAAAGATGGATATATTTCTTTTTTGGTCTTGCAATTCTAAATGAAATAGTTTGGCGAACTCAATCTGAAGAGTTTTGGGTAAATTTTAAAGTATGGGGACTATTACCAATTACATTTATATTCACTGCTTTTCAAATAGGTTTGATAAATAAGTATAAGACAAATGAATAATAATTTACGTCTAATAATCGATAATGTTAATAAAAAGAATATTGAGGAAAAACATTTTTTTGAAAAAGATGAATTAAAAGTTATCTTAGACTTATACGCTAAAATGGTCTCTGAAGGATCATGGAGAGACTATGGACTTAATATTTCAAGTAAACAAGTTGGTTTTAGTGTTTTTAAAAATACTACAGAAAATGCTTTATATAAGATTTGCAAAAATTTTAAGCCAAAAAATAAAAATCTTAAATACTTAATTACCGATGCTAATGGAAAAATATTTAGAAATTCGTCTGATTTAAATAATTTGTTAAAAAATATTAATTGGAAAAAACTTTAAATTATCTTCTTTGACCAAAAAGTCTTAGCAACATAATAAATAAATTAATAAAGTCTAAATAAAGCGTTAATGCACCCATTACAGCTTTTTTACCCATTAATTCACCCGTATCACTTGCGGCATACATGTTTTTAATTTTTTGTGTGTCGTAAGCAGTAAGTCCTACAAATATTAAAACTCCTAAAATAGAAATTACAAAATACATCATTGAGGACTTCATAAAAATATTAACTATCGATGCGATAATAATACCAATTAAACCCATCATTAAAAAAGATCCTAGTTTTGTTAAGTCTCTTTTTGTTGTATATCCATATATACTCATTGCTCCGAACGTAGCAGAGCAAATGAAAAATACTCTTGTGATACTCATACCAGTATAAACTAATAAAATTGAAGAAAGAGACAAACCCATTAATGCAGCAAAAATCCAAAAAGTTGTTTGTGCTTTAGCTGCACTCATTTTATTTATACCAAAGCTCATGTAAAACACAATTCCAAGCGGAGCTAACATTACCAGCCATTTCAACCCAGACATATAGATTGCGTTACCCACTTGAGTTAGTCCTACTATAGATCCTGAGCTATCAGTCACAACAGACATTTTGAAAGTTATAAGGGCAATTATCCCTGTCATTAGGATTCCCGTTGCCATATAGTTATATACTTTTAGCATGTAGGCTCTTAGGCCTTCATCCATTGCTACATTGGATTGTTGAGCAGCTTCTTTAGCTCTTCCAAGAATACCTTTTTTATTAAATTCCATAACAGAGATATATAATCTTTTACTAATTATTCAAGATACCTTAGAAGTTTAATAAAGAATAAATACGATAAAAGCGTCATGAATTATAAAAAATTAGGCAATACCAACCTTGATGTTAGTACAATTTGTCTCGGAACTATGACTTGGGGAGAACAAAATACAGAAGAAGAAGGTTTCCAACAAATGGATTATGCGATCGATCAAGGGGTTAATTTTTGGGACACTGCCGAATTATATTCAATACCCCCAAAAGAAAAAACTTTTGGTCTGACTGAAAAAATTATTGGTAACTGGTTTCAAAAAACAAAAAAGAGAAGCAAAATTATATTAGCAACAAAAGTTGCAGGACCTTCTAGGAGTTACATTAGAGGAGGAGAAAATAGTTTTGGCATTAAAAATATGACTAGTGCGTTAAATGATAGTCTTAAAAGATTAAAAACTGATTACATAGATCTTTATCAATTACATTGGCCAGAAAGAAATACTAACATGTTTGGACGTTTAGGTTACGAACATAAAGAAGATAATAAAAGTTGGAATAAATTTGAAGATGTTCTTGAAAATCTACAAAAGTTCATAAAAGAGGGAAAAATTAGAGAAGTTGGTCTATCAAATGAAACTCCATGGGGCGTATCTAAATGTCTTCAAGTATCAAAGGAAAATAATTTACCGAAAATGATGTCAATTCAAAATCCTTATAACTTATTAAATAGAACATATGAGATAGGTTTAGCAGAAATCTCCATTAGAGAAGAAGTTGGTTTATTAGCATACTCACCTCTTGCAAGTGGATATTTAACCGGAAAATACAGAAATAATCAAAAGCCTAAAAATTCAAGATTAGAGAGGGATGGTGATTTTTGGACCAGATACGATAAACCTAATACTACAAAGGCTGTCGACTCATACTTTGAGATTGCAAAAAAAAATAATATTGATTTTACTCAAATGTCATTAAAGTTTTGTGAAATTCAACCCTTTGTGACTTCTGTTATAATAGGTGCTACGACAATGGATCAGTTGAAAACTAATATAGAAAGTGTAAATATAAATCTATCAGAAAAAGTTATTAATGAAATTAACGGAGTTCAAAATATTTATCCAAATCCATGTCCATAATTAAAAAAATTTTTTATTTGTCATTAATTATTTTATTTATCTCACTATCGAAAAGTTATGCAGAAAACTTAAAAAAAGTTGGAAAATTTAAAGATTGGGAAGTTTTAGTAATCTCAGAAGCATCAGGTAAAATATGTTTTGCTCAATCGACACCAGTTTTACAAGCACCTAAAAATGATAAAAGAGATGCAAGATTATTTGTCACCTTTAGACCTAATGAAAAAATTACTAACGAAATTAGTGCAACTGCTGGATATGAATTTAATAAAAATAATACCGTTTTAGCAACATCTGGAAATAACAAATTCAAATTTGACCTTAAACAACAAGGTTTCGCCTGGATGACTAGTAATAAAAAAGAAAATATTATGGTTAAAGTTATGAAAAAAGGATCTAGAATTATGGTTACCGGATATAACGAAAAAGGATCTCAAACCATTGATCATTATTCTCTTCTAGGATTTACTAAAGCTTATAATTTAGCAAAAAAAAGTTGTGCATAAATTTAAATGAGCGATGATGTAAAAAATATTCATAGTTTATGGCCCTTAAATATCGGAGATTTTCAAAATGATAATCATCCACAAATAAAAGAGGAATTATTAAATTTTTTCGAACTATATGAAAAAAAATTACCTGATGGAAATAGTCAATTAAGAGATAAAGATCATGTTGGAAATCATAATCTTTATCAAAGTAATTATGACTTACATAATGAAAAAAGTGAAATATTAAAAAAACTTTTTCACTTTATTGCAAAATCAGTTCTGGATGTGAGTAAAATAACAAATCAAAAATTTATAGATAAACTAAACGAGGAAGAAAAAAAATATAATGTGAATATTAACGAGTCTTGGTTTATAAGATACAATAAAGGCGGCATTGTTTATCCACATCATCATGATGGATTTAGTTGGTCATGTGTTTATTATGTTCAAGTGGGTGCAGATGCTTCAATCCAAAATGGTTCTACCTATTTTATAAGGCCCTATAACGCTACGTCAAAAAATGATTTTGGTTCAAAGTATCTTAGAGAAGATACTCATTTATTCACTGCAAAAGAAGGTCGACTTTTAGTATGGCCTAGTTTTCTTTATCACGGATCTAAACCCTACTCTGGTGATAAAGAGAGAGTGATTATCTCTGCAAACTTAACTGTTAATCTTAGAGATTAAAATGTCCAAAAAAAAAATTGTGCTTGCTTATTCAGGTGGCTTAGATACATCTATAATTCTAAAATGGCTTCAAGAAAATTATAATGCTGAAGTCATTTGTTACACTGCTGATATAGGCCAAGAGATTAATCGAAAAAAAATAATCAATAATGCTAAAAAATTTGGTGTTAAAAAGATAATAATTAAAGATTTAAAAAATCTTTTTGTAAAAGATTATGTTTTTCCTATGATAAGAGGTAATGCGATTTATGAGGGAGTTTATTTATTAGGAACTTCCATAGCAAGACCATTAATCGCAAAAGACCAAATAAGAATAGCAAAAAAATTTAAAGCATACGCAGTATCTCATGGAGCGACCGGAAAAGGTAATGATCAGGTCAGATTTGAGTTAGGCTATCACTATTTTGGCCCAAAGATAAAAGTTGTTGCTCCTTGGAGAATTTGGAAATTAAAATCTAGAAGCGATTTAATAAATTATGCAAAAAAACATAAGATACCCATCCCAAAAGATAAAAAGGGCGCACCCCCTTTTTCTGTTGACGATAATTTATTTCATACATCAACTGAGGGCAAAATTTTAGAGAACCCAAAAAATTCAGCTCCAGAATTTATTTTCCAAAGAACAACCTCTCCTGAAAAAGCACCGAACAGACCAACTTTTATTTCAATTAATTTTAAGAATGGTGACCCTGTTGGAATAAATGGAAAAAAATTAAATCCTGAAAACATTCTTACCAAATTAAATTTTATTGCAGGAAAAAATGGCATAGGAAGAGTTGACCTAGTTGAAAATAGATTTCTTGGGATTAAATCAAGAGGAGTTTATGAAACACCAGGTGGAACACTTTTGATTCATGCCCATAGAGCTATTGAGTCAGTGACATTAGATAAAGAAACAATGCACAAAAAAGACTCAATTATGCCAAGATATGCCGAACTGATTTACAATGGTTATTGGTACTCAAAAGAAAGATTTAAATTACAAAAAATTATTGATCAAAAAAGAAATAAAGTGAATGGGTCAATAAAACTTAAACTTTACAAAGGAAATATTACTATTGAATCTAGAATTACAAAAAGTAATGCATACTCAATGAAAAAAGTTTCTTTTGAAGAAAATAAAACATTTAATAAATCTAATGTTGAAAGATTTATTAACTATCACAAGAAAAAACTGAGATATTTATAATTTTTAGGACAATTTATAGTTTGTTAAATTTATTTTTAGCTATATCTTACAATCATGGAATCACTTAAAAATTGGATGAGAGATACAGCAAATATTTTGTTTGATGATAGTAAAAATGATCTCCGTTCTCTTCCTAAAACTGTAAGGTTGCAAATTTTATTAGTTTTAAGCTTTATATGGACCACAGTTTTTAGTTTATACGTTTTTTCATACACAACTTTTGTTTTTGGTTGGACTGGTCTTTTTTTAGCTCACATTGGTTTAATCTTTGCCGTTTATATGACTTTTAAACATTTTCACAGAGCAGAAGAAAATTCAGCTAGTGTTTTTAAAACAAAAAATTTTGACCCTTTTAAAATAATGGTGCTTGTTTTTGTGATTGTATTTATATTTGTTTTTTCAAAAGGTATTGAAGTATTGACAAGTCCGAATCCATATTCTTATTCAATTCCTTATGAAGGTTCTTCAAAATCAGTGTTTGAAAAATGGTTGCCTTTTAGTAAAGATAAATAATGGAAAAAATAGCAAAAAATTTACAGCTTATTTTAATGGTTATCATTTTAATAAGCACAGTTATTGCAGTCGGTATAGAAATGTACAAAATGTTTGAGAATAAATCGGTAACTTTAGCTGATTTATTATTAATGTTTCTTTACCTAGAAGTGCTGGCAATGGTAAGAGTTTTTTGGAACCAACAATCAATTAGTATTACCCTTCCATTATTAATTGCAATTACTGCCTTAGCACGATTTATTATTCTTCAAGGTAAAGAAATGGATCCAACAGCATTAGTTTATGAAGCTATTGCCATTGTTCTAATTGCTGGTGCAATTGTTATTTTAAGATTAAGACATAGCGACAAGCTTGGTTTAAAGAAAAAAAAATCAAAATAAATCAAAATGAAATTTGAAGCCTCAAAGGCTGCGGCCTTAAATAGATTAAATAATTTTGTAGAAAAAAATCTTTCTGAATATTCCAAACTAAGAAATTTTGATTTTGGTCCTGAAAACAGGGCAAATATATCTGGTTTATCTCCATATATTACTCATGGAGTTATCAACGAGAAAGAAGTTATTGAAAAATCACTGAGCAAATTTTCTTTTTCAAAAAATGAAAAATTTATTCAAGAAGTTTTATGGCGAACATATTGGAAGGGTTGGTTAGAATTACGACCAAACGTTTGGACAGATTACTTGGTAGAGTTAAATAAAATTCGAGAAGAATATAAAGATAACCAAAATTATAAAAATGCAATAAATGGCAAAACTAATATTGAATGCTTTAATTACTGGGTAACAGAACTTAAAGAAAATAATTATTTACATAATCATACTAGGATGTGGTTTGCTAGTATCTGGATATTTTCATTAGAATTACCCTGGCAATTAGGAGCAGAATTTTTTATGCATCATCTTTACGATGGTGACTCTGCATCTAACACTCTTGGTTGGAGATGGGTAGCTGGAATTCAAACACAAGGAAAACACTATCTAGCAAGCGAGTGGAATATCAAAAAATTCACTAATAATAGATTTAATGATATCAAATTAAACGAGAACGCTCCTCCAAAGATTTCTGAAAAAACTTACTCAATAATTAAACAAGATTTTAGCAATAAAAATATAGATGATGAAAATCTTTTTATTTTTGAAAATAGTTTATCATTTGAAACTACAGATTTTCAAAATAATAAATTTAAAAAAATTTACATAATTTCAAATAAAAATGAAAATAGATCTATAAAACTAAGTGAAAAAGTTATTAAATTTAAAACTCTTTTAATAGATGATCAAAAACAAAGACTAGAAAATAATACTATCAATTGTGAAGTAGTAGATATAAGTGAGGTTAAAAATATAAACGAAAAAGTTATAGCGTTATATCCAACAGTCGGTGAAAACCTGGATTATTTAAATTCAAATAATTTAAAAATAGATTTTTTATATAGAAAACTCGATCAATATTCGTGGCAATATTGCAATAAAGGTTTTTTTAATTTTAAAAATTATATTCCTAAAATAATATCATCTTTAAATTAAAACCACCTAAACATTCCGATGATACCTGCTGTAGCATAAAAAAATTGTAAAAATAATATTCCTCTGTGACCGCCTCTATAAGCCCAAATTCCAATTAAAATTGCAGAAATAAGTAACAAGCAAAAACCAAAAAATTCTATGCCAATGTTCATAGCTACAAATAATGAATATAGTATTGCAGTTATAACTCCAGCCCATTCAAAAATTTTATTATTCATACTTTTTACTCGTTTTCCAACTTGAATTTTTTTCTACTATAAATTTTTTTTTTATTTTTTACTATTTTATTTCTGAGCATTGGCAAACTTAATAATTTAGCCATTGGATTTTTCTTTTTTAATTTTTTTCTTTTTTGGCTCATAAAAGTTTTTAAGATTAGTATATAAAATTTATCTTGCCAATTTTATAAAAATATCACCCATTCCAGCATCTAAATTTTCTAAAGGTGTATTGTTTCTTAAATCACAATACCTTCCAGTAACTTGGTGGCTTTTAACAAAATCTATTTCATCTTTTTCACAACTTTTTCCATTATGTAGCAAACCTATAACTATTCGATCATCAAGACTATACAC
Organism: Pelagibacteraceae bacterium AG-430-P08; assembly: GCA_003212925.1. Taxonomy (GTDB): domain Bacteria; phylum Pseudomonadota; class Alphaproteobacteria; order Pelagibacterales; family Pelagibacteraceae; genus Pelagibacter. Next base: position 7,132 of record QCOL01000006.1, on the reverse strand, counting down.
TTCTGATTTATTAATTTTTTTACCATCACAAAAATAATCTTTATTTACTCTGTTTGGGAAATCTTGTTTATCGCAAGGATTTTTGATTGTTAAAACATAAAATTCTTTCAAACCATCTTTAAATTCATATTTCATTTTTTGAGTTTCAGAGTACTTCATAAGATCACATGAACATGGAACACAACATCTATAATAATTTCCACAAATTTTTTTTTTGGTTTTAGTTTCTTCAACAAATAAAAATTCTGAGTCGCTATTTGGATCAATCAAAGATCCAGAAACTGCACAGTATAATTTGTTAAATTCGATAAAATCTTTATAAGTGATTTTTTTATCTATAATATATTTAAAAAACTTAGGTCCTGCCGCATTTCTATTTTTATCAGGAAATATTCTTGACCAATCAGTAATAAGCTCCTTGTGATAGTTTTTTTCTTCAGCAAACGATTTAAGCTGAAATAATATTAAAAATATAATCAAAGAAAGATTTAAAAATTTTTTCATTTTTGCTTTATGGTAATTGTTTGATTTAACTCACTTACATTGAATAATTTTCTTGTTCCATTGGTCCATTTAATCTCTACTTTAAAATTTTTTTCATTTTTTCTAATTCCATAATGTGCCACAGGCTCCATTTGACATAAGTAACCAGATCCTGCATCAATAGTTTTGGAATGCTTTCTTTTATTAGTTATTAATGTTACTGTAGCCCCTCTAGCTGGGGCACCATATTTATTTAACGGTTTAATTCTTAGGTATTTATTTTCTTTGTTAACTTTGGCTTTATACAAAGTTAATGGTTGTTCTTTACTTTCACCACGAGCAACTAACAATTCTAAAACTCCGTCATTATCAATATCTGCGACTGCTGCCCCAGTTCCATACCCATTAGCTTCGAGACCAACTTCAAAATTTATCTGTTCAAATTTTCCATCATCTTTGATACGAAATAATTTATTTGGTTCTGCTATATTGTTCATAAAAACTTCATCAAAACCATCGTTATCAAAATCTGCAGAAATAATTGTTCTTATTCTGGAAGGTTTATCAAAATCTTTATTTCCTATGTCCTTAAATTGATTATTTTCTAAAACCCAAGCTCTATGATACCCAAGCCAATTACCACTCAAAATATCTAATCTACCTCGATAATATATGTCTGATAAAGCTGTACCTCTTCCGTTTTGGATTTCATCATCTACTCTGTAATCAAATGCTACATCTTGAAAAATTCCATTGTTATTCTCATAAAGAAAATTTGCTCCTCTCTCATTAGCAGCAAACACATCAATCTTATCTGAAATAATATGTCCAGCTACGACTGCTCGACCACCAGTGATATTATCAAGATTTAAACTCTGAGCCTTATCTTTAATCAATTCATCTTCAATCTCATAAAATCTGGTCGGACCTCCGTAATTTGCTACATAAACCCCATAATTTCCATCGCCCTTTCTGTCGACACAAACAACTGATCTGCCTGCTGTTAAATTAAGGTCTCTCTGGTTTTTTTCGATTTCAAATAAATCTATATAATTATTATTTTCTAAATCTATAAGTCTATCTGAATATTTTTTTGTACCGCTATAAGTATCAGTGTTAAGAAAATATATTTCTTCGTATCCATCTTTATCTATATCGCATGCAGCTACACCAATTGTTCTTCTAAACTCATCTGTAAATTTTTTTTGTTTTACAATATTAATTAATTTTCCGTCTTCGTAGGATAAAGCTAAATTAAGATAACCAAACCCTGTGACTACAAAATCAAAATTTCCATCTTGATTTACGTCCGTTACAGAAACTCCATAACTAAGTCTTTTGGGATTATCAATAATTTGGTTTGTAATATCCTCAAAGAAATCAGCATATAGACCGTTTGGGGTAAGTAGTAAAAATAAGACTACTATTTTTTTTAAATATTTATTTATTTTAATTTTCATTTTTTTTACTTTTATATTTTTTCATCCAACTACTAAAAATTTTTATAGCATCCTCCATATCCACAGTTTTATTAGGATGGTTCTTTGCTCTACCTAGCATTGTTGCGATTACATTCACCTGATACTTAATTGGACGATTTTTAATAATTTTAATTGTGTAAAGAGCTTTTTCCTTGTTTTTAAACCCCAAACCTTGAGTAGTGGTTTTAGGATTGTAATCCGAATAAAGCGATAAATTTATAGGTTTGGTTTTTTTACTTAATGGCATTTTATCTATAATTTTAAAAATTGTTTTATAATTAAGTTTATTCATCTTCTTTTTGGATTTGCCGTCAAAACCAATTAAATCAATTGATGTTTTTTCCTGCTTATTAATTTTACAAATTAATTTTACAAATCTTTTATGAAAATCTTTTATTTTATCTTGATATATTTTTTTGGCTTCTAGATAAATTCTATCCTTATAACTCGTTGTAGAAACAAGTAAAATTCTACTTTTCCATTTGTACTTTCCTAGGTTCATACTTTTTTACTAGAACATCTTTTTGAGCAATATTTAACTTTTTCCCAATTCAATTTCCATTTCTTACGCCAAATAAAAGGTCTTTTACAAACAATACAGATTTTAGAGGGAAGATTTTCTTTTTTCACTAAATTGTATTTTGTTTAATAAATTTATCAGCTGCAGATAAAATCATTTTTTTTCTATCTACTTTCATTTTATCAAAAATTCTAACCATCATTGAAAGTCTTGGATTTTTTAAAAAAAATTTTCTATTACGATCTATAAATCTCCAGTAAAGTCCGTCCATAGTATTGCACCAATCACCTTTTTTAAAATCCATCATTTTCATAAAATAACTTGATCCACAAATGTATGGTTTAGTTGCGAAAATTCCCCCATCGCTAAATAATCCCATACCATACACGTTTGGAACCATAACCCAATCAGAGGAGTCGACAAACATCTCCATAAACCATTTATAAACAAACACTGGTTTGATCTCACAAAGATTCATGATGTTTGATAAAATCATTAATCTTTCAATATGATGAGACCATCCATAATTTAAAGCATTTTTAATTGCGTAGTCTAGTGGAGGTAAACCAGTCGTTCCGTCATACCATGACTTTTTCATTTTACGATTTTGTTTGAAAAAATTTCCAGTTTCCATTTCATTTGAATAACTTTGATAAATTCCTCTCATAAATTCTCTCCATCCTATAACCTGACGAACATAACCTTCTAGAGAATTTAATCTAATTTTTTTACTCTTATGAAAATCTAAAACTTTTTTGATAATAAATTCAGGTGTGATTAAACCTAGGTTGATATAAGGACTTAAAGCGCTGTGAAATAAGATATTATCTTTTTGATCTACCGCGTCTTCATAATCACCAAATAAATTAGATTTTTCTTTAATAAAAAAATTCAATAATTTGACCACATCATTGTACTCTGTGGCAAACCAAAAATTTTCGGTTGTTCCTGGATGATCTTTAAATAGTTTTTCAATAATGGGTTTTAATTTTTTAGTATGATTTGTTTCATTAATTTTAGGAAACTTTGGAATAGAAATATTTTTTGGTAACTTATTTCTATTATCTTCATCAAAACTCCATTTGCCTCCAATAGGATTTCCATCAGAACCCATTAATATTCCAGATTTCTTTCTCACTTCCTTATAAAAAGTTGCCATGAAAGGTTTTTTTGATTTTGAAAGATATTGCTTGAATTCGTCTCTTGAGTTCAAAAACATCGGAGTTTGAACGATATTCCATTTGATCTTTTCTTTTTTAACGAAATGATTAATTTTTTTCTCAAAAAATTTATCCTCGACTTCAAAACTAGAAATCTCTTTTATTTTTTTTGAATTAATTACTTTTTTTAATTTTTTTAAATAATCATCTTTAAATTCTTTATCCTCAATTTTAAAATATTCTAATTTAAACTTATCTTTTCTGAGGTTTTCCGAATGTGAACGCATTGATGACAAAAAGAGAAGTATCTTATTTTTATGATGTTTTTCATAAGTACATAATTGATAATCCTCTGCCATAAAAATTAGGTGGTCTTTTTTGAAGCGATCCAAGTATTTTGATGGAAATAATTGATTGCCCAGTATAAAAAATAACTTCATAATTAAATATAACTAATAAAAATTTTTATGTCAGAAAAATATCTTATTCTTGGTGCGACAGGTTCAATCGGATCTAGTTTAGCTGAACAATTAGTAAATTCGGGAAATTCAGTTCATTTAGTCGGCAGAAATGAAAATGAAACAAAAAATATTTCTGAGAAATTAAGTTGTAGTTTTACAATAGCTGATGTTTTGCAGGATGGATTTGTGGAAAAGGTTAAAAATGATATTTCTGATGTAAAAGGAATTGCCTACTGTGTAGGTTCGATTGATTTAAAACCTTTGAGAATGGTCAATGAGCAAGATTTTAATAAGTGTATGAAATTAAATTTATATTCAGCGGTAGAAGTTATAAAAGAATACCAAGATAGTTTAAAAAAAAATAAAGGTTCAGTAGTTTTATTTTCTACAGTTGCAGCTCAAAGAGGTTTTACAAATCACGCTATAATTGCTTCTACAAAAGCTGCTGTAGAGGGTTTAACTGTTTCTTTAGCAGCAGAATTTGCTCCTAATATTAGGGTAAACTGTATTGCACCTAGTTTGACTAACTCAAAAATTGCTGAGCCAATGTTAAAAAATAAAGCATTGGCAGATGGTATAGCAAAAGCCCATCCTTTAAAAAGATTAGGTGAAGGTAAGGACTCTGCCTCTCTTGCAAAATTTCTTATTACTGACGACAGTTCTTGGGTTACAGGTCAAATCATTGCTGTTGATGGTGGTAGATCAAAACTTTCTTAAAGTGAAAAAAACGCTTGTTACAATTTTTTTGTTTACACTTTTTATAAATTATTCATTCGCTGATAATTTAAGATTTAAGAAGATTGTAAATTTAAAAGGTCCATGGGGATCTACTTTTATTAATGATACAGAATTATTAATTACCGAAAAAAGTGGAGAAATTAAATTAATAGACCTTAATTCTAAAAAAATTTCTTCATTAAATCACAATCTTAATTATATAGAACATGGACAGGGTGGTTTATTAGATATTCTTTATAAAGATGATTTTGTCTATATTTCTTATACCGAAAATAGAGGAAATTGGAAAACTAGTACTTCAATAGCAAAATCGAAATTTAATGAAAAAGATTTAATATTTAAAAATATTTTTCAAGCTAATCCACCTATAGACTCAGGATATCACTTTGGATCAAGGTTGGCGATCAAAGACGGGTATCTTTTTGCGTCTGCTGGTGAACGAGGTCAAGGTATGATTGCACAAGATCCTACAAAGCATCCTGGTAGTATCATTAGAATAAATATTGATGGAAGTATCCCAAAAGATAATCCAAAATTTCAGGGTAAATCAGATTGGTTGCCTGAAATTTATCAAATAGGTATTAGAAATCCTCAAGGTCTAACTTTATCACCATTTGATGAAAAAATTTATATGAGTAATCATGGAGCAAGAGGAGGAGATTGGTTTGGTGAAGCAAAGAAAGGTGAAAATTATGGATGGAAAATTTTAGGTTGGGGAGGGACAAACTATTCAGGTATTCCTATCGGTCCTAAATGGAAGCCAGGTTTTACAAAAGCGATACAATATTGGGTTCCATCCATAGCAACAAGTGCGATAACAATTTACAAAGGTAAAGAGTTTAGTGAATGGAATGGACATGCTTTAATTACTTCACTTAAAGATAAATCCTTGAGAAAATTAATATTTGACGACTTATCTAATGTAAAAGAGGAAATCATATTTAAAAATAAAATTGGAAGAATAAGAGATATACAAGTCCATCCAGATAACGGAAAAATTTACTTTTTAGGAGAAGAAGCTCTCTGGCTGATGGAGAAAAACTAGTTTTTTAGATATAAGTAACCACTTAATTCGAATAAAAGATTATATCTAAATAAATTTATGAATTGGGTCGTTTTTACAATTTTAGCAGCTTTTTTTCAAAATCTAAGAACTTCTTTACAGAAAAAATTAAATAAAAATTTATCATTGGTAGCATCTACTTATGTAAGATTTGCTTTTGCTTTACCCTTTGCATTTATATTATTTTTTCTTTTTCATGACTTTAATATCGTTTCAGATATTATTAATCAAACTAACTTTATTTTTTTCACTTTTTTAGGATCTATTTTACAAGTTACTTTTACAATAACGTTATTATACCTTTTTAGATTTTCGAATTTTGTTGTCGGTACTTCACTTAGCAAAACGGAAGTTATTCAAATTGCGATCTTTGAATATATCATATTAAAAGATAAATTAAATTTGCTTGGTGTTTTTGGAATAATAATTGCAACACTTGGGGTTATTATTATTTCGATCAAAGATTATAAATTATTTTTTAAAAATTTTTTTTCAAAGGTAACACTTATTGGATTGGGAGCAGGACTTTTACTGGGTCTCAGTGTTGTATATTTTAGGGCAGCTGCACTAGCACTAGAAAATTTTTCCTCTAATTTTGATAAAGCACTTACTACAGTTTTTTTTGCTTTAGTAATTCAAACTATAATCATTACTGCATATCTGATAATTTTTGAAAAATCGGAATTCAAAAAATTTTTTGATAATAAATTTGAAATATGCTTGACTGGACTAGCTGGTTTTTTAGCAACACTATCTTGGTTTTTTGCTTTCACTTTGATACAAGCATCATTTGTTAGAGCTGTTGGTCAAATTGAAATATTTTTTAGTTACATCTCATCAAAATATCTTTTTAAAGAAAAAATAACTTTTATTGAGATTTTAGGTATTTTGATATTTATAGCTGGTGCAACTTTATTGCTTTTAACAAGAGCAACTTAATTATTTAATAATTTATTCTTTGCTTTTTCAAACTCTTCTTGAGTTAATACACCGCTTTCTCTTAGTGCATTCAATTTTTCTAACTCATTACTCAAAGATTTATCAGTGTTTAACTCCTCATTATTTTCATTTGTTTCACTTTCATCTTTGTTAGCTTGGTTAGCTTGTTTAGCACTAACACCACTCATGATAGCTCTCGTCCCTAAATATAAAACAAAGAATAAAATAGGAATTACCAATCCAAAAAAAATTAATTTTTCCATTACTTAATCATCATCCTCTTCTCT
>QCOL01000005.1 GCA_003212925.1 Pelagibacteraceae bacterium AG-430-P08 | reverse complement strand
CGAGTGTGACCCTGATTAATATTCATATTTATAACTTTGATTGAGTCTATGTTTTCTAAATTATTTTCTAAATCTGGAAGATCATGGTTGGATGCATCATTTATAATTATTACAGAGATTTTAAATTTGATATTTAAATCTAAATTATTTATCTCATCCAATACTTTAAAAACTGATTTCCAGTCATTATAAACAGGAATTAAGATTTTTATTTTCATTCGTTTTATCTAATACCTTCCCAAACATATTTCATCTATACAAATAAATTGTGATGATTTCTTTAATATTTCATCAATTGAAAACCCTTCCCATACTGGTCTCGATTTAAGATGATAAGAAAGATTCCCTGCTTTCCATTCATCTCCAGTTACAAATTGTATCTCTTTTTCAAAATCTTGACTCCATATTTTTTGGGTTTTATTTGCAATTTCTTTACCTGGATAATCTGTTCGTTTTTCGGTTTGAGAAATAGATACATACGAGTAAAGAGCTGGAGATAAGAAAAATAAAAATAAAAAACTATACAAAAAAGTATTTATTTTTTTAAAATTTATTTGAAGCTTAAATATATAAATAAAAAGAACTCCAAAAAATAAATAGAACGGCGTCATCCACATTGTCCTTACTTTTGATCCTGTGATTATAGATGTCAGAAGCATCAATAAAATTGGTAAAATACTTATTGTGATTAAAAAAAATAATTTTTTATCTTTAAAATTAAGTTTAAATTTAATCTTTTTTAATAAAAGAAAAATTAAGAAGAAAAATGGTACGAGTATCCCTAATTGTTTAATCAGGAACATTATAGGATAATAAATATGATTGAAAATATCAGATTCTTCCAAGCCTGTTCTTTTAATACCATATAGTATCGTAATAAAATCATTTTGATAAAGCCAAATAAAATGTGGGACTAATAAAACTAAGAATACCTCAATGATAACAAAGTATTTAAAATCAAATTTTTTCCTCTTTTGAAAAAAAATTAAATAAAAAAATAATAAGAAAATAGATGCCAGTAAATATAAAAATAAATATTTAGAGAGAAAACCCAATGCTCCAAATAACCCAACTAAAAAACAATCAGAAAATTTTATTTCTTTAGAGGAATAAATTTTCCAAGAAAAATAAACCACTAAAGACCAAAACGGAAGCTGACAGACATTCACATTAAATTCTGGAGTGGTAAAATTATAAAAATAGATTGAAACTAATAAAAATACCGATAACAAAGCTAATTTAATATTCTCTAAAATTTCATTTGCAAATTTAAAAACATAATAAAAAGCAATCAGAACAAATATCTGGCTTAAGAGATAATAAGCCCAATCCTGAGAACCAAAGATTTGAAAAAAAATCTCCGAAAAAAAAGCACTCATCGGCGGATGCTTATTAAATCCCCAATCTAAGTTGCTTCCCCATGCTAAAGCTTCAATAGTATCTAAGGGTAAATTCTTATTTGTTAAAGATGGAATTATTGTCCAAATTATTAAATGAGAAAAAAGGAAAATTAAAAATATATTATTTATATTTCTATTTAAAACATTCATAAGTAAATAATTACAATAATTAACGTTACTTGACACCCCTATTTTGCTGAATATACTCCCTCGAATTCAAAATTAAACAATGCCTAAAACAAGCAAAGTAAAAAAAAAGACCTCAAAAATTAAAAGCAAAACTAAGAATAAACCTAAATCAAAAGTCATTAGTAAGCCAAAAGACATTGTTAAAGCTCCGATTAAAATTTCAAAAAATTATATTCCAAAGGATAGTGAAAAATATATGTGTGAAAAACATAAAGTATTTTTTAGAATGAAACTTCAGGAATGGAGAAAAGAATTAGTTAAAGCAAATAATGAGGCTCTCTATAATGGTAGTATGGATGATAATAGCATTTCGGCAGATATTGTTGATCAAGCTAGTTCATATACTGATAAAAATGTAGAGATGAAAGCAATCAACAGGCAAATAAAATTGATATCTGAAATCGATAAAGCTTTAACAAGAATTAAAGATGACACTTACGGTTATTGTCTTGATACTGCTGAACCTATAGGGTTAAAAAGACTTATGGCAAGACCAGTTGCAAAGTATACTATTGCTGCACAGGAAAAACATGAAAAGGATGAAAAGGTTCACGCAGATGACTAAAAAAAAGAAAAAAACCAAAAAAGTTCATAATCCAGTAACTTATTATTTCACTAAAAAGTATATATATTACTATTATGGTTTGTTTTGGATAATATTGTTATTTATTGTATTTAGTTAATGGATACAAAAATACTTTTGATAATTATCATTGTTCTTGCCATAGAGGTTTCAGGCCATGGAATTTTTGCATCTTTGTTCAGGTTGCTTAGTTCAATGAACTAATATGGTTTGGGTGGAAACTCTTTATTATCCATAAACGCAAACCCTTTTTTTACACCGTCTCTTTTAGAAATTTCCTCGTACCATCTAGTAAGATTTTTATAATTTTTAAGACCAATATCATGCCACTCATGTCTTGCTATCCAGGGAAACGTGCCAATATCTGCAATTGTATAGTTGCTGCCTGATAAATATTTTGATTGTGATAATCTCTCATCTAATTCCTTATAAATTCGTTTAGAAATTTTAAAATATCTGTCTTCTCCAAATTTACTTTTTCCAGGATTATAATGATGAAATTGGTGATGTTGTCCTAACATTGGACCAACATAACCCATTTGAGCCATCAACCACTGATTAATTTCTAATCTTTCTTCAGAATTATAAAATTTTCCACTTAACTCGGCTAAATAAATCAGGATTGCTCCAGACTCAAAAACAGTTTTTTTATTTTTGTGATCAATAATTACTGGAATTTTACTTAAAGGACTTATTTTTTTGAATTCGTCTTTAAATTGTTCACCATTATTAATATCAACTTTGATTACTTTGTAGTCAAATCCAATTTCCTCAAGCATAATACTAATTTTTTTGCCATTAGGGGTATTAGCTGAGTAAAGATCTATCACTCTTTTTTTCCAAGTCTTTTCAATAAGTTTGTTGAGGTTGTTGTGAATTCAAATCTATATTTTTCATCAGGTCTTGCTAATTTGAAACATGCTCTTGCTGCTAAAGCTCCTTCATGGAAACCTGACAAGATTAGTTTTAATTTACCAGGATAATTACAGATATCACCCACTGCATAAATACCTTTTTGATTAGTTTCAAATTTTTCAGTATCTACCTCTATAGTTTTTTTATTCAGATTAAGTCCCCAATTAGCAATTGGTCCTAGTTGCATAATAAGACCAAAAAAACCTAAAACATGTTCAGTCTTTAAGTTTTTTATTTCATCATTATCATGTTTGATATCAATGCTCTCTAGAGTTTGTTCTCCATGAACATTTGCCATTTGATATTTAGTAAAAAGATTAATTTTACCGTCTTTTACTAATGCGTGCATTTTATCAACAGTAGCTTGTGCACCTCTAAATTCATCTCGTCTGTGTATCAAGTTAACTTTAGATTCTTTTGATAGCTCAATGGCCCAATCTAATGCACTATCTCCACCTCCGAAAATTGAAACTGTTTTTCCTTTGAATATGTTTTTATCTTTTACTGAATAAAACAACGATTTATTTTCAAATTTTTCACACTCTTTTGGTGAAAATTTTCTAGGTTCAAATGATCCGACACCACCTGCAATAATTACATTTGGTGTCAAAAAAGAATTCCCGCCGCTAGTTTTTACTAACCAATCATTATCTTCTTTTTTAACTTCTTCGACTCTTTCACTTAAATGAAATTTGATATCAAAAGGTTTTAATTGATTTAATAAATTATTAGTAAGTTCTTCGCCTGTACATTCGGGCACTGCAGGTATATCATAAATTGGCTTATCAGGATAAAGTTCAATACATTGCCCTCCAACTTTATCTAAATTATCAACTATTTCACAATCTAATCCAATTAATTTTAATTGATGAGCAGTAAAGAGTCCTGTTGGACCTGCTCCAATAATTAATGCATCAGTTTTTTTCATTTAAGCTTGTTTGGATGGTATGTTTACTTCAAGTCCATCTAATTCATCTGAAACAATTATTTGACAACTTAGCCTACTATTTGTTTTTGGTTCAAATGCCATATCTAACATATCATCTTCTCCATCTTCTTTTTTTGGAATTTTATTAAACCAATCTTCTTTGACATAAACATGGCAGGTTGCACACGCCATCCCTCCACCACAATCTGCATCGATACCAGGAATATCATTTTGAACAGCTCCCTCCATAACAGTAAGACCATTTTGCACCTCAACTGTATGAGTTTGATTATCAGAAGTTATGTATGTTATTTTTGCCATTTAATTGAATATAGGGATCAAAAAAAATAGGGCAAGTATGTAAAAACATACTCGCCCTAAAATTATTTTAATTACTTAGTAATTATCTGCTTCTTGCACCAGCTCCAGAACTCATTGCAGCAGCCCAGATTACTAGACCGAATGCAATTTTGTTAATGAAGTCAGCTAAGTTGTAAACAACGTTTAATGAGTTAGCATCTACACCACCTGTTAGGTAACCAAATACATAACCTAATGGATAAATAGCCCAACCTACAGTTACAATCATTCTCATTGCACCGAACGCAGTTACTAGAGCTTTGTTACCGCTTTTAGCAGCAGCTCTTCCAGCTTCACCAGAGAATATTTCATATAGAATGTAAATCCATCCAGCCATACCGATTACAAAACCAAGTGTAGCATTGATGTATCCAGCTTCTCCTAAGTATCCTCCGATTAACATTACTAATGAACCGATTAACAATCTCCAGAACATTCCAGAATTTGCTTTTCTTACTGCTACTAGAATTAAGTAGAATTCTACCATCTGTAATGGCACAGTAATTAACCAGTCAATATATCTGTATACTGTTGGTGAGTCACCTGTAGCAACCCATACTTCTCTCATGTACATATAGTGAATGAAAGCAATACCAGTTACAAGACCTGCAACAGTTACTGATGTTTTCCACGCAGGGTTAACAGTACCTCTCTCCATGAAGAAGAAAGCTGTAGCCGCTAACATACCCATTGAAATTATCCAAAAAGATATTCCAACAAAGTCATCCTGAGCTAACATCGTTGCGTCTGCTGCGTTAGCAACACCTGCATAACCCACTAGGGCTAGCGCTGCTAGAGCAAACAGTTTAAGTTTTTTCATAAAAAACTCCCTCTTTAGTTAGTTTTTACTTTAGTTTATATAAACTAAGCTTAGGCTTCCCTAAGCAAAAGTTGTGGTTAAATACCAAATAAAATCACTTAATAGAAGACATAATTGTCATTAATTTACATTGATTTTACTCGTTTTTTAAAATTAAATACAATTTGTGATTTAAAAACCACAATAAATTAACTAACGAATCAACTTTAACTATGTCAGATAAATTCAAGGAAATTTATAGAAAATCAATTGAAGATCCAGAGAATTTCTGGAGAGAGGCATCTGACGATATATTTTGGTTTAAAAAACCCACAAAAATTTTAAACAAGTCAAACCCTCCTTTCTACAAATGGTTTGAGGACGGAGTTACAAACACTTGCTACAATGCATTAGATATTCACATTGATAAGGGTCAAGGTAAAAAAACCGCACTAATTTATGATAGTCCCATCACAGGTAACAAAAGTAAGCTAACATATGAGGAATTAAGATCAAAAGTTTCTAAATTTGCCGGTGCTTTAAAAAATCAAGGCGTTGGTAAGGGTGATAGAGTTATAATTTATATGCCAATGATCCCTGAAGCAGTCATTGCAATGCTTGCTTGTGGAAGAATTGGAGCAATACACTCGGTTGTTTTTGGAGGATTTGCATCAAATGAACTTGCAAGCAGAATAGATGACAGCAAAGCTAAAATTCTAGTCACAGCATCATGTGGTTTTGAGCCAGGTAGGACGGTTGAATACAAGCCATTAGTAGATGAAGCAGTCAAACTAGCAAGTCATAAGATAAGTAAGATGATTTTATTTCAAAGAAAAGGTCATGAGGCTAAATTAAATGCACCCACTGAAATTAGTTGGGACGAGGCACTAGCTGATGCAAAAGATACTGAATGTGTAAAGATGAATTCAAATGAGTTTGCTTACATACTTTATACCTCAGGCACAACAGGAACACCCAAAGGAATTGTAAGAGATATTGGAGGTCACATAGTAGCTTTGAAATGGACAATGAAAAATATCTACAACATTGATGAAGGAGATATTTGGTGGTCAGCTAGTGATATTGGTTGGATTGTAGGTCACTCTTACATTGTTTACGCTCCTTTATTTAAAGGGTGCACAACAGTTTTGTTTGAGGGTAAACCTGTAGGCACACCTGATGCAGGGGCTTTCTGGAAAATCATTTCTGATTATAAAGTAAAATCTTTATTTACCGCACCAACTGCATTTAGAGCAATTAAAAAAGAAGATCCTGATGGAAAATTCTTCTCTAAATACGATTTGAGTAGTTTTGAAAGTTTATTTCTTGCAGGAGAAAGAGCAGATCCCGATACAATCAAATGGGCAGAAAATTTATTAAAAGTTCCAGTAATAGACCATTGGTGGCAAACTGAAACAAGTTGGGCAATAAGCTCAAATTGCACAGGAATTGAAATGATGAAAACAAAATATGGTTCAGCCTGTAAAGCAGTGCCAGGATATGATGTAAAAATTATTAAGTCAGATCAATCTTTAGCTAAACCAAACGAAATGGGAGATATTGTAGTTAAATTGCCCTTACCTCCTGGTACATTTCCAACTCTTTGGAATGCAGATCAAAGATACAAAGAAAATTATATGTCAAACTACGATGGTTATTATCAAACTTATGATGCAGGTCATATTGATGAGGATGGCTATATCTGGATTATGTCTAGAACTGATGACATCATAAATGTTGCTGGCCATAGATTGTCAACTGGTGCTATTGAAGAAGTTTTGTCAGAGCATCAATCAGTAGCTGAGTGTGCAGTTCTTGGTATTGCAGATAAATTAAAAGGACAATTACCAATTGGATTAATAGTTTTAAAAGCTGGAGTTGATAAAGATAACGAGACAATTTCCAAAGAATGTATTCAAATGGTTAGAGATAAAATTGGTCCTGTGGCTGCATTTAAAGTTGCAATTGTTATTAAAAGACTTCCTAAAACAAGATCTGGAAAAATCTTAAGAGGAACAATTAGAAAAATTGCTGATAGTGTTGAATATAAAATGCCTCCAACAATTGATGATCCGGCAATTCTTGATGAGATCAAACAAGACTTGATTGATAATAAAATACTTAATAATGGTTAAAACATATTCTTTTTTACTTATTGCTATATTGTGTGAAGTAGCAGGAACTATGTTGTTGCCAGTTTCACAAAATTTTACCAAGATTATTCCAACTGTTTGTCTAACAATATTCTATTTGGTGTCTTTCTATTTGATGACTTTTGTTATGGATAAACTACCAATAGCAATTGTTTATGCCACTTGGAGCGGACTTGGAGTATTTACAATAGCTTTACTTGGATATTTCTTTTTTAAACAAACTTTGGCTTGGCAAGCTATTGCTGGATTATTCCTTATAGTTATTGGTGTTATACTAGTTAATAGTTTTACTGTAAAAATTAACTAAATTTTAAAGGGGTGCCCTCAGGCTCACCTAAAATCTTTCCATCCTTCATCTTTATTTTACCAGAAATTATTGTTGCAACAGGTGTTCCTTTAAACTCAACATCATTAAAAGGTGACCATCCACATTTACTTTCTATATTTTCATTTTTAATTGTTATTTTCTTGTTCATATCAACAATAGTAAAGTCAGCATCAAATCCCTCTTTAATGAATCCTTTGTTCTGTATCCCAAATATTTTTATTGGATTTTCGCATACCAGATTTATTAATTGATTGAGTGATAATTTTCCATGATTAACATGATCTAACATTACAGGCATAAGCGTTTGAACACCCGGCATACCTGATGGAGAATTAGGATATTCTTTGTCTTTATTTTCTTTTAGATGTGGTGCGTGATCTGAGCCAATTGTATCATTTAAATTATTTCTTACTGCATACCACAATCGATCATAGTGAGACTTGTCTCTGATAGGTGGGTTCATCTGTGCGTAAGTTCCAAGCCTATCGTAACAATCAGGTGCATAAATTGTTAAGTGTTGTGGCGTAATTTCAAAAGTAATATTACCTTTATGTTGAGATAAAAAATCTACTTCTTGTTTAGTAGTAATATGAAGTACATGCGCTTTCTTATTATATTTTTTTGCAAGTCTAACTATTCTTCTTGTCGAAGAAATTGCACATTCCTCACTTCTCCAAACAGGATGGGAGTGCACATCACCATTTTTAATCAATTTTTTATTCTTGTTTAAGATTTCTTCATCCTCTGAGTGGACTGCTACTACCTTTGAACTATTTTGAAAAACTTTATCAATATCCTCCTCTAGTGCTACCAAAAGATTACCTGTTGAGGAACCTACAAACAATTTGATACCACAACAGCCCTCTAAATTTTTTAACTCAGCGAGTTGACTAATGTTACCTGCTGTTGCACCGAAATAGAAAGCATAATTGCAATACATTCTGTTTTTTGCAAGATCCAATTTTCTTTGAAATTCTTTTAAGTTTGAGGTTGGAGGGTTGGTGTTCGGCATTTCAAATACTGCTGTAATTCCTCCAGCTACTGCTGCTCTACTTCCAGAGTGAAGATCCTCTGTGTCTGTAGAACCCGGTTCCCTGAAATGGGTCTGAGTATCTATACAGCCAGGTAAGGTAATTTTATTTTTAGCATCATAGACTTCTTTTGCCTCTTCTGATATTTGACCAATTTTTAATATTTTACCATCTTTAACAGCAATATCATTATCCTCTAGTTTTCCATTGATATAACATTGCCCATTTTTGATTATTAGATCTAACATTTATGAAAAAAGTTATTATATTAAATTTTACGAGCAATCAAATATGAATAATAGCGTTTATATATTAAAAGATAGAGCCATACTTTATGTAAATGGCCAGGACGCTAGAGACTTCTTGCAAAATTTAATCAGTAACGACATTAATAAAGTAACCAACAATTCAAGTTGTTTTGCTTCATTATTAACCCCTCAAGGCAAGTTTCTTTATGAATTTATTGTTGTAAAGCATAAGTCAGGTTTTTTTATTGATTGTGAAAAGTCTCAATCTGAGGAAATATTGAAACAGTTAAATTTATATAAAATAAGATCAAAAGTAGAAATCCTTAATCTTAGCAATGAATTTGTTGTTGCAAGTTTTGGTTATGAAAAATATTTATCAATAGATGGCTCAAAAGATATTCTTGGTTTTACTATGAGATATAGAGAAGATCCAATAGTTCTTGATCCAAGAAATAAAAATTTAGGTGCTAGATTAATTATTAATTTAGAAAAGCTTTATTTGTCTCTTAAAAAACTTGAATTAAAAGATGATAAAATTGAGGACTATTATCATCAAAGTCATAAGCTTGGGATTGTTCCAAAGAATTTAAATAAACTAAAAAATAAATTATTCGGTATTGAATGTAATTTCGAAGAACTAAATGGTATTGATTTTAAAAAAGGATGTTACGTAGGACAAGAAAATACTGCTAGAATTAAACTTAAAAATAAACTTTCTAAGAGGTTATTGCCGGTTGAGATAATTGATGGAAAGCTTGATGAAGATGAAACGGTATATTGTAATCAAATTGAAATTGGAAAAATTTTGATAAACGAAGAGTATCCGTTTGCTTTGATAAAATTTTCTAATGAAAATTTTAATAAAGACCTTACTTTAAAAAGTAAAAATGGATCATTTAAAATATTTATACCTGAATGGCTAAAGATTTAATTTTCTGGTGCGGCCAGAGAGACTCGAACTCTCATGGACTAGGTCCACACGGCCCTCAACCGTGCCTGTCTACCAATTTCAGCATGGCCGCAAATATGACCCACATTAAATCAATGACAAGTAGGTTTCAAATTGATAAATTTTGTTTATGGAATTTAATCAAAAAGTAAAATTGGCAACTGATCCAATTTATAAGAAAATTTCAAAGGTTATGCCTGAGATTGAATGGGCAATACATGCTCCTTATATTCATAAAATTAATAAATTAAAAAAAGAGAAAAATGCAGTAATACTTGCTCATAATTATCAAACTCCAGAAATTTATCACGGTATTGCGGATTTTTCTGCAGACTCTTTAGCCCTTGCTGTTGAAGCATCAAAAACTTCAGCAGATATAATTGTTATGGCTGGAGTTCACTTTATGGCTGAGACTGCGAAATTAATGAGTCCAAATAAAAAGGTTTTATTACCAGACATGAAAGCAGGTTGTTCATTATCCTCGTCAATAACGGGTAAAGATGTCAGATTGTTAAAAGAAAAATATCCAGGAGTTCCTGTTGTCTCGTATGTAAATACATCTGCTGATGTAAAAGCTGAAACAGATGTGTGTTGTACATCTGCTAATGCAGTTAAAATTGTTAAATCATTAGGTGTGAAAAAAGTTATTTTTTTACCTGACGACTATTTAGCAAAATATGTTGCCTCACAAACCGATGTTGAAATTATCTCATGGAAAGGAATTTGTATTGTTCATGATCAATTCAACGAAAATGAGATTAAGAGTATAAGGAAAAATAATCCTGGAATTAAAATAATTGCACATCCAGAGTGTCCACCAGAAGTTATTAAAGCAAGTGATTTTGCAGGATCAACATCAGGAATGATTAATTATGTTAAAAATAATCAACCTAAAAAAGTAATGATGGTAACTGAATGTTCAATGAGTGATAACATTCAGGTTGAAAATCCAAACGTTGAATTTATAAGACCATGCAATATGTGTCCGCATATGAAAAAAATCACTTTGCCAAAAATTTTAGACTGTTTAGAGAATGAAACTGGTGAAATTTTCATGGACCAAGAAACAATTGATAAAGCTAGATTGTCAGTAGAAAAAATGGTTGCTATTGGTAGATAACACTTTGTGTCAAAAATTAAATTAAGTGAAACTTTTATTAAAGATAGAGTAAAACTTGCTCTAACTGAAGATTTGTATCCTTATGGAGACATAACATCTAACCTCCTAAATAATAACAAAATTATTGAGGCAAAAATAATTTCTAATCAAAAAGCAGTCGTTGCAGGTTTACTTTTTGTAAAACAGTCTTTTAAGCAAGTTGACAAAAAAGTTAAGTTTATATTAAAAAAAAAAGATGGGTCCAAAGTCAAAAAAAATTCTGTAATAGCAGTAATTAAAGGTAAAGCTAATTCTATAATGATTGCAGAAAGGGTTGCTTTAAATTTTTTATCTCATATTTCTGGAATAGCTACAAAAACAAATCAATTTGTAAAACTAGCTGGAAAAAAATGCAAAATTTGCTGTACCAGAAAAACTTTACCAAATTATAGAGTTATTCAAAAATACGCAGTTAAATTGGGAGGCGGTACAAATCATAGATTTAATTTAAGTGATGAATTTTTGATTAAAGATAATCATATCGCTAGTTATGATATAAAAGAATTAGTTTTATTGGCAATAAAAAATAAAAAAGGAAAAAAAATTACCGTTGAAGTTGATAATTTAAAGCAACTGAAAAAGATTATTGGTCTTAAATTTAATACTATTTTGTTTGATAATATGAGTATTAAAAATCTTAGAGCAGGTGTAAAACTTGTTAAAAAATATTACGAGACAGAAGCTTCAGGGAATATAAATCTTAAAACTGTAAAATCTGTTGCTATGACCGGGGTAGATAGAATTTCAATTGGGAGCATTACTCAGAGTGCCCCAGCTATAGATTTCAAACTAGAAATCTAGATTATTTGATTTTTTTAATTTTTATTTTTCATGAGCTCAGCCTGTGCCGCTGCTAATCTAGCTATTGGAACTCTATAAGGTGAACAGGAAACATAATTAAGCCCAACTTTTGAACAAAATTTAATACTCCTTGGATCACCACCATGTTCACCACATATACCTAACTTAATTTTTTTATTTTGTTTTTTTCCTTTAGAAACCGCTATTTCGACTAAATCTTTCACTCCGTCATCAATGGATACAAACGGATCAATAGTAAAAATCTTATTATCTATATAATCATTTAAAAATTTACCGCTATCGTCTCTACTTATTCCAAAAGTTGTTTGTGTTAAATCATTTGTGCCAAAACTAAAGAATTCAGCATGTTTCGCAATATCATCAGCCTTAATTGCTGCTCTAGGTAACTCAATCATTGTACCCACAAGAAATTCAATTTTTGTTTTATTTTCTTTTTGAACTTTTCTTGCAGTATTGATTACTAAATCTTTCATTATTTTAATCTCGGCTTCAGTAGAAACTAAAGGAATCATTATCTCAGGAAAAGCAAATTTTTGTTTGTTTTTTTTTAAGTCTGCAAGAGCCTCGAATATCGCTCTACATTGCATCTCATAAATTTCAGGAAATGAAATGCCAAGTCTACAACCTCTATGTCCTAACATTGGATTTTGTTCATGAAGTTCCTCAATCCTGCTTTCAATATCTTTTTTATCTGATCCAACAACATTAGCTACTTCAGAAATTTCTTTATCAGATTTCGGTAAAAATTCATGTAATGGTGGATCTAATAATCTTACTGTAACTGGAAGACCATGCATAATCTTAAATATCTCCATAAAATCTTTTTTTTGATGCGGTAGAATCTTTTTTAAAGCGTTAGATCTATCATCTAGCGTTTTTGATAAAATCATTTCTCGTACTGACAAAATTCTTTCCTCATCAAAAAACATATGTTCGGTCCTACAAAGTCCAATTCCCTCCGCACCAAAATCTCTGGCTGTTTTAGTGTCTAGAGGAGTCTCAGAGTTAGTTCGTACTTTAAGTTTTCTAATTTTATCAGCCCAGCTCATCAATTTTGAAAAATCTCCTGATATCTCAGGTTTTATAGTTGGAACTGTACCTAAAATTATTCTTCCCGTAGAACCGTCAATAGTAATTGTTTCACCTTCTTTGATCTCAGCCGAGGATGTTTTAAAGACTTTTTTATCGTAATTAATTTCAATTTCACTTGAACCAGAAACACAAGGTCTTCCCATTCCCCTAGCTACAACTGCAGCATGACTAGTCATACCTCCTCTTGAAGTTAAAATTCCCTTCGCAGCATGCATTCCTTGAATATCTTCTGGAGAAGTTTCAACTCTAACTAAAATTGTATCTTGCATCATATCATTTAATCTTTCAGCCTCCTCTGAGCTGAAAACTACTTTTCCACTTACTGCACCTGGAGACGCCGGTAGACCGTTTGCTATAACTTTGATTGAACTTTTCTCATCTAAAGTAGGGTGCAAAAGCGTGTCTAAAGAGTTGGGATCAACTCTTAAAACAGCATCATTTTTATTGATTAACTTTTCTCTAACCATATCAACAGCAATTTTTACTGCTGATTTTGATGTTCTTTTTCCAGATCGAGTTTGTAATATCCAAAGTTTATTACTTTCAACAGTAAATTCCACATCTTGCATATCCTTATAATGTTTCTCTAGTTTTTTTAAAATTTTATATAATTCGTGATATACTTCTGGCATCGACTCTTCCATAGATGCGTCATCAACTTTTGCCTCTTTTCTCGCCTTCTTTGTAATGTACTGTGGAGTTCTTGTTCCAGCTACAACATCTTCTCCTTGAGCATTAATCAAATATTCTCCATAAATATCATTTGACCCATCTGAAGGGTTTCTAGTGAAGACAACTCCTGTTGCACAATCATTACCCATATTTCCAAAAACCATAGATTGAACATTAACAGCTGTTCCCCATTCAGAAGGAATTTGATTCAACTTTCTGTAAACTCTCGCTCTTTTGCTCTCCCAAGATAAAAATACAGCACTTATTGCCCCGAATAATTGATGATAAACATCTTGAGGAAAATCTTTACTAGTCTTTTCTTTAACTACATTCTTAAAATCATTTATTAAACCATCCCAATCCTCTTCATCGAGATCCGTATCAAGCAATACACCTTTTGTTAACTTATAATTTTCTATCAATTCCTCAAAATTGTAACTTTCAACACCCATGACTACATTTCCGTACATCTGGATGAATCTTCTGTAGCTATCTTTCGCAAATCTTCCATTAGATGTTTTTTTAGCCAAAGCAACAACTGTTTTGTCATTTAGTCCTAAATTCAAAATTGTATCCATCATACCTGGCATTGAAACTCTTGCTCCAGATCGAACTGATAAAAGAAGAGGATTTTTTAAATCTCCAAATTTTTTTGATACATCTTTTTCTATTATTTTAATTTCTTTTTTTATTTGGCTAATTAATTTGGAATTTAATTTTTTTTTATCCTTATAAAAAATTTCGCATACTTTTGTTGAGATAGTAAAACCAGGAGGTACTGGTAAACCCATTCTTCCCATTTCAGATAAATTTGCTCCCTTACCACCTAAAAAATTTTGGGGATCTTTTATTTTTTTTGAATCTTTAAACTTAAAATTAAGAATTAACTTATTCATTATGAGCTTTTAAAAATCGAAAATTTATATAATTTTGAAACGTTTTACATAACATATTAATAAGTTCCAAACGATTTTTTCTTAAAGTTTCATTATCCTCATTAACTTTTACATTATCAAAAAATTCGAAAACTTCTTTTTTAGTTTCAGCTAAAATTGATAATGATTTTTCACAATTTTCATCACTGTTTATGGTAGAATAATATTTTTTAATATCGTTAATTTTTTTATATAAGTTTTTTTCAAAGTCACTCTTAAAAATACCAGGATCAGTTGTATCATTTATTTCAATCTCGTTATTTTTCATCTCATGATCTAAAATGTTTGATGCTCTTTTATAACTTGAATTGATGTCTATACCAATTTGGGTGTTAATTACCTTATTAAGACATTTTGCTTTTTCAAAAGACGAAAATAAATTATTTAATGAAAATGATGATAGAGTGGCCTCAATTATATCGTAACGTATTTCTTTGTCTTTAAGATAGTATCTAAACCTATCTTTTAAAAAATCTTGTAATTCTTTTTGTAAATCTTTGTTTTCAAGATTGTATCCCTGGTCATCGTAAAGGCGTGAGGAATAATTCAAAAGATCATTTATTTTCAAATTCTTTCTATTTTCTATAATGGTTCTTATTATACCTAGAGCAACTCTCCTCAATGCTAATGGATCCTTTGAACTTGTAGGTTTCTCATTAATTCCAAAAAAACCAACTAATGTATCAATCTTATCTGTAATTGATAACGTGACACTGAATGGTTTCTTTGGAACTATTGAATTGAACCCAATTGGTAAATATTGCTCAGAAATAGCTAATGAAATATCTTTATCAAATCCTTGATATTCAGAAAAGTACCCTCCCATAAGTCCCTGAAGTTCAGGAAATTCACCAACAAGATCAGAAGTAAGATCAGTCTTACAAATTGATGCTAACAATTCTACTTTCTCTTTACTAATTAAAAATTCATCTGAAATCATTCCACCAATTTTTCTCATTCGTTGAACTTTGTCGAAATAAGATCCAAGCCCTTTAAAAAAATTCATTGATTTTAATTCTGAAACCTTTTTTACTAAATTTTGAGTTTTATCTTTATTCCAAAAAAATTCTGCATCACTTAATCTTGCATCAACCACTCTTTCATTACCTATTTTAATGAGACCTTTTTTGTCTTTTTTATTTGTTACAATTAAAAATTCATTTGTAATTTCATTTTTGTCATTAAATGTTGGAAAATATTTCTGGTGAGACTCCATTGTTAAGGTCAAAATCTCTTTAGGAACTGATAAAAATTTTTTATCAAATTTGCACAATAAAACATTTGGGCTATCTACTAAATTTACAACCTCATCCATTAATTTGGGATTTTCATTAATTTTTAATCCTTTTTTTCCTAATATCTTTAAAAAAGATTTATTGATTATTTTTAATCTTTTATTTTGATTTATAATAACTCCATTATCTTCAAAAAATTTTTCATATTTCTTAAAATTTTCAAAAGATCTTTTTTTTTCCTCAAAATCTTTATCTAAAAAAGTCAAATTAGAGGAAGCTAAATGATGAAATTTAAAACTTACAATTTTTTTATCAAATATTGATAAAATTGATTTTAATGGTCTTCCCCAATTTAAATCAAATTCGCCCCATTTCATTGATTTTTTCCATTGATAGTTACTCAAAATTTTTGGAATGAATTCAGTGAGTAAATCATGTGTTTTTAATGAGGTTGCTACAGTTTTGTAAAAATAAAATTCATCCTTTTCGGTTTTTTTTTTAAATAAATCCTTTTTGTTAATTTTGTTTGATCTCAAAAAACCCTCCAACGCTTGTTCAGGAGCGCTAGTTTTAGGGCCCCTAATCTCTTTAGATTTAATCTTAATTTGTTTATCTAGGCCTTCAAAAACTAGAACTAATCTATTTGGAGTTGAAAAAGAAAAATTTTTTTTTGATCTAATTGATTTTTCCTCAAATAATTTTTTAAAATCTTCAAAAATTTTTTCTCTTAAATTTTTTTGAAGCCCAGCAGGAATTTCTTCACTAAATAGCTCTAAAAAAAATTCTGACATTCTATGTTTGCGACTGTACCCAAATTGTAGCAGCTTGTTTTGTAATTTCTCTTATTCGACCAATATATTCTGCTCTTTGCGCAACACTAATTGCTCCGCGAGCATCTAATACGTTAAATATATGACTTGCTTTCAAACATTGATCGTATGCAGGTAAAGATATATTTTTTTCAACTAATGATTTTGCTTCACTCTCATGCATATCAAATATTTTAAATAAGTTTTCTGTATTAGCATGCTCAAAGTTATAAGCTGAAAATTCTTTTTCTGATTGATGAAAAACTTCCCTGTAATCAATACCTTCATCATTCCAAACTAAATCATAAACGTTTTTTTTCTGCTGGGTAAACATACAAATTCTTTCAAGGCCATAAGTTATCTCTACTGACACTGGTTTACATTCAAAACCTGCCATTTGTTGAAAATATGTAAATTGAGATATTTCCATGCCATCACACCAAACTTCCCATCCAAGACCTGCAGCACCTAGAGTTGGGCTTTCCCAATCATCTTCAACAAATCTAATATCGTGCTCTTTATGATTAATTCCTATTACCGACAAACTATTTAAATAAAGTTTTTTAATATTAATTGGAGAGGGTTTTATTATAACTTGAAATTGATAATAATGCTGAAGTCTATTTGGATTATCTCCATATCTTCCATCTGTAGGTCTTCGTGAAGGTTGAACATAGGCTGCTTTCCATGGCTTAGGTCCAAGAGATCTTAGAGTAGTAGCTGGATGAAATGTTCCAGCTCCAACTTCCATATCATAAGGTTGTAAAATTACACATCCATTTTTACTCCAAAATTTTTGAAGATTTATAATTGTATCTTGGAAAGTTTGAAATTTTGGTTTTTTTTTAATTTTTTTAGAGGCCATATTTTTGCCAAACTGATTTTTCCTCTAATATGTTTGCTAATTGATCAACATGATCATTTGAAGACGATAATTTTTTACTAAGCCAGCTTTTTGATTTTTCAAATTTTTTAATAACAACATCTTCTCCAAATTTTTCTCTTAATATCTGATTTGCATTTCCTATACCATCTATCAAACCAAGATCTTTGGCTTTTCTACCTGACCAAAATTCACCTGAAAATAATTCTACTTCAGATTTTTTAAGTTTTGATGACCTGCTTTTTTCGACTACCTCTATGAAATCTTTATGTAGATCTAATTGTATATTTTTTAATCTTTCGATGTCTTCCTTTTTTTCATCTAGAAATGGGTCTAATGTACTTTTATTCTTCCCAGCAGTATGCACTCTTCTCTCAACACCTATCTTTTTTATCAATTCTGTAAAACCAAAAGAAGAGTAGATTACTCCTATTGAGCCTATTATTGAACTTGAGTTCGCATAAATTTCATCTCCAGCACAAGCTATTAGATATCCGCCTGAGGCTGCTACATCTTCGGCAAAAACTATTACTTTTTTTTTATTTTTTTTTGCCTGTTGTCTAATTAAGCTGTAAATTAAATGTGATTGAACAGGAGAACCTCCAGGAGAGTTTATTGTTATAGCAACACATAGTGCTTTTTTTAGAGAAAATGCTTTTGTAATAATGTCCTCTTGGCCAGAAAAATCTATACCTTGTTTAAATTTCCCTACATTCCCAATAACTCCACTTAACTTAATATGTGGAATAATTTTTTTCTTTTTAAAAAAAGAGAGCATTTTTAATATTTATAGAATTTTTTTATGAATATAAAGACACCTTATAATTGAAGATTCAGGTGCGTCAATTGATAAGTATAAAAAGCAACCTATTATACTAATTTGCTCAATTAATGGGAAGTGTCATACAATTAAAAAACAAAATTAATAATTCGTATTTTCAACTTAAAAATTCAGTTGAAGATAGATTGATGTTAGTTGAAGAAAAAATAAAGTCTAAATTAGAGAGCAAAGTAGACTTAGTTCAGAAAATGACAAACTATCACCTTGATACAGGCGGAAAGAGATTAAGAGCCTTACTAACTTTAGGTTCTGCAAAATTATGTGGATATGCAAAAGGAACTAGAGATATTAATTTGGCTGCTTGTGTAGAACTTATTCACTCAGCAACTTTAATGCATGATGATGTAATAGATAATGGATCTATTAGAAGGGGGAGAAAAACTTTAAACAAAGTTTGGGATAATCACTCTTCTGTTTTAGTTGGAGATTATTTACTTAGTAGATGTTTTGAAATGATGGTAGATGATGGAAATATCGAGGTTTTAAAATTATTATCTTCAACTTCCTCTAAGATTGCACAAGGAGAAGTTCTTCAATTACAACACAGAGGAGAAGTAGATATGTTGGAGGAAACTTATTTAAGAATAATTTCTGCGAAAACTGCTGAATTATTTGCAGCAGCTACCAAAGTTGGTGCAATTTTGTCAGATGTGTCATCAAAAGAAAAAGAGGCTTTAGAATTTTATGGAAGGAATTTGGGATTAACTTTTCAAATAGCTGATGATACTTTAGATTACAATTCTGAGTCAAAGTTATTTGGAAAAAAAATTGGCAAAGATTTTTATGAAGGGAAAATTACTCTACCGATAATCTTATTATTTCAAAAAGCAAATCTTAAAGAAAAGGAAAGTCTGAAAGGTATTTTTATAAAAGATAGAAGAGATGAAAATGATTTTAATTATACATTATCTTTAATCAAACAATATGAAATTATTAAAGAATGTTATCAAAAAGCAAATCATTACATAAATTTAGCGTCAAACTCATTATCGATATTTAAAGACTGTAATGAAAGAAATATTCTTGAAAATTTAACTTCATTTAGTTTGTCAAGGGATTTTTAGGGACTTAAAAGACTTTTTGACCAACTACCATTTTTATCTAAAGAATACTTTAATCTTTCATGTATTCTGTTATCTCCATCTAACCAAAATTCAATTGTGGAAGGTGTTAAATTCCAGCCAGACCAATGGCTTGGTCTAGGTACATTATCTTTGTCATTATATTTTTTTTTATAATTCTCTAAAGCATCTAAAAGTTCATCTCTATTTTGGAGAATACTACTTTGTTTTGAGGCCCAAGCACCTATTCTGCTATCATATGCTCTTGAGTTATAGTACTCATCAGCGGTTTGATCATCTACTTGTTTTAATGTTCCAACTATCCTTATTTGTCTTAGTAAACTTTTCCAATGAAAGCACATTGTAGCATTCGGGTTTTCTTTAATTTCATTACCTTTCTGACTGTTTAAATTTGTATAAAAAACAAATCCTTTTTCACTATGACCTTTAAGCAGAACCATTCTTACTGAGGGAATACCCTCTTTATTTGCTGTACCAAGTGCTAAAGCATTAGGATCATTAATTTCTTTTTTTTTAGCCTCGTCAAACCATCTTTGAAATAGTTCAAATGGATTATCTAGATCTAAGAAGCATTTATTAAGCCCAAGTGAGTTTTTTTGATTCATAATTTTAACAAAATAATCTATACAATATAAATAATGTCATTTAATACTTTTGGAAAGTCTTTTCGTTTTACAACTTGGGGAGAATCCCATGGTCCAGCTATAGGGTGTATAATAGATGGGTGTCCACCATTAATACCATTAAAAGAAGCGGATATTCAAAAAGAATTAAACAAACGAAAACCTGGGCAATCAAAGTTTACTACTCAAAGGAAAGAGAGTGACAAGGTTCAAATTCTTTCAGGAGTTTTTGAGGGAAAAACGACTGGGACACCAATATCATTGATAATTTACAATGAGGATATGCGTTCAAAGGATTATAATGATATCAAAGATAAATTTAGACCAGGACATGCTGATTTCACATATTTTAAAAAGTATGGAATAAGAGACTACAGAGGTGGTGGTAGATCATCTGCAAGAGAAACAGCTGCAAGAGTTGCAGCAGGTGCTGTGGCAAAAAAAGTTTTAGAAAATAAATTAGGAAAAAAATTTAAAATCACTGGAGCTGTAACCCAACTTGGAATATTAGGATGTGATACCAATAAATGGGATGATAAAATAATTTCTAAAAATCCATTTTTTTGCCCAGATAAATCAATGTTAAAAATTTGGGAAAAATACTTATTAAGTATTAGAAAAGCTGGATCGTCATGTGGAGCGATAATCGAAGTAAGAGCGAACGGTATTCCTGCTGGATTAGGAGCACCTATATACTCAAAATTAGACTCTGACATAGCATCAGCTATGATGAGTATAAATGCTGTTAAAGGAGTTAATATTGGCTCAGGTATGAACTCAGCACAATTATCAGGTGAGGAAAATTCAGATGAAATTTCTCAAAATAGAAAAAAAACAAAATTTAAATCTAATAACGCTGGAGGGATTCTAGGAGGCATTTCTTCAGGTCAAGAGATAATTGTCTCTTTTGCTGTAAAGCCAACTTCTTCAATTTTAAAAAGTAGAAAAACAATCAATAAATTTGGAAAGAATACAAGTATATCAGTAAAAGGTAGACATGATCCATGTGTGGGTATAAGAGCTGTACCTGTGGGTGAAGCAATGTTATCTTGTGTTTTATTAGATCATTATCTTCTTCACAAAGCTCAGTGTAGTTAATTTTGTTTTTTCAAAACTATATTAGAATTTAGTAAATCTAAAACTTTTTCCTCAATTGAAACTGAGTCAAGATTTGCCACTTTATACATTTTATCTGGAGTATCCTGATCAATAAAAATATCTGGTAACGTTAATGATCTAAATTTTAAATTAGAGTCCATTAAACCTTTTTTTGTCAAAAAATTTACCACATGAGATCCAAAACCACCAATTGAACCCTCCTCTATAGTCATGATCGCTTCATGAGTTGTAGCTAATTGCCAAATAAGATTTTCGTCTAAAGGTTTTGCAAACCTTGCATCAACAACTGTTATCGGCACACCTTTTTTTAATAAATTTTCTGCAGCCTTCAAAGTTTCATTCAATCTTGCTCCAAAATTAAGGATAGCCAATTTTTTTCCCTCTTTGATAATTTTTGATTTCCCTATCTCAATTTTCTCATTTATTGAGGGCAAAATTGAACCTAATCCTGTTCCTCTTGGATACCTAAATGCACAAGGTCTATCATTAATCTCCGTTGAGGTATTTATCATTCTTACAAGCTCAGCTTCATCACTTGCTGCCATAACAATAAAATTTGGTAAAGTAGTTAAATATGTTGTATCAAAACTTCCAGCATGTGTTGGTCCATCAGCCCCAACAAGTCCCGCTCTATCAATCGCGAATCTAACCGGTAAACTTTGAATTGCTACGTCATGAACTACTTGATCATAAGCTCTTTGAAGAAAAGTGGAATAAATAGCTGCATAGGGTTTAAAGTTTTCGGTAGCTAAACCTGCAGCAAATGTAACTGCATGTTGCTCAGCAATCCCAACATCAAAAGTCCTATCTGGAAATTCTTTACGAAAAATATCAAGACCAGTACCATCAGGCATTGCAGCTGTAATGGCTACAATTTTACTGTCCTTTTTAGCATGTTGAATTAAGGTGTTTGCGAAAACCTTTGTATATGATGGTAATTTACTTGTACTCTTAAGTTGTTCACCAGTTTTAACATTAAATTTTGATACTCCGTGATAATTGTCCTTTGCTGCCTCTGCAAAAGTATAACCTTTTCCTTTTTTTGATTTAATGTGAATTAAAATCGGTCCTTCATGCTTAGAGTCTCTAGCATTTTTTAAAATTGGAATTAATGAATTTAAATCATGCCCATCTATTGGGCCAATGTAATAAAATCCGAGTGAACTAAACAAAGTTCCACCTGTCACAGCTGATCTTAATAAATCCTCTGCTTTACCAGCCTTAGCACTAAATCTTTTTGAAAAAGCTGACATAATTAATTTAATAGTCTCTCTTAGACTAAAATAAATCTTTCCTGAAAAAATTTTTGCTAAATAAGTGCTCATAGCTCCAACTGGTCTAGCGATTGACATATCATTATCATTTAAAATTACGATCATCTTAGTTTTTGAAGCACCAGCATTATTCATAGCTTCATAAGCCATTCCTGCACTGATTGCCCCGTCACCAATTACTGCAATTACATTGTCTGATTTATTAGACAGTTTGTTTGCTTCTGCTATACCTAAAGCTGATGAGATTGATGTTGAGCTGTGTGCAGCACCAAAGGGATCGTATTCACTCTCTGATCTTTTTGTAAAACCAGAAAGACCATTTCCTTGTCTAAGAGTTCTTATTCTATCTTTTCTACCAGTTAAAATTTTATGTGGATAGCACTGATGACCCACATCCCAGATTAACTTATCATTGGGTGTATTAAAAATATAATGTAAAGCCACAGTTAATTCTACAACTCCAAGACTTGCTCCAAGATGACCACCGGTCACCGAGACAGCATCAATCATTTCCTCTCTTAATTCATCAGCAACTTTTTGTAATTTTGACTCAGGTAATTTTTTTAAATCCGATGGAAAATTTATTTCATCTAACAGTTCGTATTTTTTTTTCATTTATTTCTATTCAAAATATAATTTAATGTTTCTGACAAATTTCTTGATTTAGATCCATATTTTTTTAATTTACTTTTTATTCTTAAGATTAAATTATTAGCATATTTAATAGTATTTTTGTATCCTAGTAAACTAATTAAGGTAGCTTTTCCTTTTTTTTTATCCTTACCAGTTTTTTTTCCTGCAACAAGCAAACTTCCTCTATAATCAATCAAATCATCAGCAACCTGAAATAACAAACCTATATCAGCACCAATATTTTCAAATTTCTTAATATCACTTTTATTTTTTTTCTTAATTATTAATGGTGCTGCACAACAAAAGCTAAAAAGTTTTCCAGTTTTTTTAATTTCCATCTCTTCAATTTTTTTTTGAGAAATTTTCTTACGTTCATAATTTAAATCTAAATATTGACCTCCTGCTATTCCAAGATGGCCTGAGCTTTCAGAAATTTTATTAATTAAATCAATCTTAATTTTTTCACTAATTCTTAAGTCTTTATGACTTAAAATTTCAAAAGCCATTGTTAAAAGTGAATTTCCAGCTAAAACTGCAGTAGCCTCTCCAAATTTTACATGTGCTGATGGTTTACCTCTTCTTATAGAGTCATCATCCATACATGGTAAATCGTCATGTATTAATGAATACGCATGAATACATTCAACCGCAGCACCAATAACGATAAGTGTTCTATAATCTAACTTAAATAGAGACCCAACATCAATTAAAATTTTGGATCTTATTTTTTTTCCTCCAGAAAAAAGACCGTATTTCATTGCAACTATTAAATTTGATTTTTTTTGTTTGGCAATAAATCTTCTTAAAAACAAATTTGTATCTTTTGCAATTTTATTTAATTTTCTTTGCATTTTTTTTTTTATTAATCTTGGATATTTTTTCTTTTGTTTTCTCATTTATTTCTTTGGTATTTTTTTGAAATTTTTTCTCAATTATATTATTGAGTTTAATTAAATCTTGATACTTGTCTAAAGAGTTTCCTAAATCCTTTTGATTTTCCAATTCTTCAATCATCTTATTTGCCTCAGTGGTTAATTCTTCAAGAGATAATGAATTATAATCATTTGGTAAATTTTTATCTTTCATATAATACTCTCAAATAATACATGAAAATTAATCTTGCAAATATTAAAAAAGCGAGGAATCTCTTAAATAAAAGAGAGTGTGTTGCCATACCAACCGAAACTGTTTATGGAATAGCTGGGAATGCATATTCTGATACAGCGTGTAAAAAAATATTTAGATTAAAAAAAAGACCAGTGAATAACCCTCTGATTATTCATTATTATGATTTAAAAAAATTAAAAAATGATTGTGATCTAAACGCTGATTTTTTAAAATTATACAAAAGATTTTGTCCTGGGCCAATAACATTTATCTTAAATCAAAAAAAAAAATCAAAAATTTCAAAAGTAGCAACTAATAAAAAAAATACTCTTGCTGTGAGATTTCCAAAACATCCAGTAGCAAGAATTCTGTTGAAATATTTGAAATTTCCTATCGCAGCACCTAGTGCAAATATATCTTCAAGAGTTAGTGCAGTAACTTCTTCAGATGTAAAAGACGATTTTGGAAAAAAAATTAAGTATATACTTGAAGGTGGAAGATCTTCGGTTGGGGTTGAGTCTACAATTATTGATCTAAGAAAAAAACCAAAAATTTTAAGATTAGGTGGTTTAGAAGTTGGAACTATCCAAAAGATATTAAAGAAGAAAATTTCAATAAATACAAATCCTTCAAAAATTTCAGCTCCTGGCCAATTAAAAATTCATTATTCACCTGGAATCCCAATCAGACTTAATGTTAAAAAAATAAAAAAAGATGAGGCTTTTTTACTAATCAAGAAAAATAAGATTAACAAAACGAACTATTATTTTTTATCAAAAAAGGGCGATTTAAAAGAAGCTGCAAAAAATCTGTACACCATTTTGAGAAAGATAAAAAAAGATAATTACAAATCTATTGCTGTAGACAAAATCCCAAATATAGGAATCGGCAAAACTATTAACGATAGATTAATAAGGGCTTCAAAATTTTAATGACTATTCCTCTTGAAATAATTGATTTATCAAAAACTTATGACACAAAAGAAGCTGTTCGAGATATTTCTTTTAAAGTAAATAAAAATGAAATCATTGGAATTCTTGGACCTAACGGATGTGGTAAAACTACAACAATAGGTATGATACTAGGTTTACTAAAGCCTACTAAAGGGAAGGTTCTTATAAATGGTATTGAAATTGAAAAACAAAGAGTTGAATTATTGAATAAATTAAATTTTATTTCACCATATATTGAGTTACCAAAAAAATTAACTGTAAAACAAAATCTTGAAGTTTATGGAAGACTTTATGATGTAAAAGAACTTGGAATCAAAATTGATTATCTTTGTGAAAAATTGAGGCTTAATGAATTTATTAATAAAATAACAGGAGAACTTTCCTCTGGTCAAAAAAATAGGGTCAGTCTAGCAAAATCTATAATTAATGATCCATCAGTTCTTCTTCTTGATGAACCAACTGCATCTCTAGATCCTGAAACAGGAGATTTTGTTAGGAGTTTTTTAGAGGAATACCAAAAAGAAAAAAAAACCTCTATTCTGCTTGCTTCGCATAACATGGCAGAAGTTGAGAGATTATGTTCTTCAGTTCTAATGATGAATAAAGGATCTATTATTGATCAAGGAACTCCTGGCGAATTAATTAAGAAACATGGAAGGAGAAATATGGAGGAAGTTTTTTTAAAACTTACAAGAGATTTAATATGAATCTAAATAAAATGTATGGACTTTTTTTAAGACATTTTTATCTCATCAAAAGTTCTTTACCAAGAGTTTTGGATTTAATTTATTGGCCAACAATACAAATTATTCTTTGGGGATTTATTTCTAAATTTTTTTCAATTTATAGTGATTATTACAATAATACACTTGGAATAATTCTTACATGCGCAATTCTTTACGACATTCTTTTTAGATCTAGCATAAGTTTTAATATGCTTTTTTTAGAGGAAATCTGGAGTAGAAATTTTACTAATTTATTTATTGCTCCATTGAAGCTGAAAGAAATAATTATATCTTTAATTTTTACTGCTTTGATAAGGACATTAATCGGTCTAGTGCCCGCAATTATTTTAACTTCTCCACTATTTGGAGTTTCAATTTTAAAATTAGGTTTTCCACTCTTTATATTATTTTTAAGTTTGTACATATTTGGGATTACACTAGGTTTATTTGTGAGCTCAGGTTTAATGAGATACGGACCATCCTTTGAAAATATAGCTTGGTCATCATTATTTTTACTTGCTCCCTTAGGCTGTATCTACTATCCAATAGAAATCCTCCCTGAATTTTTCCAAGTAATTGCAAAAGGCTTACCATTAGTTTACATTTTTGATGAAACCAGAAATATTTTAATAAATGGTCTTGTAGATTACGAAAATATAAAACAAGCTTATTTATTAAATTTAATTTATTTAATTTTTGGAATAGGACTGTTTTATCTATCTTTTTTAAGAGCGAGAGTAAAAGGGACGTTAATAAATATGGGTGAATAATTGGTGCGCCTGCTAGGAGTCGAACCCAGAACCTCCTGATCCGAAGTCAGGCGCTCTATCCAGTTGAGCTACAAGCGCATATCATATTAATATATCATTTTATGGAAAAAAAAATAAATTTGACAGTTGATAAGACCGAAAATGAACTCCGTGTTGATATTTTCATTAAAAAGAGGGGGGATATTATCAGTCGAACGAGAATAAAAAATCTTATTCTAGATAATAAGTTAAAAATAAATAATAAGATAATAACTGATCCATCGAAAAAAATTTTTTTTAATGATGAAATAAAATTAGTCATACCCGAACCAAAAAAAGCTTCCTTAAAACCTTATGAGTTTAATTTAGATATAGTATATGAAGACAAAGATTTGATTGTTTTAAATAAACCGTCTGGAATAGTAATGCATCCTGGTGCAGGTAATTTTGATAACACAATCGTAAATGCACTTATGAATTATAGTAAAAATTCTTTTTCTAATATTGGAGGTGAACTAAGACCTGGAATAGTACATAGAATTGATAAAAATACATCTGGATTAGTTGTTATTGCAAAAAATAATCAAACTCATGAACACCTCTCTAATCAGTTTAATCAACATACCATCCAAAGAGTTTACCAATTATTAATCTGGGGTAAAATTAGACCATCTAAAGGTAAAATAGAAACCTTTATTACAAGAAGCTCAAAAAATAGACAAATGATGGAGGTTAGCAACAGCAAAGGGAAAAAAGCAATTACAAATTACAAAACTTTAGAAATTTTTGAAAATGAAAATATTCCAACTTTTAGTTTATTAGAGTGTCAATTAGAGACAGGCCGAACTCATCAAATAAGAGTTCACATGAATTATTTAGGTAACAGTATAGTTGGTGATGATAAATATAAAAAAAAGTTTAAAAAACTTAAAGATATTGAACCATCATTAGAAAAAATTTTAACAAAATTAAACAGACAATTTCTGCACGCTAAAACATTGGGATTTATACATCCAAGAAAAAATAAGCAGATGATTTTTAATTCAATTTTACCAAATGAACTTGAAAAAATACTAAAAACACTCAGAAATATGGGTAAATAAAACATTGAAAAATTTTTAATATTAATTAGATAAACTGTCTATGAGCACAACTATGAATAACAATTTACCCATTTTAAGTAATGAAGGTGGCCTGTCTGCATATCTCGAGCAAATAAAAAAATTTCCAATGCTTGATGCAGAAGAGGAGTACATGCTCGCTAAAAATTGGAAAACGACAGGAAATATTAAGTCAGCAGAAAAACTTGTAACAAGTCATTTGAGATTGGTTGCAAAAATTGCAATGGGTTATAAAGGTTATGGACTACCAATTAACGAGATGATATCTGAAGGTAATATTGGACTGATGCAAGCTGTCAAAAAATTTGAGCCAGAAAAAGGTTTTAGATTAGCAACTTATGCGATGTGGTGGATAAAAGCTTCTATTCAAGAATATATCTTAAAATCTTGGAGCTTAGTAAAAATTGGTACAACTACTGCACAAAAAAAATTATTTTTTAATCTTAAAAAATTAAAAAATCAAATTGCACCACAGGCTGAGGGTGATTTAAGAAATGAGCATGTAAACGAAATCGCTGAAAAATTAGATGTTAGTAAAGAAGAGGTTGTCTCCATGAATCGTAGACTATCTGGAAAAGAATTTTCTCTTAATGCCCAAGTCGGTGATGATGGTGATGAATGGCAAGATTGGTTAGTAGATAAAGAATTAGATCACGATCTTAAGTTTGCTCACCAAGAGGAAATGAAACAAAGAAAAGATTTATTAAAAGACTCAATTAAAGTTTTAAATGATCGAGAAAGGGAAATTTTATATTCAAGAAGATTGAATGATGATCCAACTACTTTAGAAGATTTAAGTAAAAAATATAAGATTAGTCGTGAAAGAGTAAGGCAGATTGAAAATAAAGCATTTGAGAAACTACAAAAGCACATGCTTTTGCTTGCTAAATCAAAAAATCTTTTACCTGTAAATTAAATCTCGAAAGGATTTTCAACTAAGATTGTGTCATCCCGTTCAGGACTAGTTGATATACTTGATATTTTTGCTCCAATAAAGTCCTCAATTGCAAATAGATATTTTTTTGCATTCTCTGGTAGGTCGTTAATATTTTTGACCCCATTGGTTGAAGTTTTCCATCCATCAAAAGTCTTATATATAGGTTTGATTTTAAGTTGATCTTCAACTGCTGCTGGAAGATAATCTATTTTTTTTCCATTAAGATCATATTCGACACACATCTTAATTTCATCTAGTTCATCCAAAACGTCGAGTTTTGTAAGCGCAATGCCATCAATTCCAGAAATTTTTATTGTCTGTCTCACCAAAACACCGTCAAACCATCCACATCTTCTTTTTCGACTTGTAACAGTTCCAAATTCTTTACCTCTTGTACCTAATAACTCACCAATTTTATCTACTAACTCTGTTGGAAAAGGTCCTTCACCTACTCTTGTCGTATAAGCTTTGGTTATACCTAATACATAATGTATTGAGTTAGGCCCACATCCGGTTCCTGTTGCAGCACTTGAGGCCACAGTATTGGAAGAAGTTACAAAAGGATATGTTCCATGGTCAACGTCTAATAGAATTCCTTGTGCACCTTCAAATAATATTTTTTTCTTTTGTTTCTTAAATTGATCAATCTTTAGCCATACTGGTGCTGAATATTTTAGAATTTCGGGAGCGATTTTTAGAAGATCATCTTTAAGCTGATTTTTCTCAAATATCTTTTTACCCAAACCCTTTCTAATAGCGTTATGATGCAGTAAAACTGTTTCTAATCGTTGGTTCAAATTTTTTTCTGATCTAAGATCCATTACTCGAATTGAACGTCTTCCAACTTTATCCTCATAAGCAGGTCCAATACCTCTCCTTGTCGTTCCAATTTTACTTTTACCTGCTGCATCTTCTCTTATTTCATCCATTTCTCGGTGAAATGGTAAAATTAGGTTCGCTGCCTCAGAAATCATGAAATTTTCTGAATTTACATTCACGCCTTTTTCTCCAATTTCTTTAATTTCATCCAACAATGCCCAGGGGTCAACGACAACACCATTTCCGATAATCGAAACTTTATTTTTTCTAACTATTCCTGAAGGAAGCAATCTAAGTTTGTAAGTTACTCCATCTATAACTAAGGTATGTCCAGCATTATGACCACCTTGAAATCTAATTACAACATCAGCTTGTTCTGATAGCCAATCCACAATTTTTCCTTTTCCTTCGTCTCCCCACTGCGAACCAACTACTGCAACATTTTTCATTATTTATATACTTTTTTTAACTCAATAGAATTTAAATGATTTATCGGACCATGACCTTTACCAATTTTAGGGTTTGTTAATATGGCAGAATTTACATATTTAACTCCTAGCTCACAAGATCTCTTTAGGGTTTTTCCACATGAAAAAAAAGAGGTTATTGCAGTTGATAGTGTACAGCCTGTGCCATGAGTGTTTTTAGTATTAAACCTTCTGTTTGAAAATACTTTAACAACTTTTTTATTTACAAATATATCATTTACCTTTTTTGAACTTAAATGTCCTCCTTTTACTAATACATTAGGTACACCCAGTTTTATGAATTCATTTGCAGCAAGAATCATATCATTTTGATTTTTTATTTTGATACCAGTTAAGATTTCAGCTTCAGGAATATTAGGCGTAATTAAAGTTACTTTATTAATTAACTTTTTTTTCATCAATCGTACAGCTGAGTCAGTAATAAGCTTAGAACCGCCTTTGGCTATCATCACTGGGTCTAAAATAATCTTTTTAACTTTCATTTCATTCAATGATCTTAATACCTTGTCTATTACTCTTGTAGAATGAAGCATTCCAATTTTAATAGCATTGGGCCTTATATCTTTAATAGTATGAATTATTTGATTATAAATTTCATTTGGTGGAACGGATATTACTGATTTCACACCTTTTGTGTTTTGGACTGTAACTGCAGTTACTGCCGTCATAGAATATACACCTAGACTGGTAGCAGTTTTAATGTCTGCCTGAATTCCTGCACCACCTGATGAGTCAGATCCTGCTATGATTAAAATTTTTGATTTTATTTTCAAATTATCTAATTTTTTTCAAAATTATATTAACACATTTAACAAGAAGTCTTTTATTTTCACTTTCTCCCATAATTCTTATTTTTGACTCTGTTCCCGATTTTCTTACAAGAATTCTACCGCTACCTGTAATTAATTTTGAGGCTAGCTTAATAGCTTTCTTAATTTCAGGTTTGTTAATTATGTTTTTATCTTTCACTTCAATATTTTTAAGTAATTGTGGGGTTTTATTAAAGTTTTCAAAAAATTCACTTGCCCTTTTTCCCTTTCTAAGAGCAAATAAGGACTCCAGAGCAACAAGTAAACCATCTCCTGTAGTTGCAAATTTACCTAGAATAATATGTCCTGATTGTTCTCCACCTAAATTAAATTTATTTTTTTGCATTACCTCTTTTACGTATCTATCACCAACATTAGCACGTATAAATTTAATACCTTTTTTTTTAAAATATTTTTCAAGGCCGTAATTGGACATTAATGTTCCAACTACCCCACCTTTTAACATTTTTTTATTTTTCCACCTTGTAGCTAGCGCAGCGATAATTTGGTCACCATCTATAATGTTACTTTTTTCATCACACATAATTATTCTATCTGCATCACCATCTAATGAAATACCTAAATGAGCCTTATGCTTTTTAACTGCCGATTTTATTTTTTCAGGAAATGTAGAGCCACAATTTTTGTTTATATTTAATCCATTAGGATTAACTCCTATTGCAATCACCTTAGCTCCCAAAGATTTTAGTAGTTCTGGACCAGCTTTGTACCCTGCTCCATTTGCACAATCAATTACAATTCTGAGTCCTCTTAAATTAAATTCCTTTGTAAAATTTTTTTTTAATATCTTGATGTAATCATTTGTACCTGTCTCCAATCTTTTTACTCTACCTAATTTTTCAGGCTTCGATAGATTTTTGATAATTTTTTTATCTATTAAACTTTCAATTTTTTTTTCAATTTTGTCTGATAATTTCATACCATCAGGCCCAAATAATTTTAATCCATTATCATTATGAGGATTGTGAGAAGCTGTAATCATAATTCCCATATTAGCCCTCATAGCTTTTGTGAGCATCGCTAAACCATTTGTGGGTAAAGGTCCCAAAGTAAATACATGCATACCTGCTGATGCCAATCCAGATACTAGCGCTGGTTCTAAAGTGTATCCAGATAATCTAGTATCTTTTGCTATTATTGCGGTTTGTTTTCTTTTTTTTTGAGATTTAAAATATGTTCCACTTGCTAAGCCAAATTTAAAAAACATGTCTCCATTTATATTTTCACTATTGATAGCCCCCCTAATACCGTCAGTACCAAAATATTTTTTTGTCATTAATTATTTATAATATTCTTAAAGATCTTTAATCCTTGTATTGTTTCATTAACATCATGTATTCTTAAAATTTGCACCCCTTGCATCATGAGATATATTGATGATGCTATTGTTCCCCCGTTTCTGAATTTACTATCATTTTTTCCAGATAACTCCTTAATAAATCTTTTTCTTGAATTGCCCACAAGTATAGGAAAACCAAGAGAATGGAAAATAGAAATATTGCGTATCAAATTCATATTATGTTTCAAATTTTTTCCAAAACCTATACCAGGATCTAAAATAATTTTATTGTGTTTAATACCCTTCGATCTTAGAAGTTTTATTTTTTTTTCAAAAAAATCGTATATGTCTAGTAACTCATTTTTATATCTAGGGTTTTTTTGCATGTTTTCAGGAGTTCCTTGTGAATGCTGAATTACAAATGGTACTTTAAATTTTTTTAATATACTTAAAGTTTGAGAGTCAAATTCTAATCCTGAGACATCATTAATTAATTTAACTCCTGAAGCTATTCCTTTAATCATAATTCTAGACTTTCTGGTATCTAAAGAAATCGGTATTTTTTTTTTAATTAATGATTTTAAAATTTTCTCAATTCTTTTCCATTCTAAATTTTCTTTAATTACTTTTGATCCTGGGCGTGTCGACTCACCACCAATATCTATCAAATTTGCACCGCAGTTGAATAAACTAATCGCATGATTAATTCCTTTTTTTTTTGAATTAAATTTTCCACCATCTGAGAAGCTATCAGGTGTCAAGTTTAAGACACCCATAATATTAGGTATTTTACGAAAATCTAAATTTGAAAAATTTTTTTTTTTTGATTTAATTTTTTTTAAATGGGAGTTAATTTTTCTCTTAATTAATTTAGGCAAATATTTTATTTGATTAACAAATATTTTTTTTTTTGAATTTCTTGTTATTATCTCTATTTGATCAAATGAAATTTCTTTGATACCGTTAAGTGGTATAGTTTTATTTTTATTAACTAATTTTTTTGAGCTATTTCCATAGTAGAGATTACACAATCTTGTGTAATATCTAGACATTAAGATTAATGAACAATTTTAGGTTTAAGTCCCATTGCACCTAAAGCAGAGCTCTTATCATCGTCAACTTTTAGATCTTGTTTATCAGCAGGGTATATATTTTTAGTAATTATATTTTCGATTTCTTCACCTGTTAATGTTTCATATGTCATAAGAGCTTTTGCAATTTTATGTAAATCATCAATTTTTTCTGTTAATATTTCTTTAGCTTTATTATAGCCCTCATCAACTAATTTTCTGATTTCTTTATCTATCTTTTGAGCTACCTCCTCAGAAACTGATTGTGTTTGAGTTACAGATCTTCCCAAGAAAACTTCTTCTTGATTTTCACCATACTCAACTGGACCCATTTCTTCACTCATACCATATTTTGTAACCATAGCTCTCGCAAGTTGAGTTGCTTGATTTATATCTGAACCACTCCCTCCACCTGCGCCAGTTGAAATATTATCTTTTCCAAAAATTACTTCCTCCGCTACTCTCCCACCAAAACAGACTGCCAATCTAGCTTTCAAATATTTTATTGAATGACCATGTTTGTCTCTTTCAGGTAAATTCATCACCATTCCTAAAGCTCGACCTCTTGGTATAATTGTTGCTTTATGTATTGGATCATAACTAGGCATATTAAAAGAAACTAAAGCATGTCCACCTTCATGATATGCAGTCAATTTCTTCTCATCTTCAGTCATAACCATTGATCGTCTTTCAGCTCCCATCATTACTTTATCCTTTGCTTCTTCAAACTCATTTAAAGTAACAATCCTTTTATTTTTTCTAGCCGCTAACAATGCAGACTCATTAACTAAATTAGCTAGATCAGCACCCGAAAATCCAGGAGTTCCTCTAGCTATAGTTCTTAAATTTACATCAGGAGCCATCTTGATCTTTTTAACGTGCACTTTAAGGATTTTTTCTCTTCCAATTATATCTGGGTTAGAAACTACAACTTGTCTATCAAATCTACCTGGTCTTAATAATGCAGGATCAAGGACATCCGGCCTGTTTGTTGCTGCAATTATAATTACACCTTCGTTAGTGTCAAAACCATCCATCTCAACAAGAAGCTGATTAAGGGTTTGTTCCCTCTCATCGTTACCTCCACCTAGACCTGCGCCTCGACTTCTTCCAACGGCATCAATTTCATCAATAAATATTATACAAGGGGAATTTTTTTTTCCTTGTTCGAACATATCTCTCACTCTTGATGCTCCCACACCAACGAACATTTCTACGAAATCTGATCCAGAGATTGTAAAGAAAGGAACACCTGCTTCACCAGCAATCGCTCTAGCTAATAAAGTTTTTCCTGTTCCTGGAGGACCAACAAGAAGTGCACCTCTGGGTATTTTTCCACCCAATCTACTAAATTTTTTTGGATCTTTTAAAAACTCAACAATTTCTTCTACTTCCTCTTTAGCTTCTTCTACTCCAGCAACATCGTTAAAAGTCACCTTGCCTTTCATCTCATTCATCATTTTTGCTTTAGATCTTCCAAAGCCCATCGCTCCACCTTTTCCACCTTGCATTTGTCTCATAAAGAAAATCCACACTGCTATTAATAATAACATTGGAAACCATGAAAGTAGGACACCAAATAATGAAGGCATCTTTTCTTCTATAGGTGCCGCAGATATACTTACACCCTTCTCTGAAAGTTTTTCTATTAAATTTGGATCATTTGGTGAATAAGTTTTAAAACTTTTGCCATTTGCATAAACACCATTTATGTTGTTTCCTTGTATCTCAACTTTTAATACCTCGCCTTGGTCTACAGACTCTAAGAATTCTGAGAAAATGACCTCATTGGAACTTCTAATGTTTGATTGAGGATTCTTAAACATATTGTAAAGACCAATCGTTAAAAAAACGATTATTGCCCACATTGCTAGGTTTTTAAAATTCATGACTATAAGATAAGAATTATTATTAATTTAACAAGTCTATTTTTACCCTTCTTTTGTCAAAATCACAGTGTGATTTACCATCTTAATGACGCATCCTCCCAATGTCTCTTTTCCTAGTTTCTGCTCTTTAATTTTATTCAAAATACTCTCTATTTTTTTACCTCTTACAAAATTGGGTTTTTTTCCCACTAAATGAATTAAATCTGAA
The DNA here is from genome assembly GCA_003212925.1 of Pelagibacteraceae bacterium AG-430-P08. Lineage (GTDB taxonomy): Bacteria > Pseudomonadota > Alphaproteobacteria > Pelagibacterales > Pelagibacteraceae > Pelagibacter. The sequence continues at coordinate 28,889 of QCOL01000005.1, read as the reverse complement.
AGAGATCTAAAAATGACCTCATGTGAATTGTCAAAAAAATTTTCTTTCAATATAAGTTCATTCTTTCTGTGGTTAAAAATCGAGTTTTCTCTCTTATTCTTTTCAACATAAAACTTTATTGATTGGTCCGACTTTTTTAAATTTTCTATCGTTAATTGAAATTTTTTCTTATCAAGTCCGAAATCCTCAAATTCTTTAATTAGGTTTCTTACTTTAATTCTATTGAATTTAATATCGTTATTAGTTGGATCATCTACGTAAAAATTAAATATAAATTTTGATAAAAATATCAAATCTCTTTTGTCAAATTTTATCAAAGGTCTAATTAAATTTATATTTTCAATTTGAGTATTTGCACCAAGTGATACAAGTCCTTTTAAACCGCTCCCTCTAGCCATTCTTAAAAAAAAATTTTCAATTAAATCATCTATATGATGACCTAAAACTAAATTGCTAATTTTAAGTTTTTTGCATTTAAAGAATAAAAGCTCATATCTTTTACTTCTAGCTAAGGATTGAATATTACTCACAGGTTTTTTTCCCTTCCAAGTAAGAACTTGAGAATTGATTTTTAAAGATTTAAGAATTCTTTTTACTTTATACGCCTCATAAGTAGACTCTTTTCTAAGCTTATGATCTACAATAAAATACCTTGGATTTAAGTTTTTTTTTAAAGAGTATACTTTTGTTAAAAAAGCTAAAGCCAAACTATCTGCACCTCCAGATACTGCAACAATAAAATTGGTATCTATTTTAAATGACTTTTCAAATTTTTTAAAAATTTTATTTACTTTTTGATTTAAAAGTTTTGATTTATAGGTTTTAGGAATTTTTTTTCTTACACTCAAATTTTTGAGACTCATACTTTGCTTTTTGAATAACGGACTGATTTGCGTTAGGGTATTGTTTTTCAACACCACTTATCATTTTACAGCCTTGATCTTTTTCTCCAATCTGTATCATTGATACACCTAGCTTTAATAGATTAATAGGAGCTTTTTCTCCTTTTGGGTATTTTTGATAACCTTCTAAATAAGCTGAAGCAGCATCAGTATATAATTGTCTTATTCTAAATGTTTCAGCATACCAATATTGTGCGTTACCTGCTAATTTATGATCAGGATTAGAAATTACAAATTCTCTAAATGCTCTTTCAGCAGTAGGGTAATCTCCAACTTTTAAAAAACTTGTTGCAAATTCATATTGCTCAGACGCTGAAACATCTGGTAAAATTTTTTCTTCTGCTTGGAATGTCTCAGTAACGATTGTTGCAGTCGTTTCAACTGATTGTATTTTTTGAGTTGTATCGCTTGTTGAATTATCCTTATAAGATATTGAACCTAAATCTTGCGGTTGAGATGATCCAGGTAAAATTTCTGTATCTGTGTCTAAACTTTTTTTTGAAGTCAAATTTATAGTTTCACCATTAGATAAAGCGGTTTCTAAATCTTGAAATCTAAGTTGATTATCTGATTGAACTTTAGAAAGTCTATTTGATAACTTATCTAATTTAAAATTTATTTCTTCAAATTTGTTAGTGAGTTCCTGAAATTGATTTTCAATTTCAGATAATTTCAACAAATGTCTTGTAAGTACATCCTCAGAGTTACTATCAATACTTGATGAAGCTGAATTTGTGTTATTGAATTCACTTGAATTTGAATAAACAGCTTTTTCAAGAGTTTTTAAATCTTTTTTGATCAGCTCCAATGTATCGTAAATATTATGATTGTCGGCGAAAGAAGGGAAACAAACTAAAAAATTAAATAAAAAAAAAATTTTAAATTTTAATAATTTTTTAAAGTATTTCATTCGGTTAGGTTATCTCTAAAATAATGGCAAAAAAAAGACCTCTTAAATCATTATGATTTAAGAGGTCTTAATATTAATTAAGTATTTAATTTGCTTTGACTGTTACAGATCTTCTATTTTTTGACCAAGCTAATGGGTTAGATCCAGAGTCCACTGGTCTTTCTTTACCATAACTTAAAACTGAAATTCTGTCAGAAGATATTCCGTAAGTCATTAAATAATCCTTAGCTGCATTAGCTCTTCTCTCACCTAGTGCTAAGTTATATTCTCTTGTTCCTCTCTCGTCAGCATGTCCTTCTAAAACAATTGTAATTTTAGAATTCTTTCTTAACCATGCAGCTTGCTTTCTAAGAGTTTCTCTAGAAGCTGTAGTTAAAACTGACTCGTTAGTTGCAAAAAATACTCTATCAGGAACACCTGAAGCTAAGTACTCAACTGTATCTGTTCCAGTGTAAACATCACCTTGCATTTGCCCTGTAGATTTTTTTGATGTAGCACACGCAGAAAGTGCTAAACACGCAACTACTATTAAAAATCCATTTTTTAGAATTTTGCTTAATTTCATTATTACTCCTTGATCAATATTTCTTTAGTCTTATTTTTTCACAACTAATTAGATCTTTCAAGGCTAAAAATCAAGCTAATTAATTATTAATTACTTAATAAAGATGACCATGATGGGTCGGATCCATCAGTAGGAGTAGGAACCTGCCTCTCATTATAGCCAGTTAAATCTATGGACCATAATTTTGCAGAAAAACCCTTTCCTTTGGAATCTGTTTTTGTCTCCCTATAAAAAATCAATACTCTCCCATTGGGTGACCAGGATGGAGCTTCTTGATAAAAATTTTCAGTTAATAATCTTTCTCCGCTTCCATCAGTTCTCATTACACCAATATAAAATTTTCCTTTATGTAATTTTGTAAATGCAATTAAATCTCCTCTTGGAGACCAAACCGGGGTGCCATAAATTCCTTTACCAAAGGATATTCTCTTAACATTACTTCCATCACTCTTCATCACATAAATTTGTTGATAACCACTTCTATCAGAATTAAAAGAAATAAATTTTCCATCTGGAGAATATGAAGGTGATGTATCTATAGATGGATGATTGGTGATTTTTTCAACTATTCTATTTTCTAAATCCATTGTATAAATTTCAGAATTACCATCCTTAGCAAAACTCATAATTATTTTTTTTCCATCTGGAGAAAATCTTGGTGCAAAAGTCATGCCAGGAAAATCTCCTACAACTTCTTGGGTACCTGTTTCAATATCCAATAAATAAACTCTTGGTAAATTTCTAAAATATGAAAGATAAGTTACCAATTGACTAGTTGGATTAAATCTTGGAGTTAAAACAAGTTCATTTCCTAATGTTAAAAATTTATTGTTAGCACCATCTTGGTCCATGATAGCTAATTTTTTCACTCTTTGAGTTTTAGGTCCTTCTTCTGCAACATAGATTATTCTAGTATCAAAATAACCCTTTTCACCAGTTAATCTTTCATAAACTTTATCTGTAATGATGTGACCAACACGTCTCCAATTATTCGGAACAGTTGTGAATGCTAGCGCCATCATTTCTTTACCTGCAAGCACATCCCACAATCTAAATTCTACTCTTAATTTTTCTTGCACATAACTAACCTTTCCGGTAATCAAAGCCTGGGCTTTGATTAAGTTCCAATCCTCAAATCTAGGCTTTAAATTAGCAATATCTGGTTCTTGTAAAAACGCATCTTTATTTAATGGATTAAATAAACCTGAGACTTTTAAATTATTTTCTACAATTAAAGATATTTCTGAACCGATATTTTTCTTTTTGAGAATATTCTGAAAATTTTTCCTCGATTCTTCGTCAATAGATAGTGGGGAAACTGCAATAGGTAATGGGTTTAGATTACCTCTAGTGATATCAACTTCTATCAAACCAAATGATTTAACAGGTATTAAGATTAAAATTAAAATTGTTAAAAATTTTTTCATTTTTTTTAATATATTATCCTTCAAGCATTTCTCTAGCATCAAAATTCAATTGTAATTCCTTCCATCTTTCATAACCAGTGCTGGGAACTCTTAAAGGCTGACATAATTTAATTGCTCTTAATGCGCTTTCTGCTAATACCTTATAAAAGCCTTGTCCTGGTTTATTCATTCTTGCATGATCTAAAATTTCAGAATTTATTACTGATCCATCAGGTTTTAATTGAAGTTTTATTCTAACAAGTAAGTTCTCATTATATGGTAATCCGAGCGGAATACTCCAACATCCAAAAATTTGTGCTTTTAATGCATCCTCTTCACTTAAAGATAAACCTGAATTTTCAAAATTTTTATTTTGGTCTTGGCTTAAATCTGGATTTTTCTTTAAAGTTTCTGCTCTACTCTCTTTAGATTTGTCAATTAAAGCTGCAATATTATTTGGATCAAATAATTCTTCTTTTTCAAATTCTGATACTTGCTTAACCTCATTGTCAATTTTTTCGGGGTTTTGTTTATCCTCTTTTATTTTTTCAACTTTCTTTACTTTATCCTCTGGCATCGGAACAGCATCAGGCTTGATTTTCTTAACTTTTTTTGGAGGAGCTTGTTCAGATACTAATTTTTTTTCTTTTTCTCTCACTTTTTCAATTATTTTTTTTGCCTTTGGCGCAAATGGAATATTTGTTTTTTCAGTTATTTGAATTAATTCAACCGAAACGATCGGAGGTAGATCAATTGGTTTTTTTGCCAAAAAAGGAAGGCTCATTGCTGTTAAAAAAATAACAAATAGGTGTAAAACAGATGAAATAGCAATACTCCTATTCACAAAAAATTACCTTTCTTTATATGGTTCTGAAATTAGAGCTACTTTCGTAAATCCTGAACCTGAAAGTAACCCCATAATTTCAAGTACTCTACCGTAATTAATAGTTTTATCCCCTCTTACATAAATTCTTGTATCAGTCCGATTTTTTGAAACTGCTAACACTTTTGCAATGATTTTTTCATATTCAACCTTTGACTCTTGTATAAAAATTTCACCTTTTGAATTTATTGTTAAAGTTAAAGGTTCTTGTTCCTCTGGAAGAGAGTCCGCTGAACTTTCTGGTAAATCAACTTGAACTCCTACAGTTAATAAAGGTGCTGTTACCATAAAGATAATCAATAAAACTAACATCACATCTACGAATGGTGTTACGTTTATTTCACTCATTGGTTCCTTTGATGAACGATTAAACTTAAATGCCATTCTAAATAATTGTTAAAAATCTTTTAGAAAAGTTTTCTAATTTTTGGGAATACTTTAAAGAGTCGTTATTAAATTTGTTGTAAGCAATTACTGCAGGGATCGCTGCCAATAAACCTAATGCTGTAGCGAAAAGAGCTTCTGCGATTCCGGGTGCTACAATTGCTAAACTAGTATTTCTTGAAATTGCAATAGATTGAAAAGAATTCATAATACCCCAAACAGTCCCGAATAATCCTATAAAAGGTGCTGTTGATCCTACAGTTGCCAAAAAAGTAAATCCTTTTGTAATCTTAGACATTTGTTTTTCTATTCCAGTTTCTAACATTGAAGTCATTCTAGCATTCAAATCAGTTTTAGATCTTCTTTTAAGAAGATTTTGCATAGCATCTTTAAAAATAAGAGCCATTGGATCATTAATATTTCCTGGAAGATTATTGTAAAAAGACTCTGCAGATTTAGAATTCCAAAACTTAGTTTCAAATTCTTCTGAACTTTGATTTATCTTTTTAAATAATTTAAATTTTTCTATGATTACTGCCCATGAATAAACTGAGCATGCAATAAGAATGATAATTACTGATTTAACAATTATATCTGCCCTTAAAAATAAGTTCATAAGTGAAAAGTCAGCGCTTGATGCTAGTCCGACTGCTTGAGATGAAATATCAGCTTCCATAGGGTCTTCTCACACTTAAATGTGTCATGAATTTGACTTCAAAAATCTACGATTAATCCTCTTTTTGGTGAGTTTCATAGTAAAAACTTGCAATTAGAATAGCATCAGCTTTATTAGAGTCTTTTTTTTTTGAAAGTTGTGTTGAAAAATAAGGAAATATTTCAATTGCTCTTGTTCTGCTAGCATCTTTTTGAGAATTGATTAAGTTAAAATATTTTTTCCATTTAGCTGGTCTCACAAAAAACATTGGTAGTTGCATTGCAGAACATATTCCTTTTAAAATCCCATAAGACTGACCAAAATTAAACATACTAGTTACCCCTTGTCCTGGCATTGCAGAAACTTGTTCTATCACAACTCTAATCTCATCATTTTTATTATTAATTCTTTTTAAAAATTCGTTATAAATTTGAGCACCATTAACTTGTTTTTTATTTTTTTTACCTTCTGTCATTACTGGCATTTCAATTACTTCTATTATTTTTCCATCTTCAAAAAAACAAATTGAACCCGAAATACCTGGATCTATACCAATTATAAGCATATCCTGTATCTAGTTTGAAAATTTAACATTTGAGTAAATATTTTGTACATCGTCATCATTTTCTAATGTCTCAAAAAAACTAATCAATTCTTTTTTTTTCTCCTCTGAAATTTCTACAGCATTTAAAGGCACCCACTCTATCCCTGTCGAAATAAAATTACTTATTTTTTTCTCCAACTCTTTTTTAACTTTGTAAATATCATTTATTGAACACTGTATCTCATGAAATTCTTTATTTGATTTACAATCATTTGCACCAGCCTCAATAGCAAGTTCTAAAATATCCTCCTCTGAAATCTCTTTTTTATCAATTTTAATTACACCTAATTGAGTAAAATTATGTGATGCTGAACCTTGAGTTCCTAAACTTCCTCCTGATTTTTGAAAAATTGTTCTTATATTCGAAGCAGTTCTATTTTTATTATCAGTCAAAGTTTCAACTATAACAGCAACTCTATCAGGCCCAAAACCTTCGTATCTCAAATTTTCAAAATTTAACTGATTACTCATTGAAGACTTATCTATAGCTCTAGCTATATTATCTTTAGGCATATTTGCTGATCTAGCAGCTTGCACAGCGGAACGCAATCTTGGGTTCATAGCCGGGTCTTTATCTCCTAGCTTAGCCGCTACAGTAATTTCTTTAGAAAGCTTAGAAAAGATTTTTGATCTTTGTTTATCAGCTTTACCTTTTTTGTGTTTTATACCTGCCCAATGAGAATGCCCTGCCATAAAAAAAATTAAGTATTTTTTAAAAGACCTCCAAATATATAACTTTCAATACTATCTGCTAAGCCAGTTTCTAAATTACAATTTACTATAACCCCACTCAAAGAAGCTTCCCCAATAGCTGGAAAATGTTTAATTGAATCCTTTTTCATAAATCTATTAATAGAATTATCTTTATTCATACCTATAACTGAATCATAGTCCCCGCACATCCCTGCATCTGTTTGGTAAGCAGTACCATTTTTTAAAACTCTTGCATCATTAGTAGGTATGTGAGTGTGAGTTCCAATAACAAGTGTTGCTTTTCCGTCAAAATAATGACCAATAGCATTCTTTTCACTTGTTATTTCTCCATGGAAATCAACAATCAGAAAATCATAATCCTTTTTTAATTTATATTTTGCTAAAAATTCTTTTGAAATTTTAAAAACATCGTCACACTTCTTCATAAAGACATTTCCCATTAAATTTAAAACTCCTACTTTGTAATTTTTTTTTGTTTTATAAATCTCAAATCCTCTACCAGGAGCAGGTTCAAATAAATTCTTTGGTCTTAACAATCTGTTTTCCTTATCAATAAAATTCATTATATCTTTTTGATCCCAAACATGATTTCCAGTTGTAATGACATCAACTCCGTTATCAAAAAAATTTTTACAAATTACTTTGGTTAAACCAACGCCAGTATCATCAGCATTCTCACCATTTATAATTACAAAATCGATATCTTTTTTTTTGATCTGATCTAATAAATCATTAGCAATCTTTCTGCATCCAGATAATCCAACAACATCACCTAAAAATAAAATTTTCATTAAAAATTATTTATTTGTTATAATAAAATCTAACCTAATATCATATTTATTAGTTGGTATTTTTTTTACTTTTTGAAAAGAGTAAGCAAATCCAATTGTTAAAACTTTTTTTCTTTTTTTTAACTTCTTAATATATCTATCATAAAATCCTCCACCGTAACCAATCCTGTTGTAATTTTTGTCAAATGCTACAAGAGGTACTAACAAAATATCTGGATATTTTACCATTTTTGAAATTGGTTCTGGTATTCCAAATTTATTTATAGCCAAAGGATCATTTGTTGACCATTGAAAAAAGTTCATTTGTGAATTTTTTTTAATTTTTGGCAATGTAATAATAAATTTTTTCTTTTCAAATTTTTCTAAGATTTGTAAAATGTCTATTTCATAATTATATGGGTAATAGCCTCCAATTACTTTACCTAAAACCTTTTTTCTTTTTAGAATATTTAAAATTAAATCAAAATTAAAATTGAATTTTTTAATTTTTTTTTGTTTTCTAATTTTTAAGATTTTTTTTCTTATTTGAGATTTATTCACAAAATTCTATTAAGATATTTTATCAGTACTTGCTTTTTCTACGAAATTTGAAATCTCATCTGCAGCAGCATCAATTAATTTTTCATAATGTTTTTGATTAAGCTCAATTTCATCTTTTAATTCAATGTGATTTTTATTCAAATTTTTAATTTCTTCCTCTTTTCTATCTCTGTATTCATAGACCAATGATTTTAACTCTATAAATTTATTTGAAAGTTCTTTAAATTCTATTTTTTTTTGCTCAACTTTTTTTTTGGTTTCATAATATTCATCCATCACTTTTACTGCAGTAATTAATAAAAGTTTATTTTCACCAATATTTCCTAAATCATTTTTTAGGTTGTTAAACTTTTGATTGATTTGTATTAATAATTCTTCAAGATGTTCTTCTTGTCCATCATCACATGACAACAAAAACTCTTTGCCATTGAATTTTATAGTTACGTTTGCCATTTATCTATTTCGTCCATTAAAGTATTAGTTTCTTGGTTTAATTCATCTATTTTTTCAGAAAATTCTAATCTTTTTTTTTTTTCAATTTTTTCTCTATTTTGTAATTCCTCTAATTTTCTTGATAAATTATTATGCTCGTCCACTAAAGTTTTATATTTTTTCTCTAATTCGGATTTTTCAATTTCTAATTGATTTTTTTGTTCTCCAAGAATTTCAATATTTTTTTTTATATCTGGATCCTCTAGGTTTAAATTTTTTAGTTTAGCCAATGCGATATTAAGCTTTTTTTCTTTTTCAAGAATAGAATTCATATATATATGTTTATATTATTAAATAGAATCTTCTAAGTCTAGACAGGATAAATTTGAGTAAATTTTATAAAGAATTAGCTAATTGTATTAGATTTCTCTCAATTGATGCTGTTCAAAAAGCAAACTCAGGTCACCCTGGAATGCCGATGGGAATGGCAGATGTTGCTACAGTGCTTTTTAAAGATTTTTTAAAATTTAATCCAAAAAATCCTAGCTGGATTAATAGAGATAGATTTGTTCTTTCTGCTGGGCATGGATCAATGTTGCTTTATTCTCTTCTTTATTTAACTGGTTACAAAAGTGTTTCTCTAAATGATATTAAAAATTTTAGACAATTAGAGTCCATATGTGCTGGACATCCTGAGTATCATCCAAATACCGGTATTGAAACTACTACAGGTCCATTGGGACAAGGAATCTCAAATGCAGTTGGGTTTGCAATATCAGAAGAAATTTTAAAAAAACAATTAGGGAAAGGAAAGATCAATCATAAAACTTATGTTCTCGCTGGCGACGGATGTTTAATGGAAGGTATTAGTCATGAGTCATTAAGCTTAGCTGGACATCTAAAATTAAAGAATCTTATTTTATTATTTGATAATAATTCTATATCAATCGATGGTCCCACTAAATTAGCTGTTTCAGATGATCATGAAAAAAGATTTAAGAGCTACGGGTGGGACTTCTTAAGAATTAACGGTCATGATTTCAAAGAAATATCTAAAGCTTTAAAAAAAGCACAGAAATCAAAAAAACCTATCGCAATTTCATGTAAAACAACAATTGGTTATGGATCTCCTAACAAAGGGGGTAAGGCCTCATCCCATGGAAGTCCATTAGGTGATGAAGAAATAAAACTGGTTAGAAAAAAATTAAAATGGAAATATGAGCCATTCAAGATTCCGACTGAATTATTAAGTGAATGGAGAAAAATTGGAGAAAAAGCTTCACAAAAAGCTCAGAAAAATAAAGCAAACTTTTCAAATTTTAAAAATTTAAATTCATTTAAAAAATTAATTGAAAAAGCAAAAGTTGAGTATACTAAAAATACTAAACCAATTGCTACAAGGAAATCTTCAGAAATATTTTTGAACATTATATCAAAATTTCCTTACTTAATTGGTGGTTCAGCTGATTTAGCTGGATCAAATAATACTAAAACTAAAGATCATAAAATAATCAAACCAGGAAATTTTTCAGGAAATTATATTCATTATGGAGTTAGAGAGCACGCGATGTGTGGAATAATGAATGGAATAGCCTTACACAGTAGCCTAATTCCTTATGGAGGAACTTTTCTAATATTTAGTGACTATTGTAAACCCTCTATCAGACTAGCGGCAATGATGAAACAACAAGTTATATATGTTTTTACTCATGACTCTATCGGCTTAGGTGAGGATGGACCAACTCATCAGCCAATTGAACAGTTAACAAGTTTGAGATCTATTCCAAATTTAAATGTTTTTAGACCTTCAGATACTATTGAAACTTTTGAGTGTTGGCAGTTGGCTCTAGAAAGTAAAAATACTCCAAGTGTAATTTCACTAACTAGACAAGGTGTCAATCCTATTAGACTTGAAAATTCTCTTAAAAATAAATCGTCTTTAGGCGCTTATGAAGTTTTGAGAACTGGGGATAATATAAGTTTAACAATTTTAGCAACTGGGTCTGAAACAAGTTTAGCAAGTGATGTGGGTCATAAATTAGCCACAGATGGTATTTATTCCAAAGTCATTTCAATGCCTTGTCAAAAAATATTTGATAATCAAAGTGAAGAATATAAAGACAAAATATTATGCGAAACTGAACTTATTGTATCCATCGAAGCCTCAGAAACGAATTACTGGAAAAAATATACTGGTACAAAAGGTTTAAATTTTGGAATTAACGATTTTGGGAAAAGTGCCCCGTATAAAAAAATTTATGACCACTTTAAATTAAATTCTGAAAGCATAGTAAAAAAAATTAAAGAAAAAATATGAAAATAAAAATTGGTATTAATGGAATGGGAAGAATTGGAAGAATGATTCTTCGCTCTATTTTTGAAGGGGATAAAAATATAGAAATAAAACATATTAACAATAGAACAAATTCTGCGACATGCTCAACTCTTTTAAAATATGATTCAATACATGGTAAATTTAGAGCTGATATAAGCTATGATGAAAATAATCTTATTATAAATAAAAACAAAATTTCTTTTAGTCAAGAAACAGATTTAGATAAAATTGATTGGAAAAAATATGGTGTTGATTATGTATTTGAATGTACTGGAAAATTTAATTCTAAAGATAAATTGCAAACACATCTTAAAAATGGAGCAAAAAAAGTGATTGTCTCAGCTCCATGTAAAGATGCAGATAAAACTATTGTCTTTGGAGTAAATGAGTCTGAATTAAAAAAAGATGATAAAATTATTTCTGCTGCATCTTGCACAACAAACTGCCTAGCGCCAGTTGCTTACATTTTAAATGAAAATTTTGGAATAGAAAAAGGTTTTATGACAACCATACATGCATTTACAAGCGATCAAAGAATTTTAGATAATTCACATAAAGACCCTAGAAGAGCTAGATCTGCTAGTCAATCAATCGTACCAACTTCTACTGGTGCGTCAAAAGCTATAGGTGAAATAATTCCTTCCCTAAAAGGAAAGTTAGAGGGTATAGCAATGAGAGTACCAATCCCAAATGTTTCATTAATTGAACTTGTCTTCTGTGCAAAAAAAGATTTGAGCATTGAAAAAATAAATTCAGTATTTGAAGATTTTAGTAAAAAAAATAAAGTTATTGAAATCACAAGAGAAAAACTTGTGTCAATTGACTTTAATCATAATCCTGCCTCATCAATTATTGATGCAAGTTTAACAAATGTGGTTGGCAAAAATATGGGAAAAATCTCAGCTTGGTATGATAATGAATGGGGTTTTTCAAATAGGATGTGTGATATAGCTGAATATCTTCATAAAATTTCTTAATGAATAGTATAAAAAACCAGAAAAATCTTAGTAAAAAAAAAGTTTTGTTAAGATTGGATTTAAATGTCCCATTAAAAAATGGTTCAATAACCGACGAAACAAGAATAAATAAAATTATTCCAATCATAGATTTTTTAATAAAAGAACAATCAAAAATTATAATAATTTCTCACGTAGGACGGCCAAAAGGTAACGTAATTACCGATCTCTCACTTAAACCAATTTGTGAAAATATTGAAAAAAAAATTAATAGAAAAATTAGACTAGTAAAAGAAGATATTTTTAAATTAAAAAAAGAGGATTTGTTTGAAGATCCAAACTCTCAAATAGTTTTTTTAGAGAATATTAGATTTTACAAAGAGGAGGAAAAAAATGACACTAACTTTGCACAACATTTAGCAAAACTAGCTGATCTGTATGTAAACGATGCTTTTTCTTGCTCACATAGAGCGCACGCCTCGGTGAGTAAAATTACTGAGTTTCTTCCCTCTTTCGCTGGATTACAGTTGGAAACTGAAATTAGTGCTTTAAAAAAAGTTACAACAGAAATAAAAAAACCAATTACTTGTATTATTGGGGGATCAAAAATTTCAACGAAAATTGGAATAATCAAAAATTTAATATCTAAATTTGATAATATTATCATTGTTGGTGGAATGGCTAACAACATTATTGAATACAAAGGGAACCAAATAGGTAAATCAATTAAAGAGGAAAATTGTGATCTAATGATCAAAGAGATTTTTGAAACTTTAAAAAGTCATTCTTGTAAAATTATTTTGCCAGAAGACGTTTTGATTGGAAAAAATTTAGATGATAAACCACAAATAAAAGAACTAAATAATATCAAAGATGATGACATCATTTTGGATATTGGTCCTAAAACATTGAATAAGGTAAAAGGTATTATTGAAAATAGTGAAACAGTTCTTTGGAATGGACCAGCAGGCTATTTTGAAAATCCAAATTTTGCTAATGGCAGTTACAATATTGCAAAAGCTATAACAAAAAAAAATAAAAATAACTCAATTTACTCAGTTGTAGGTGGTGGAGATACAATAGCTCTTATCAATAAAATTAAATTAATAGAAAATTTTAACTTTGTTTCAACTGCCGGTGGAGCATTTTTAGAATATCTTGAAGGAAAAGAGTTACCTGGTATAAAAGCTTTAAACTAACATGTCTGAATTAAATAATATAGCACTAAAAATACTTTACAATGGAAAAGGTATTCTTGCAGCTGATGAGAGTACCACAACTATGACTAAAAGATTAGAGTCGGTAAAAGTTCAATCAACATCTGAAAACCGTTTATTATTTAGGGAAACATTGTTTAGTGCGTCTAGTATGACTGAATGTATCGGAGGGGTAATTTTATACGATGAAACTATAAAACAAATAACCTCGAAAAAAAATAAAATCCCAGAATTGATTTCAGAAATGGGCAGTACCCCAGGTATTAAAGTTGATACTGGAGCAAAAGTTTTAGCTGGTTCACCAAACGAAAAAATTACTGAGGGTTTGGATGGTTTAAGAGAAAGATTAAAAGAATATTATAAATTAGGAGCCAAGTTTACAAAATGGAGAGGTGTTTATAACATATCAAAAGAATATCCAAGTAAACTCTCAATACAATCTAATGCACATGCCTTGGCTAGATACTCTGCATTAGTTCAAGAGTGTAATATGGTTCCGATTGTTGAACCTGAAGTTTTAATGGATGGCGAGCATTCAGCAAAAGAATGCTTTACTAAAACATCTGAGGTAATAAAAAAATGTTTTGAGGAACTAATCCTGCATAACGTTGATTTAAAAGGAGTGATACTAAAACCAAATATGATTTTGGCTGGTAATGAATCTAAAGACAAAATATCAAAAGAGGAGGTAGCAAAGTTAACTCTTAAATGTTTAAAAGACTCTGTTCCATCGGAAGTACCAGGAATAGCATTTTTATCTGGTGGTCAATCAGAAATAGAGGCGACAGAAAATTTAAATTTGATTAATAGATACAATGACACCGACTTTATAATGAGTTACTCTTATGGACGAGCTCTTCAGCAAAGCGCATTAAAATTTTGGTCTCAGGATACAAAAAATATTGAGGGAACTCAAAAAATTTTTAACCAAAGAGCAAGAATGAACACATTAGCTGCTCAAGGTAAATGGTCTAAAGAACTTGAGAGTCAATAAAAAAAAATTCATTTATCTCATTTCGCCAACCAAAATTAATAACTCTTTCTATCAAGATTTAACCAAGGTTCTTCAACAAAAAAAAGTGAGTTTTTTTCAATTAAGGCTTAAAAAAGAAACTTTTAAAAAAAAAATAATCATTGGTGAAAAAATTAAGAAAATTTGTAAAGAATTTAAAGTCAAATTTCTTATTAATGACGATGTTTTAGTTGCCAAGAGATTAAATGCTGATGGTTGTCATTTGGGTCAAAAAGATATGGATATTATCAAAGCAAGAGAGTTAATTGGTGATAAGATAATTGGAGTTACCTGTCATAACTCTGTAAAACTTGCGAAAGTAGCTGTAAAAAATAGAGCTGATTACATAGCGCTTGGGGCCTTTCATAACTCAAAAACAAAAATAATAAAATTTAAAGCTCATACTGATTTAATAAGAAAAGTGAAAAAAATCACAAAAATTCCAGTTGTTGCTATAGGTGGTATCAATTCTAATAATTATAAAAAACTTTTATTGAATAAAGCAAACTTTTTAGCTATCTCAGGCTACGTTTGGAATAATAAAAAATTGAAACCATTAGAAGCAGTTAAAAAATTAAAATGAAAATAAATGCTGGAGAAATTAGAGTTGGTATGCTTTTAGAATATAAAAATGACTTATGGCAAGTGCTCAAAACACAACATGTAAAACCTGGTAAAGGTGGAGCTTTTGCACAAGTTGAAATGAAAAGCTTAAACAAAAATACAAAATTAAATGAAAGATTTAGATCAAGTGAAACAGTTGAAAAAGCATCCTTAGAAGAAACAAAATATAATTACTTATACGAAAGTGAAAATAGCTATTTTTTTATGGAACCAAAATCTTTTGAGCAAATAGAAATTAAAAAAAAAATAATTGGAGAAAAAGGAAAATTATTGACAGAAAACTTAGAAGTGTCTGTAAACTTCTATGATAACAAACCCATATCCATAGATTTACCTAATCAAGTTAGTTGTAAGATAAAAACAACAGATGTTGCATTAAAAGGTCAAACAGTTTCTTCATCATATAAACCAGCATCACTGGATAATGGTCTTAGTATCCAAGTGCCTCCTTTCATTGAGTCTGGAGATGAAATCATTTTAGATACTAGAACTTTAGAGTATATTAAAAAAATTTAATAATATGAATTCTATTTCTGCAAATCTAAATGTCATGATTAAAGCTAGTGAGAAAGCCTCAAAAATTTTAATAAGGGATTTTGGAGAAATAGAAAAATTACAAGTTTCCAAAAAAAGTCAAAGAGATTTTGTCACTAACACAGACCTAAAAGTAGAAAAAATAATTATTGAAGAACTAGAAAAGGCAAGACCGAATTTTTCATTTATCAGTGAGGAAAGAGGACAAAAAAAAAATAAAGATTTTGAAAATACATGGATAATTGATCCAATAGATGGGACCACTAATTTTTTACATGGAATTCCACATTTTGCTATTTCTATTGGTCTTTTGTCATTTAATGAAATTGTATCTGGATTAATTTTTGATCCAATAAAAGATGAGATTTTTTTTGCTGAAAAAAACAAAGGTGCTTTTTTAAACAATCAAAGAATTAAAGTTTCAAAGAAAAAAGATATCAATGAATGTTTATTTACAATTGGTGAAAATTTTAAAAAGGAGGCAGATTTTATTTATAGAAAATCAGGTTGTGCAGCACTTGATCTAGCTTATGTTGCTGCCGGTCGATATGATGGTTATTTTCAAAAAAAACTCAATTTATGGGATATTGCAGCAGGATTACTTTTGGTTCAGGAAGCTGGTGGAATAACAAATGACATAAACCTCAAAAACCTAAATAATATTAAAATTATTGCTACAAACTCAAACATTAATAAAGAATTTCAAAAAAAAGTGCTTAACTTTTAATTGTTTTAAAAAAATCTTTTGCTATAAGACTGGCTATGAAAAAAAATATTCATCCAAACTATCACAAAATTAAAGTTGAAATGACCGATGGTACACTTTTTGAAACTAAGTCTACTTGGGGTTCGGAAGGCGATGTTCTAAAACTAGAAATTGATCCAAAATCACATTCTGCTTGGACTGGTGGTAAACAAAAATTAATGGATAAAGGAAGAATAAGTAAATTTAATAAAAAATTTCAAAATTTTAAATCAGAAAAAAAATAAATGTCTAAAGCACCTTTGATGCCAATGGCAACAGCTGTATGGCTTGTTGAAAACACAACTCTAACATTTAAACAAATTGCTGATTTTTGTAAATTACATGAAGTGGAAGTTCAAGGTATTGCGGATGGTGAAGTTGCAAAAGGTATAAAAGCTTATAATCCTATAATGACTGGACAATTGTCCAGAGAGGAAATTAATCTTTCATCGAATGACAAGAATAGGCCTCTTCAGATTAAGAATCTAGATATTGAAATATCAAACGAAGAAAAAAAAATTAAAAAGTATATTCCTTTATCAAAAAGACAGGATAAACCAGACTCCGCTTTATGGTTAATAAAGCAACACAATATTCTTAAAGACTCTCAAATAGCAAAACTTGTAGGGATTACCAAAAATTCTGTTACCTCAATAAGAAATAAAAGCTATTGGAATTATAATAATTTAAGCTCAAAAGATCCGATCGCATTAAATTTATTTACTCAAAAAGATCTTTTGGATGCAATTGCGAAAGCTGAAAGAAGAGTAAAAAGAGAGAAAAAAGAGAAAGAGAAAAATAACATTCTTAATAAAAATTAAAAAAAATATGAGTAAATTTAATAGACATAAAATTATAAAGATGATAGTTAAATCCTTTTTTGGAGGTATTTATTAAAATCGAAGTAAAAGATAATAATGTTGAACAGGCTTTAAGAGTTTTAAAAAGAAAACTCCAAAGAGACGGTTTTTTTAAAATAATTAAGTTAAAAAATACATACGAAAAGCCATCTGAAAAAAAAAAAAGAATACTGCAAGAAAATATCAAAAGAGTTAAAAAATTAAATAAGCTTAAAAATAGAATTTAAATTATCGCGGGGTGGAGCAGTCTGGTAGCTCGTCAGGCTCATAACCTGAAGGTCGGCGGTTCAAATCCGTCCCCCGCAACCAATT
Source organism: Pelagibacteraceae bacterium AG-430-P08 (assembly GCA_003212925.1). Lineage (GTDB taxonomy): Bacteria > Pseudomonadota > Alphaproteobacteria > Pelagibacterales > Pelagibacteraceae > Pelagibacter. The sequence continues at coordinate 11,508 of QCOL01000005.1, read as the reverse complement.
AAATTTTAAATTTAGATTTCTTACTATCAATTAAAAAAGCTCTAACTGTTTCTAATGTTAATTGATTAAATGATTTTCCAAACTTTTGGATTTTTTCAATAATTGCTGGCGGAATGGTAATGATATGACAACCTAATTGTTTTGCTTGAATATAATTATATGGCTCTCTAACACTTGCCCATAATATTTCTACATTCTTATAATTTTTTGCCAATTTAATACTTTTTATAAATTCAGGCACAGGATCTTTACCTGTATCACCTGCTCTTCCAGCAAAGATAGATATTATTACTTTTGATTTTCTATTTATAACTTTTAAAATTTTTTTTGTTTGATTAGATGTATAAACTGCTGTTATGTTAAGTTTAATATTTTTACTATTTAATTCTTTAATTGTTTTTCCACTAAATCTGTTTTTTGAATTTACTACTGGAACTTTTACATAAACGTTTTTTCCCCATTCACTAATCTTTTTTCCTTGTTTTACCATTGACTTATGGTCATCAGCAAAAACCTCAAAGGAAATAGGTTTTTTATTACAGACTTTAAGTAATTGTTTTGAGTATAATTGGTAATTTTTAGCGCCTGCTTTTCTCATCAGGCTTGGATTTGTGGTAAAGCCCTTTACAATCTCTTTCTTGTTAAATTTTTTTATAATTTGTAAATCTGCTATATCACAAAATATTTTGATATTCATTTTATCCTATAAGTTTTTTGTAATATCTTCTGTCATTTTCTTTGCATCTGCAAATAACATTAGTGTGTTTTCCTTATAAAATAAATCGTTATCTATACCCGCATATCCAGGTGACAAACTTCTTTTAACAAATAAAACTGATTTGCATTTCTCAACATCAAGGACAGGCATTCCGTAAATAGGACTTTGAGGATCAGTTTTTGCAACAGGATTTGTAACATCATTAGCACCAATTACAAATGCTACATCCGCATTTGCAAAATCATTATTTATTTCTTCTAATTCAAAAACTTCATCGTATGGAACATTAGCTTCAGCTAATAAAACATTCATATGCCCAGGCATTCTTCCTGCAACAGGATGAATTGCATAGGAAACCTTAATGTCATTTTTCTTTAAGGTGTCTACCATTTCTCTGAGAGCATGTTGAGCTTGAGCAACAGCCATTCCATATCCTGGTACAATAATAACTGATGAGGCATTTTTCATCAAAAAAGCTGCATCATCTGCATTACCACTTTTAACTGGTCTTTTCTCTTTTTTTGTAGAACCAGAGGTGTCTTCTGTTGCTCCAAAACCTCCTAGAATAACATTAAAAAATGAACGGTTCATACCTTTACACATTATGTAAGATAAAATTGCCCCCGAGGAACCAACAAGTGCTCCGGTAATAATTAGAGCAGTATTTTCTAGAGTAAACCCTATTCCAGCAGCTGCCCAACCAGAGTAAGAGTTTAACATTGATATGACTACTGGCATATCTGCTCCACCTATTGGAATAATTAAAAGGAAACCTATTAAAAAGGATACAGCTAAAAGTATCCAAAATAAATTAGATGATTGTGTTGAACATAGTAAGTAAATCAAAATTACTATTGAAACTAAAATTATAGCATTCAAAGGATGTTGACCTTTAAATGTGATTGGTGAGCCTGACATAATTCCTTGAAGTTTTAAAAAAGCTATTATTGAACCTGAAAATGTTATCGCTCCAACTGCTGCACCTATGGACATCTCAATCAAACTTCCAAGTTTAATATTTCCAGGCTGTCCTAGATTAAATGCCTCAGGATTTAAAAAGGCTGAAATTGCAACAAATACAGCTGCAAGTCCAACCAAACTATGGAAGCCTGCTACTAACTCTGGCATTGCTGTCATTGGTATTTTATATGCTATAAGAGCACCAATAGATCCACCTATTAAAATGAAGACTAAAACAAAAATAAACCCACTTGAGAAGTTACCCACAGATAAGAAAGTCACTGTTACTGCAATAATCATACCTAAAATTCCAAACAAGTTTCCTTGTCTAGAAGTTTCAGGTGAAGATAGACCTCTTAAAGCAAGGATAAATAATACGCCAGAAACCAAGTAAAAAATTGCTGATAAGTTTGCAGATATCATTATTTATCTTTTTTCTTTTTTTTATACATTGCCAACATTCTCTGAGTCACAAGAAACCCTCCAAATATATTTATTGCTGCTAAGGCTATCGCCATAAATCCAAAAATACTTGATGTATTAAATATACTGTCAGAATTTCCTGATAAACCTGCAATAATTGCTCCAACAATAATTACTGATGAAATGGCGTTAGTCACTGACATTAATGGAGTGTGTAATGATGGTGTTACACTCCAGACAACATAATATCCTACAAATATTGAAAGAATAAAAATACTAAGTCTAAATATTAAAGGGTCAATTTCCATATTACAATCTCATCAATGTCTTTTTGATTATCTCGTCATCTAAATTTATATTTATTTTTTTTTTTTCTTTATCAAATAAATTATTAACAAAATTAAAAATATTTTTCGCATATAAATTGGATGCAGAAATAGGTAGTTTATTTAAAATATTGCTTTCTCCCATAATTCTCACTCCATTTTTTTCAATCACTTTATCTGCTTCTGTATATGCTGTATTTCCTCCTTGAACAGCTGCTAAATCATATATCACTGAACCAGGTTGCATATCATTTAACATATTTTCTTTAATAATTAATGGAGCTTTTTTTCCAGGGATTAAAGCTGTACAAATTACAATATCAATTTTTTTTAAAGTTTCTGCTAGTAGATTCTCCTGTTTTTTTTTAAATTCTTCAGAAGCTTCTTTCGCATATCCTCCCTCAGTTTCAAGGTTTTCAGACCCCTCAACTGTTAAAAATTTTCCACCTAAGCTTTCCACCTGCTCTTTGGAGGCCATCCTTACATCGGTAGCAAAAACTATCGACCCCATCCTTTTAGCAGTTGCAATTGCTTGAAGTCCTGCAACACCTGCTCCCACAACTAAAACTTTTGCTGCTGGAATTGTTCCTGCAGCAGTCATCATCATTGGCACAGCTTTTTCAAAATTTGCAAATGCCTCTATGACAGCTTTATATCCTGCAAGATTAGCTTGTGATGATAATATATCCATAGACTGTGCTCTTGTAATTCTAGGAAGCATCTCCAATGAGAAAACATTCACTTTTTTTTTAGATAGATTTTCTATTTTATTTTTATTTTCGTAGGGATTAAAAACACCAATTAAATTTTGATTTTCTTTAAATAAAGAGCTTTTTTCGTCAGAAAACATTCCTAATTGAATAATTATATCTGAATTAGTCAAAATTTCTTTTTCGTCATTTGAAATTTTAGCCCCGACATCTAAATATTCCTTATCATTAATTCCTAAATGTAATCCGTAGTCTTTACTTAAAAAAATTTCAAAACCAAGAGAGAGATATTTTTTAACAACTTCTGGAGTCACAGCTATTCTCTTTTCTACACTCTGATTTTCTAAAATGGATCCTATTTTCATTCCAGGAACCTATAATAAGAAAACTGCCATTAATACCAAAACTACCACAACAGCGACAGTTCCCCACAGAACAAACTTTGTAAAATTATTCCAGGTGTTCTTATGGTCCTCGTTATCCATAAAAAATTATTTTTGTCTGGCTTTAAATTTAGGATTTGTCTTATTAATTATATAAACTCGACCTCTTCTTTTAACCAACTTAGAGTTAAGATCTCTTTTTTTTAGAGATTTTAATGAGCTTTTAATTTTCATAATTTTTATGTAATGCTGGCAACGACCTACTCTTCCATGCCTTAAGACAAAGTACCATCGGCGCAGAAAGGCTTGACTGCCGAGTTCGGGATGGGATCGGGTATAACACTTTCGCAATAATTGCCAGCACGTTTTTATATAATAATATCTATGTTTGTAAATATTAATTTTTTAGTAATAATGAGCTAAAAATTAATAGTATAGACTACTATTTGATTAATTGACGTTAGTAGATTTTAAAACTTAACGAATAATTTGGATGTGAAAAATGAAATATTATCTCAAATCTAGCGAAGAATATTTTAAAAATAATAGTAACTCCAGAATTGAATTTGTAAAAAAAAAAGAGTTCTTATTTCTAGAAATTTCAAAATTCATTAATAATTGTATTAATAATTCAAAAGAAGTTTTTTTATTTTGTGCAGGAAATTCTATAATATCGAGAAATTTAAAATCAGATAAAATTAATGTTAAAGAGATAGATAAAAATTACGAGAAAAAATTTGATGCTAACATTACTTATGTGAATGAATACGAAAAAGAAGATATCGAGAAATGTGATCATCTAATAATTGCTGATATAGAGCATCAAAATAATCCAACTTTGAATTTACTAAAACTTTCAAATTTAATTAATGATAATGCAAGAATTATAGTTTTATCAAAAAATTTTTTTTGGATGTTTGTAATTAAAATGCTTAAATTTTTTTTTAATTTTTCACCTAAACAAAATAATTTTCTACCATCATCTTACCTTTCAAACTTGTATTCTAGTTGCAATTTGGAAATAGTCAGATCAGAAAAAATTATTGCAATACCAATTAAAATTCCTTTTATCACAAGTTTTTTAAATAAAATTTTTAGGTTGCCAATCTTAAATTGGTTTTGCATTTTAAATATTACAATCTTAAAGAAAATCAAAACAACCTCAATAGATAATAATGCTAAAGTTTCAATTATAGTACCATGTAAAAATGAGGAAAAAAATATTCCTCTTTTTAAAAATCAATTAACAAATCAAAATGAAAACTATGAATTCTTATTTGGAGATGATAATTCATCTGATCATACCAAAGCAGAGATTACTAAAATAAAAAATGAATTTAAAAGTAAACAAATTAAACTTTATGAAGGTCCTGGTATTTGTAAGGCTGAAAATGTTTATAAAGGAGTTGAACTTGCAGATGGTGAAGTGATAGTCATATATGATGCCGACCTTACAGTAAGTTTTGATGATATAAATTTTGCAATAAATATTCTTAATAACTCTAATGCAGATTTTATAAATTGTACAAGAATGATATATCCTCAAAAAGATGGGGCCATGAAAAAATTTAATTTTCTTGGCAATAGTTTCTTTGCTTTTTTATTCAGTGTTTTATTCAAAAAAAAAATTACAGATACTTTATGTGGCACTAAAATTTTTTATAAAAAAGATTGGTATAAAATTAAAAAAGATATATCTTGTTGGGGTGCCAAAGATTTGTGGGGTGATTTCGATTTGCTCATTAGTGCCTACAAAAATAATCTAAAGATTTTGGAAGTTCCAGTTACTTATTTTGAAAGAACAACGGGTAAAACCAAAATGACAAATGTTATTGCTAATGCTTTAAGAATGTTTTGGATAGTAATCTACTCTTTTTATAAATTAAGATTAAAAGATTAAATTTTTCAAATTTTTTTTTCTTCAAAATTTTTATAAGTTAGTTCAATTGTTTTTTTAAAGTTGCTTTTTGGCTTCCATCCATATTTTTTAGCCAGGCTAATATCTAAAACTTTTTTTGGTGTACCATTGGGTTTAGATAAATCATATTTAATTTTAACTTTTTTATTTGGTATCAATATTTTTAATAACATTTGGACGTATTGCCTTATTGTATAATCTTTCCCTGTGCCAATATTTATAAGATAATGGACAGTTTTCTTTTTCATAAAAAAAATACATGCATCAGCTATATCATCAACATATATAATTTCTCTCTTCGCTAACCCATTCCCCCATAATTTTATTTCACTTTTATTATATTTTTTTATCTCATAAATTTTTTTTATTAATGCTGGTAAAAAATGAGAATTTAAAGTATCGTAATTATCGTTTGGCCCAAATGTATTTGTTGGCATTAAGCATTTATAGTTTGTGTTATGTTGTAAATTATAACTTTCACACATCTTAATTCCAGCAATTTTAGCTATTGCATAAGCATCATTTGTTTTTTCAAGTTTACCAGTTAACAAGTATTTTTCTTTTATAGGCTGTTTGCAATTTCTTGGATAGACACAGCTAGATCCTAAAAAAATAAGATTTTTAATTCCACAAAGATATGCTGAATGAATAATGTTTGTTTGAATTGATAAATTTTCATAAATATAATCTGCCTTATATTTATTGTTTGAGTAAATACCTCCAACTTTTGCTGCAGCTAAAAAAATAAAATCTGGTTTTGTTTTTTTGAGAAATAAAAGAACCTTATTTTGATTTGTTAAATCTAGCTCTTTTCGAGTTTTACAGATTACGTTTTTATAACCTCTAGACTTTAGTTTTCGAACTATAGCGCTACCAACCAAGCCTTTATGACCTGAAACATAAATTTTTGAGTTTGTGCTAATCATTTTTAATCAAGGATATCTCACTTTCCACCATTTCTTTAACAAGTTGCCTTATATGAATTTTTGGTTTCCATTTTAATTCTTTCAAAGCCTTCCTTGAATTACCTAACAATGTGTCTACTTCTAAAGGTCTAAAGTACTCTTTATCACACTCGATAATGCATCTTCCTTTTTCATCAAAACACTTTGAATTAATACCCTTACCTTTCCAAGAATACTTAATTTTTAGTTCATTAAGAGTTAAATTAACAAATTCTTTGACACTGTATTGTTTGCCGGTAGCTATGACATAATCTGAAGGTATTTTTGTTTGTAACATTTTCCACATTGCTTCAACATAATCTTTGGCATGTCCCCAATCTCTTTTTGCGTCTAAATTACCTAGAAATAATTTTTTTTGTAAACCTAGTTTAATTTTGCATAGAGCAATGACTATCTTTCTTGTTACAAAAGTTTCTCCTCTTCTTGGACTCTCATGATTAAATAAAATTCCATTACATGCAAATATTTTATAAGCCTCTCTGTAATTAACTGTAATCCAGTGAGCATAAACTTTAGCTACCCCGTAAGGACTTCTTGGATAAAAAGGTGTATCCTCATTTTGAGGTATCTCTTGAACTTTTCCAAACATTTCTGAGGTGCCTGCTTGATAAAATTTTGTAATTTTTTCAAACCCATGAAACTTTATAGCCTCTAAAATTCTTAAAGCACCAATTGCATCTGCATTTGCGGTATACTCAGGAACTTCAAAGGAAACAGAAACATGAGATTGTGCAGCTAAATTATAAATTTCATTTGGTTTAATTTTTTTAATGAGCGTTGATACTGATATCGCATCAGTTATATCTCCATAATGTAATAAAAAATTTTTATTTTTTTCGTGAGGATCTTGATAAATATGATCAATTCTAGAGGTATTAAATGATGATGATCTTCTTTTAACACCATGAACTATATATCCTTTTCTTATCAAAAGTTCAGCTAAGTAAGATCCATCCTGACCAGTAATTCCAAAAATTAAAGCAGTTTTTTTCATAAGATAAATTATAATTTCTTATACTTTATTTAATATTAAGCAACAATCTTATATTTAAAATCTAAAATTAATCAGTTCTATTTTCATAAATATATTCAAATGTCTTTCTTAAAGGCATTTTAATTTTCAAAATTTTTTTAAAATTGTTATTTTTTAAATACTCATGAATTTCTGAAAATTTATAGTTTTTTATAATCATTGAATCAAAATGATGTTCAAAATAAATAAGTTTTATTTTTTTTAAATAATTGCAAGCTCCTTTAATTACATCAAATTCAAAACCCTCTGTATCAATTTTTAATATATCAACAGAATCAAATGAAAAATTTTTAAATTGATTATTCAAGGTATTCAATCTAATTTTTTCTCTGTTTACTATATAATTCTCCTTTTTAAATATATCTAAAATTTTTTTTTTTCTTTTATAATAATTTGATTGAAAATTTATCTCACAAAATGTTGATGAGGAACTTTCAGATGTCTGAAAAAAATCCAATTCTTTCTCCTCTGATCCTAGGCCAATATTATGAATTTCTAAATTAAAATTATATTTTTTTTTTTTGAAATTAATCAAACTTTTAAAATTTTTTTTACTAGCCTCGTAACAGATAATTGAACCTAAATTAAAGTTTTTTGAAAACATTTGAATTGTCTCACCCTTATGGGCTCCAACATCAATCACATTTATTAACTTATTTTTTAGCTTTCTTTTTAAAAAGGACACAATTTTATTTTTATAATTTAGGTCGATCAAATATATAATAATTTTAAAAAAAATTTTCATCTTTCCTTATAAAATAAATCTTTATTCATAAATCTTTTATATTTTATAATTTCTTCTCCACATGAGTCTGTTGATAAATTGCATTTTTTAATTTTTAAAATTCTATTAAGTATTTCATAATTTTTAAATTCTTTATTATAAGACGCATTTTTAAAAATATCATAATTATAAAGTTTGATTTCTTTAGAGATCCTATTCAAATTTCTTGCAACAAAAACTAACAAAATTATTAACAAAATAACATTAATTTTAATAGATAAGCTTTTATCAAACTTCACTTTTGAATCTAAAAATAATGCAGAAGGAATAAATATTAATAATGCAATCAAATGATATCCTCCATATCTTAGAGCAGGATGGTTATAAAACCATTCAATAAATAATAAAATCAAGATTAAATATAAAATAACAATTTTTTTGTTAACAAAAGATTTAAAATTTAAATTTTTCTTAAAAAATAAAATAAAAATGATTATTATTAAAAATGTTAAACCTAAGACAAAATCAGTAACTTTGTTAAAAAAATATACATCAGTCCAATTACTCAGCCAGTTAAAACTAGAGATATAATCTGCCCTATTATCAACGATATAATTTGGACTAGCTCCTCCTTTTGACCAAAGTTGATACCATTCATTCATGTGATTTACCTCAACTAAACTTATTGACCATACTAAATTCTCATTACATGTCATTGCAAGTGGATAAACAAAACATCCTGTGTTTATAAAATTAATTGTAATTATGATGAGAAAAAATAAAGAACAAATAAAAAATATTTTACTTTTAATTAATTCTATTAAAAATTTTTTTTTATGTTGTTGAAAAATAAACAAAGGGAAAAAGAGAATAATATAAATTAAATAAAATGCTTTTAAAGAAACAGCTAACGTAATTAATATAATTAATTTATTCAGCTGATCTTCAACCAAATATTTTTTATAAATAAATTCAATAATTTCAAAAAATATTAGCAATATTATTATTTGAGCTGATCTATCTGTTCCATGCTCTGCCATTCTATAAAAAAAAATATTAATTAGTGCTAAGGACATTATTGATAGCAAAATTAATGAAAAATTTTCTTTATTTTTTAAATTTAAATATATTTTCTTTAAAAAAATAAAATTAGTAAAACCTAAGAAAAAAACTGGAGATAAATGAATTAAATTATAATCAGTACCTGGTAAATTGAATAATGATGATAGATAAAATATAGATGATGGAGTCCTAAATCCGTGGTTAAAATTACCTAAGCCAAAAACATTTTCTAATTGCGTAATAATGTTTATGTATGAAAAATGATAATATGGAAAATCATCATGATTTTTTGCATTTAAAATGAAAATTATTAAAAATATAAATACAAAGATTAAAATAATAAAATCTTTTTTTAATATTTTAAAATTATTTATTAAAAATTCTATAAATAAAGAAATTCCAATAATTAACAAAAATAAACTTAAAGTGGGATAAATTGGAATAAAAAAATTGATAAAGTATGTGAAAATTATTAGAATAAATATCCCTAAAATACCAAGGTAGCCCAAGTTATTTTCTTTTAAACGAAAAATATTTTTGAATAAATTTCCATATCCAACTATTGAAAATAAAAATAAAAAGTAAAATGAAATAAAGAAAAAAAAATTCATCTATTTAAGCAAAATTGAAAAAATTTTAGTAAAAAACCAATCGATACTGTACTTGTAATTTAAATTATTAATTTTAAAAATAAAACTCATATATTCATGAGCTTGAAGTCTTTTAATCCACCATATTTTAGAAAATTTTTTAATACTAGTAATGATAGACCCTTCAACATATCTATAAACAGTTATTTTGTCTGGAATTATTAGAAATCTTTTATCTATACATCTTGAGTAAACATTTAATCTAAAATCAATTTCCAGTAAATCAAAGTTTTCAAAAAGTTTTTTTTTGAAAAATTCTATTAAAAAATCTTTTTTTATTGTAATCGAGCTAGTATTAATAATTGTTGGCCAAATATTGTTTTGATACTTTTTTTTTATCCTCAATTGTTTAAAATGATTTTTTTTTTTTATTTCAGGGAGATCAAATATCATATTTAAATTTTTATTAATATCTAAATACTTTTCTAAAGTTTTAAGTTTATCTGAATAAAAGTAATCATCACCATCTAAAAAACAGATATAATCGCCCTTTGAAATATTTAATCCCTCCTTAATAAGATCCATTTGGTTAACTGGTCCATGCTTACTAACCTTTTTTTTTTTTATAATTTTAATTTTATTTTCGAACTCAGTTAAGATTGCTTTTGTTCCATCATCAGAAAAATTATCACATAATATTATTTCGTAATCATTTTTATTCTGACTTAAACATGATTGAATACACTTCTTTAAATATTTCTCCTTATTGTAAGAGGTAATTAATATTGTAAATTTCATATGTTAAATTTAAATTTTAATAATCATTAAAATTTGAAGAGATTATTTAAATTATGTATAAGATATATAATACCAACAAAATTTAATGATCCTAAATAAAAATCAACAAATTTACTTTTACTTATTTGGTATTTTTTCCTTAATAATTTCTTCAATAATTGGTGAGAATTCTAGTGGAGGCTCCAAACTTGACAAAGAAATTACAAGACAATTTATAGATAATTTTTTAATTAGTTTTGATAATGGAATAAAATATTTTATAAATTCTGGACAAGTCCAATCTCCAATTTTTTATATATTTGCTTCAATTATTGAAAAAACTTTAGGGTTTAATTTTTTAAAATATTTATATCTTTTAATTTCTTCAATAATTCCAGCAATTTTTTACATATCTTTAAAAAAAAAATTCACAGGAGTTGATAGGAATATTTTATTTTTGATATCATTAATTATTTTTTTATCACCTTATTTTAGATCATCTGCTGCCTGGATAACTACAGATAATTTTGCAATTATTTTTTTTATTTTGTAGCACTAAACAAAAGTATTATTAAAAAAATTTTTAGAATTTCTTTTTAACAAATGAAAAAAAAATGTTTTTTTTAAAAATTTTAAAATTACTTTTTCTGTAGTATTTAGAAGCTATTATATTTTTATTCTCATAAATTGCATATACCCCTTTGTATTTTTTATTTACAATTTTTTGATGTAAATTTTCAATTTCTTTGTGTAATTTGGATTTAATTTTATTTTCTTTTTTTTTAATTTTTATAACTAGATGAATTAGCTGAATATGGTTCTCTGGTGGCTCATGTATTTTAAAGAACATTTTGTAATTTAAAATTAATAAAGGTAAATTTAATAAGATATTTTTTAAAATAAAAAAAATTAATTTTTT
>QCOL01000004.1 GCA_003212925.1 Pelagibacteraceae bacterium AG-430-P08 | reverse complement strand
TGGTAAAACATTCAGACCAGGTTCTTTAATATCTAAAGTAGTTTGCGACATTTTTATAAATCTCTCTACATAATATATATAAATCTTGTAGTTGACTATCATTTTACTTAGGCACATACTGAATGCACTTAATATTAAGAAAGGGGAATAAATGCGAAAAATAATATCTTTAATTTCTGCAGTAATAATCTCAGCAGTAAGTTTTGCTGGTTTATCAAATGCAGATAGCAAAAAACCCATCGTTATCCCAACTCATAACTGGTCAAGTCAAATTGTAATGGCTTACGTTATTGGTGGAATAATGGAAAGCATGGGTAATAACGTTAAATACGTAAATGCTGACTCACAAGCAGTATACGAGTCAATTAGAATTGGTGACGTAACTATCTCTCACGAGGTATGGGAATCTGCTTTTGGTAAATCATTTACAACAGCTTTAGATAAAGGTGGTTTACTTGACTGGGGTGATCATGAAGCTAGAACTCTAGAGGATATGGGATATCCTAATTGGGTTGCTGAAAAAGGTTTATGCCCAGGACTACCAGACTGGACTGCTTTGAAAAATCCAGACTGTGCTAAAAACTTTACAACACCTGACTCTCCGAATGGAAAAGGAAGAATGTTAGAAGGTCCACAAACTTGGCACGGTGACTTAATCCCTCAAAGGGTTGACGCTTTAGGTTTAGGAGATCTATGGTGGGTTAAATTTGCTGGAAGTGCGGACGCACTTTGGGCAGAGTTAGCAGCAGCTGAAAAAGAAGGAAGAGGAACAATTATCTTTAACTGGACACCAAACTTTACTGATGGTGCTGGTTTTACATTTATCGACTTTCCTCCGTACACTGCAGGTTGCAGACCTGAAGATGGTGGAGATGGAAAATGTGGTTCGCCAGATGGTTATTTGAAAAAAGCAGTTAACGCTGATTTTCCAAAAACTCATCCAGATGCAGCTAAGATGTTTAAAAAACTTTCTTTCTCAACAAGTCAAATTGGAGCAATGGCAGCTTTAGTGGACATTGATAAAATGACTCACGAAGATGCAGCTAAAAAATGGCTGAAAGATAACGAGAAAGTTTGGAAAGCTTTTACTAAATAAGGTAAATAGCAATTAAATCTTTAAATCTCTCCCAACTATGTTGGGGGGGATTTTTTTTTAAACAAATTAAAATGATCAAATATCTATTTACTATACTAATAAGTTTATTGTTTTTTAACCAAACCTTAGCAAAAGATGTAAGTATAAATGAAAATATTGATCTCGAGTTTGTTTGTGATTTAGAGAAAAAAATAATTAAAAATTCAGAATATAATTATCAAACTTTTTTAGCTAAAGATTTAAATGAAAAGGGTTTAGATAGTTTTAAAATTTTATCAAAAAAACCAGAAACACTTTTAATCAAAGGATTATCATCATTTCTCTCAGTTTCATCAAAACTTAATGTCAAAGTAGTCAATAAAGATGTGGTTTTATTTAAATCGATTGATCAAGAAAAAAATTATTCTGAGTCAGGTATTATTACAAGGAAAACAGGTGAATTAATTCATGAAATAACGAAAAATATGAAAAGTGAAAACTCTGAAAAATATATTTCTATTTACTCATGTAATAAAGATGACAAAAAAGTATAATTTTTTTTTAAATAGTTTTGTGTAAAATATTATTATGAAAAAATATCTTTTAACAATAATTTTAAGTTTTTTTATCAGCACGATTGCAATAGCGCGAAGTACAGGATGTAAAGAAGGAAATTGTGAAAACGGTTTTGGTAAATGGGTTTACACAGATAAAACTACCTATGAAGGTGAGTGGGTTGGTACTAAGAAAAACGGACAAGGAGTTGAAACTTGGCCTAACGGATATATCTACAAAGGCGAGTTTAAAAATAGCGAATGGAGTGGCGTAGGTGTTTTAACTTTTCCTGATGGTTCAACCTATGAAGGTGAATGGGCAAAAGGTTTCATGAATGGCAAGGGAACTTTTACTTGGTCTGATGGCACTCAAAAAACAGGGATATGGAAAAATGGAAAGCTACAAGAATAAATGTCAAAAGAAAATTTTTTAAATAAAATAAAATATTTACCCGAGACTACAAAACAGTTTGGTGGTTTGGTGCTAATAATTCTAATAATATCATTTTCATTTTTTGTTCTTAACATAATGTTTGGTGGAGGTGATGAACTTGTTAGAAAAATGAAATTAGAGGAGGAGAGGATTGCTCAAGAAAAAAAATTAAGTGAATTAATTTCAAAATTACCCTCAGGAATACTGGTAACTTTTGATGGCACAGATCACTTCAGGTTAACAGACGAAGTTTATGAGCAAGTTTGTAAAGCAACAAAATTAATTCCACAACGTGCGATTATGGGGGCAAACTTTTTAAATTTTAGAGCACATGAAATTTACACAATTAATGGTAACAAAATAGATGAAACTTTTGTTAAGTGGGATGAGGAGAAAAATAAGTGTTTTGCAGGCTTTACAGTGAGTGGAAATAATGTTGGAGTTGACGAGTCAATTACTGTCAGTGGTGAAGCATTAAGTTTTCTAAGTACTGGAATAGATACAAGGGTTTATTATATTAAAAATTTTTAAGGGGGAAGTAACAATATTATGGATTTAATTTTATCCTAATTTCATATAACTTAATTGAAATTTATGTCTGAGCCAGTAATCAAATGTGAAAACGTATATAAAATTTTTGGAGCAAATGCTCAGAGGATGCTTCAAGACTCAAATGGAAATGTTGATGCTAAAGTTTTTCAAGAAAATGGTTGCATTGTTGGAGTGAACAACGCTTCTTTTGAAGTTGCAAAAGGAGAAATGTTAGTTGTTATGGGTTTATCTGGCTCAGGTAAATCAACTTTATTAAGATGTATTTCAAGATTGACTGATGCAACGGGTGGTAAAATTTTCATAGAGGGCCAGGACTTATTACAATTAAATAATAAAGATTTAATAGATCTTAGAAGAAATAAAATGGGAATGGTTTTTCAAAGCTTTGCTTTACTTCCACACAAAACTGTTGTTGAAAACATTGCTTTTCCCCTTCAGATTAAAGGGATCAAAACTGAGGACAGCATAAATAAAGCAATGGATATGGTTAAATTAGTTGGACTTGAAGGTAGAGAAAATTATTTTCCTAGAGAACTTTCAGGAGGTCAACAACAAAGAGTAGGTATAGCAAGATCTTTAGCAGTTGAGCCGGATATTTGGTTTCTAGATGAGCCTTTTTCAGCTTTAGATCCATTAATTAGAAAAGAGATGCAAGATGAGTTTTTAAGACTTCAAGATAAATTACAAAAAACAATTATGTTTATTACACACGATTTTGACGAGGCTTTAAAACTTGCTGACAGAATTGCAATTATGAAAGATGGAATAATTGAGCAGTTAGATACACCAGCTAATATTGTTTTAAATCCAGCCACTGAATATGTCAGAAAATTTACTGAAGAAGTACCGAGAGAAAAAGTTTTATTGATTAAGGATGTTATGGATATATCGAGAGATAATTTAGGTGATTTAAAAGTCTCTCAAAATGAAATCATAGAGAATGTTGCAGAAAAAATTCTTACACAAGAAAAAATAGTCGCCGTGGTTGATAACAATAATGAAATTATTGGCTCTATCAATCCAACAAAAATAATCAACACAGTTTTTGGGGTAAGAAAAAATAATAATTAAATTATGGAATTTTTAAAAAAATATCCGAAAACTTTTCAGTGGTTATTTTTATTAATCGTATTCTTTGCTTTATGCTTTGCGATTGATGTTCCTGAAACATATAAATTTATTAGGGGTCAAGCAGAATTTGTTAAAGATCCAAATCAAAGTAGTTATGTTTTTTTAGGTAAAGAGGTAAGATATTACGCTTTCGATGTCTTTTGGAGATTGCCTCCATTGCTTGGATGGTTACCCATCTGGATTAATGACTCATTATTTTTCTTAATGAACGAATGGATGCCAATTGAAGTTTGGAATGAAGATACCCAAGAATTTAAAAGTCGGCCTATAGTTTTACAAATTAGTAGAAATTTAACTGCCTTTATGACTTTTTTAATAGAATTAATAAGAGAGATTTTATTAGGGGGTCTTGAGACTATTGTTGCCTTCACCAGTTGGGATTGGATAGATAAAAACCCATGGGCTGAATTACCAGGATTACCTTGGACTATCGTTGCAGCAGGTGCAGCATTACTTTCTTATAAATTAAGCGGTAAAGGTCTAGCTTTGTTTGCAGGTTTAACTATGGTTTACATTTCTGTGTTTGGTCAATGGAAACCTTCCATGCAAACTCTTTCATTTATATTAGTCGCTGCTCCATTATCTTTTATTTTTGGACTTGGATTAGGAATAGCAGCTTTTAAAAGTAAACGTGTAGAAAAAGCTTTATATCCAATATTGCTAGTGATGCAAACGATGCCACAATATGCTGTATTGGTTCCAGCATTAGTTCTTTTTGGAGTAGGTGACCATGCTGCTGTGATTATTACTATGGTTGTAGCAATACCACCGATGATATTATTAACTCTTTTAGGTCTAAGAGCAGTGCCTCCAGAAGTTATTGAAGCTGGAAGGATGAGCGGATGTAATAATTTTCAATTAATGTTTAAAGTATTAATTCCGACTGCTAGGAGAGATATTTTAATCGGGGTTAACCAAGTCATCATGGTGTGTTTTTCAATGGCAGTTATCTCAGCTTTTATTGGAGCAAAAGGTTTAGGGTTTAATTTATTGTTAGCTCTAAACCAATTAAACATTGGACTAGCTTTAGAAGCGGGCTTATGTATCAGTTTAATTGCAATTCTTTTAGATAAAATGTCTTTAGCTTGGGCAAATAAACAAACAGATTATTTTGGTAATCTTACTTTCTATCAAAGAAACAAAAATTTTTTATTTTTTGGGGTTATATTTGTTGTTGGAATAATATTAGCTTACATTGGAACTTTTTTATTCAAAGATACTTTCAATTATTTATTTGAGATTCCGCATAACAAAGGAATATCAACTGCTGATTTTTGGAACAAAGGAGTAGATTGGATTTTTGAGACTTTCTTTGTTTATATTAAAGCGTTCAATACGTGGTTGATACAAGATGTGCTTCAGCCAATGAGAGCATTGTATTTAAGAATGCCTGCAATCGCTACGATAGTTTTAGTTGTAGGTGCAGGATATTTAATTGGTGGCTTACGTTCAGCATTGGTAGTTTGTGCTTTGACACTTTTTATTGCATTCAGCCCTTGGTGGGATAGAGCTTTAGTTACAGCATATATGGCAACTTTTGGAGTTGTTGTTTCTTGTATCATTGGATTTACAGTAGGAACTTTATGTTTCCAAAATAAACATTCAGCTAACTTTATGTTAGGCGTTTGCGATATTTTTCAAACATTCCCATCTTTTGTATATTTAATTCCAGTAATGATGTTATTTGGTATAACAGATACTTCAGTACTTATCGCAGTTATAGTTTATGCAACGATACCTGCTACAAGATATACAATTGAAGGATTAAGAAGTGTTCCAGCTAGTCTACATGATGCTGCAACGATGTCGGGTGTAAATAAATTTCAAAGATTGACTAAAATTGAATTTCCTTTGGCGTTTCCACATATGATGCTTGGTATAAATCAAACAATTGTTTTTGCTTTATTCATGGTAATTATCGGGGCATTTATTGGAACAGAAGATTTAGGTCAATATATATTAAAAGCATTATCAGATAAAAAAGGTGCTGGAATTGGATTAACACTTGGCATCTGTGTAGCTTTTATAGCTTTAATATTTGATAATTTAATTAGAGCTTACGTCCAAAAAAGAAAAAAAACATTTAGGTATCGATTAATCTTAGATTATTTATCTAAAAAAGTTTTTGAAGAGTCATCCATAGCAGTTGCCCATGGCGTATGATGAATAGGAGCAATTGATCCAGTTACAGGAGATGAAAAAGATTTATTTCTATATGTTGAAATATCTTCTACTTTATGATGTTCCCATTCTTTAAAGTGTTTTCTTATTAACTCAAAATCAATTTTTGGATAATCAGACATTTCATGAAGCTCTTTTGTATACTCAGTTTGAAAATCAATCATTTGATCAGGGTTCTCTAGCTTTTCTTCCATTGCAACCCATTTATTAATATCTTTTTCAATCTCACCATTACTTGGTATTTTGATTTTATTCATAATCACATCTCTTGCGTACCAAGCTTGGCAGTCAAACATATTAAATGTATGGAATTGATCTTGCATGCCAAGATATAAAAGTTTGTGATTATCTTGCCAAACTACCCCTTTATATAATTTTGGTGGATAAAGTCTGTTTCTTGTTTTTAATTTTAAATTTTCCTCTAAAAATGGAAAATGATGAAGATAACCAGTGCAAAGAATTATAACATCAGCCTCTTGTTCAGTACCATCTTTAAAGATTGCTTTTTTTCCTACTAATTTGTCAAGATAATGAACCTCTTTCATTCCATCAGGCCATTTGAATCCCATTGGGTTATGTCTATAACCAATGGTAACACTTTTAGCTCCGTATTTATTACACTGAAGAGCGATGTCTTCTGCCGAATAACTACTACCTAGTACTATGACATTTTTATCTCTAAACTCTTCTGCATCTCTAAAATCATGGGAATGCATTATTCTTCCAGGAAATGTATCCATTCCTTTGTATTCTGGAATAAAAGGAACAGAAAAATGACCTGTTGAAACAACAACAAAATCAAAATTATCTTTTAATATTTTATTATTAACTTTATCTTGATAACTAAGCTCAAATTTATCATTTTTAAATATGGTATTTATAACTCTGGTATTAAATTTGATTTTTTTTTTTAAATTTCCTTTACTTACTCTTCCAACAATATAGTTATATAAAACTTCTCTAGGTGGAAAGGATGGTATCGGCTTTCCAAAATGTTCATCAAAAGAATAATCAGCAAATTCTAAACATTCTTTTGGTCCATTTGACCAAAGATATCTATACATACTGTTAGGTACTGGGTCCCCGTATTGATCAGATCCTGTTCGCCAACTATAATTCCATAGGCCACCCCAATCGTCTTGCTTTTCAAAACAAACAACTTCAGGGATTTTTTCACCATTTTTTTCTGCTAGCTCAAAAGACCTTAACATTGATAGTCCGCAAGGTCCTGCACCAATAATTGCTACTTTTGTCATTAATCTACCAAATTAAATAATTAATTCTGTATTTTACTAACAAAATGATGACAATTACAATAAAATAATTATTTGTTATGAAAAATATCTTAGTTATTGGTGGAGGTGCAATGGGCTCTGCATTTACAATCCCAAGTTTAGAAAATAAAAATAATGTTACAATTACTGAGCCCTATAGCAAAAGATTTATTAAAGATTTATCTTCAAAAAAAAAATTTCATTCTGCTCTTAAGATAAAATTACCAAAACAATTAAAATTTAGAAAATTTTCCAAAAATTTATTAAAAGAAAATTTTGATCTAATAGTAATAGCCTTAAGTCTTCCAGGTATTGATTTTATTGGTAAAGAATTAAAAGATTTAAGAGTTAAATCACCAATTTTGGTTCTTACTAAAGGGTTAAAATTTGAAAAAAAAAAGAATAAGTTATTAACAATTTCAGAACAACTTCAAAAAAACTATAATCTAAAAAATATTTCAGTACTAAAAGGACCTTGTTTGGCAAAAGAATTAGCCAGAAAAAATCAAACTAGTGTGATTATAGCAAATAAAAATATTAACATTGCAAAATCTATAGGAAGAAAAATTTCTACTAAATATTATTTAACAGAATACTCCCGGGACGTAGTAGGAGTAGAGGTCTGTTCAGCAATTAAAAATATATATTCAATGATTATTGGAGCTGGTCAAAGTCTTAACTCTTCATCTAATTTATTTCAAAAAGCAGTTCTTGAAATGAGATATTTAAATAGATATTTTAAAGGTAAAGATGAAACAATCCTTGGGCTCGCTGGAGTGGGTGACCTTTACGTTAGTGCTGCTGGTGGAAGAAATAGTAAAATGGGTAGTTATTTGGGTAAAGGATTTACATTTAAAACTGCAAAAAAAAGATTTATGCCTAAAGAAACTGTTGAAGGTGAAGAACTTGTAAGAGAGATCACACCATTTATTTTAAAAAAAATTGATAAGAAAAAAATTCCACTAATGATTAATTTACTTAAGACAATTAAAGAAAATAAAAAACTTAAGATAAAAGTTTAAAATAGACCTTCAATATCACCGTCTTTATTTAGCTTAATAGAGTCAGCTGCTGGCACTCTAGGAAGTCCGGGCATTGTCATAATTGCTCCACAAACAACAACAATGAACTCCGCGCCAGATGATAACCTAATCTCTCTAATTGGTAGTGAATGACCAGTCGGAGCACCTTTCAGATTTGGATCTGTTGAGAAACTATATTGAGTTTTTGCAACACATATAGGTAATTCACTATAGCCAGCTTCTTCAAAGTTTTTTAGTTGATCTCTGATTTTAGTATCTGCAATAACTTCATTAGCTCTATAAATCTCTTTTGCTATGGTTTCTATTTTTTTGAAAAGTGGAGTTTTACTTTCATATAAAAATTTAAATTTAGCTTCATTCTTTTCACATAAAGCTGTTACATGTTTAGCTAAATCCTTTGTTCCTTCACCACCATCAGCCCAATGCTTACAAATACTAGCCTTAACCCCTAGCTTTTTACAAAATTCTACTAAAGCATTCACTTCTTTATCAGTGTCTTTTATAAAATGATTTATAGCTACTGCTACAGGTAAACCAAACTTTTTCACATTTTCAATATGTCTTTCAAGATTTATTAATCCTTTTTTTAGTGCATCTACATTCTCATTCTTTAAATCGTCTTTAGCAACACCACCATGCATCTTCAAGGCTCTAACAGTTGCTACTATAACAACGCAACTTGGTTTTAAATTTGATTTTCTACATTTAATATCTAAAAATTTTTCAGCTCCTAAATCTGCACCAAAACCAGCTTCAGTTACAACATAATCAGCAAGTTTTAATCCAGCTTTAGTTGCAATTACAGAATTACATCCATGTGCAATATTTGCAAATGGTCCACCATGAATTATTGCAGGATTATTTTCCAGTGTTTGTGTAATATTAGGTCTGATTGCTTCTTTAAGTAAAACAGTCATTGGTCCATGAGCATTTAAATCTTTGGCGTAGATTGGTTTTTTTTCTCGAGTGTATGCTACTGTAATATTTCCAATCCTTTTTTCTAAATCTTCAAGATTATTAGCGAGACAAAAGATAGCCATTATCTCAGAAGCAACCGTGATATCAAAACCATCTTCTCTTGGAAAACCATTAGCAACACCGCCAAGATTAATATTGATTGATCTTAAAGCTCTGTCGTTCATATCCATAACTCTTTTCCAAACAATTCTTCTGACATCTATGTTTAATTTATTTCCCCAGTAGATATGATTATCAATTAAAGCAGATAAAAGATTATGTGCTGATGTTATTGCGTGAAAATCTCCAGTAAAGTGAAGATTAATTTGTTCCATTGGGACTACCTGAGCATATCCTCCTCCTGCAGCACCACCTTTCATACCAAAGGATGGACCTAGACTTGGTTCCCTCAAACATACAATAGATTTTTTTCCAATTTTATTTAGTCCATCGTTTAATCCAACAGAAGTGGTTGTTTTACCTTCTCCAGCAGGAGTTGGAGTTATTGCCGTAACTAAAATTAATTTACCGTCTGGCTTATCTTTTAATGTATCTAAGTATTCCAAGTTTATTTTTGCAATATGTCTGCCCATCGGGCTAAAAGCTGAACTTTCGTCTGGAACATTTACTTTCGCTAAGATTTCCTTTATTGGAAGCATTTTTGCTTCACGAGCAATTTGAATATCTGATTTTATGTCGCTCATTGAATTTTATAAAAAATAATAAAAAACTGGTCGATTAGTATCTCTTTTTAAAGCCTTTGGAAATATCTAAAAATTATATATAAAAAAAATATGAACTATTTATACTCATTATTATAAAATTTATTCATGCAAAAATATTCAGTTTTTAGTCTTGTTAAAAATGCCCTTTCAAATCACGAAAATTGGGACTTAGCTTGGAAAGACCCAACTCCTAAGAAAGAGTATGATGTTGTTATCATCGGTGGCGGCGGACATGGTTTAGCAACAGCATATTATCTAGCTAAAGAACACAATATTACCAATGTTGCTATAATCGAAAAAGGTTGGATTGGTGGAGGTAATGTTGGTCGAAACACTACAATAATTAGATCAAATTATATGCATGATGACAATGCATTATTCAGTGAATTTGGAATGGATCTTTGGAGAAGAATGAGTCAAGATTTGAATTACAATGTGATGTTTTCTCCAAGAGGAATAATAAATCTTGCTCACTCAGATGCACAAATGAATACTTATGCTCGAAGAGGAAATTCAATGAGATTAAACGGTATCGATGCAGTTCTCTTAAATAGGGAAGAAGTAAGAGAAATTATTCCTATGGCTGATTTTTCTGAGAATGTACGATTTCCAATCTTTGGGGGATTAATGCAACCTAGCGCGGGAACAGCTAGACACGACGCTGTAGCTTGGGGTTATGCACGTCAGGCAGACGATATGGGTGTAGACATAATTCAAAATTGTGAAGTAATTGGATTTGATGTGTCTGCAGGAAAAATTAATGGAGTGAGAACTTCTCGTGGAGACATTAAAGCAAAAAAAATTGGATTATGTGTTGCAGGTAGTACAAATATTTTAGCTGAAAAACTAAATATGACATTACCAATTGAGACTCATTTACTACAAGCATGTGTATCTGAGCCAGTAAAACCAGTTTTAGATAAAGTAGTTACTTTTGGTGCTGGACATTTTTATATAAGCCAGTCTGACAAAGGTGAAATGGTTATGGGTGGTGATCTTGATGGCTACAATAGTTATGCACAAAGAGGTAATCTTCCAACTCTTCAACATGTTCTAACCGAAGGAATTGCAATGATGCCTTTCCTAAGTAAATTGAAAATGCTTAGAACTTGGGGTGGAATAATGGATATGTCTATGGACGGCTCACCAATAATAGACAAAACTCATATTGAAGGTTTGTATTTAAATTGTGGATGGTGCTATGGTGGATTTAAAGCAACACCTGCATCTGGCTGGACATTTGCACACACAATTGCACAAGATAGAGTTCATGAATTAAATGCAGGCTATAGTTTAAATAGATTTAATACCGGTCACTTACTTGATGAAAAGGGACTTGGTACCAAAACCTGGATTTCATAAATGCTCCATATTAAATGTCCACACTGTGGAATGAGATCACAGATTGAATTTTCATATGGAGGCGATGCAACTGTCAAACGGCCAGAATTAGGAAAAGAAATATCTGATCAAGATTGGGATAATTTTGTTTATAATAGGAAAAGCTTAAGGGGAAAACATTGGGAGTTATGGCAACATTTATCAGGTTGCAGACAATGGATAAAAGTTCAAAGAGATACAGCCACTCATGAAATTTTTAAAACTCTTAAAGCAAACGAAGAAATTTCATAATGACACAAAGTTTTAGATTAGAAAGTGGTGGATTAATAAATAGAGATAAAAAAATTTCTTTTAAATTCAACGGTAAAAATTATTATGGTTATGAGGGCGATACCCTTGCTTCTGCATTAATTGCTAATGGAGTTCATCTTATAGGAAGAAGCTTTAAATATCATAGACCAAGAGGTTTCTTTGGTGCCGGAGTTGATGAGCCGTATGCGATAGTTCAATTATATAGAAATGGTGAAACAGAACCAAATATAAAAGCTACTGAACAGGAACTTTTTGAGGGTTTAGAAGCGAAAAGTGTAAATTGTTGGCCGAGTGTGAATTTTGATGTGGGAGCTATAAATAATTTTTTAAAAATATTTCTTCCAGCTGGTTTTTATTACAAGACTTTTATGTGGCCAAAAAGTTTTTGGTATAAAATTTATGAGCCATTTATAAGAAGAGCTGCTGGTCTGGGCACAGCATCTATAAAACATGACAAAGAGAGATATGAGCATAAATATGAATATTGTGATGTGCTAATAACAGGATCAGGTCCTTCGGGATTAGCAAGCGCTTACTCAGCTGCAAAAAATGGTGCAAAAGTTATTTTGGCTGAGGACAAATCACGATTTGGAGGAACTTTATTAACTAGTGAAGTAAATATTGGTAATCAATCAGGAAAAGAGTGGGCAGATAGTATCATTTCAGAGCTTAAAGAAATGCCTAATGTTACTTTAAAAAACAGATCTCAAGTTTTTGGTTATTATGATCATAACATGTTGGTTATGTCTGAAAGAATTAGTGACCATTTACCAAAAACAAAAAAATATCATCCAAAACAAAGACTTTGGTATATTAGGGCAAAAGAAGTATTAATCTCATCTGGATCAATTGAAAGACCAATTGTATTTGGCAATAATGATACCCCAGGTGTAATGTTATCTTCAGCCGCTAAAGAATACATGAAAGTCTATGGTGTATTAGTTGGAAAAAAACCGCTTATCTTTACAAACAATGATAGTGGTTATGAAACAGCCATTGAATTCAAAAAGAATGGTGTTGATCCAATAATTTTAGATACAAGAAAAGAACCTCAATCAGAGATTATTGAAGAAGCAAAAAATATGAATATTAATATAAAAAATTCATATGTAGTTGTAGCTGCTCAAGGATATAAAAAGGTAAAATCAGCTGACATAGCTAAAATTTCAGATGATAAAGAAGAACTTGGATCAGTTGAAAATATAAAATGTGATTGCATTTGTGTTTCTGGTTTTTGGACTCCTACAATTCATTTGGCATCACAATCAGGAAATAAAACAAAATTTAATGAGGAAATTGATGCATTTGTTCCTGATATATCTAAACAAAATGAAAAAACCTTAGGGGCTGCAAATGGAATTTACACTTTAGAGGAGACATTAAAAGACTCATTTGAAAAAGGAAACCTATTATCAAAAAAAATAACAAATAATGAGAACAAGGTTTCTTTTCCTAATGTTGTTGAAAAGAAATCTACAGTACATGATAAATTCTGGTGTGTACCCTTACCAAAGGGAAAAAACTATAAAAGATTTTTAGATTTCCAAAATGATGTTGCAGTTTCCGACATAGAGATAGCTCTTAAAGAAGGGTATAGGTCTATTGAACATGTAAAAAGATACACTACACTTGGTATGGCTACTGACCAAGGTAAGACAAGTAATCTTAACGGTTTACAGTTAGTATCGAAAATTGAGAATAAAGTTGTTCCAGCAGTTGGGCATACAACTTTTAGACCGCCTTATTCACCAGTTTCTATTGGAGCAATCGTTGGAAGGGAAGTAGGAAAACATTCAAAACCAACAAGAAAATCTCCAATGCATTCATGGCATGAAAAAAATAACGCAGTCTTTGTTGATGCTGGTGTATGGTTAAGACCAAGGTATTACAAACGTGGTGATGAAAATTTATTTGAGGCATCAAAAAGAGAGGCTAAAAATGTAAGAACTAATGTTGGTGTTTGTGACGTTACCACTTTAGGTAAAATAGATATTAAAGGACCAGATGCAGCAGAGTTTTTAAATAGAGTTTACACAAATGCATGGTTAAAACTACCAGTCGGCAAAGCACGATATGGTGTGATGTTGAGAGAAGATGGAATTGTTATGGATGATGGAACAACAACAAGAATATCAGAAAATCATTATCATATGACTACAACAACTGCTCAAGCTGCCAATGTTTTATCACATTTAGAATATTATCTACAACTAGTTTGGCCAGAGCTAAATGTTAATGTAGTTTCAACGACTGAACAGTGGGCAGGAGCTGCGATTGCTGGACCAAAATCAAGAGAAGTATTAAAAAAACTTTTTCCAAATACTGATGTGACGAATGAGGGACTTCCTTTTATGGGTTATATGGAAGGTGATTTGTTTGGAGTAAAAGCTAAAATTTTTAGAATTTCATTCTCTGGTGAACTTGCATACGAAGTAAATGTTGAGTCAGATTATGGATATTTTATGTGGGAAAAAATAATAGAAGTTGGTGAAGAGTTTGGAATTCAACCATATGGAACAGAAGCACTTTCAACATTAAGAATTGAGATGGGACATGTCGCAGGTTCAGAGCTTGATGGAAGAACTATTCCTTATGACAATTCTCTTGAGGGACTTCTTAGCAAAAAGAAAGATTTTATTGGAAAAAGATCTCTATCAAGAAAAGCTTTTGCAGCAGAAGATAGACAAAAAATTGTTGGCGTTGTCCCATTAGATAAAAAAACAAGTATTCCAGAGGGATCTCATTTAGTTAAAGATTCAAATGCGCCACTTCCAAACCCAAAATTAGGTTATATTTCAGCTTCATGCTGGAGTGTTGAACATGACAATCCATTTTCTCTAGCAATTCTTAAGGATGGTAAGAATATGATAGGAGAAAAGTTATTTGTTATGTCTCCTCTAAAAAATAAAGTAATCCCAGTCGAGATAGTGTCTTCGCATTATGTTGATCCAAAAGGTGAACGAGTTAGATCATGAGTTTAATTTCTGCACTAGCCAATGTTCATCATCAAGGACAATTTGGAGACTTTGAAGACAAAAAAGGGGACGACCTTTTAAAAATCACAGAGAAAAAAAATTTGTTAATTGTGCAAATTGTACAATTCAAAAATTCTAATATTCCGATTGAAAGTATAGATATTGACGGTTTAAAACTGAAAGATACTCCTTTAAATTTGAGCTTTAATGATAACACAAGAATTTTATGGAGTGGCCCAAAAAATTGGTTATTGGTCTCTTCCAAAAAAGATTTAATCAATGATATTTCTTCAAAATGTAAAGAAATAGATTTTGCTATTACTGATTTATCCCACTCAAGAGCTGTAATTGATATACAGGGCAATTATGTAATAGAAGTTTTAAAAAAAGGATCACCATTTAATTTTGATGAATTAAAGAAAAATAATTCGATAAATTCTCTTTATAATAATATTGCGTTCACAGTAGACTTACTAAATGACAAACCATTTAAAGTAAGGTTATTCACGTTAAGAAGTTTTGGAGAGTCGTTGTACCATTCTATTACTGATGCAGCATTAGAGTTTGGTTACGAAAATAAATAGCTATATTAATCTCTAGTAGCTATATAAACCCCTATTGACGTTATCAAAAAACCTAAAAGATCAATTGCTGTTAAACTTTCTTTTAAAAAGAACCAAGCCATTAAAGCAGATGTTGCTGGAATAAGGAAAAAAATTGAAACAGTCTTACTTGCAGAATTTTTTTTAATTAAAAACATTAAAATTGTAAAAGCACCAAAAGACACGAGAAATATTTGATGACCCATTGAAAGAAGAAATGTTTTTGTGAAGGCTATATATGGTTTTGCAAAAAAGATGACAACAAGAATATGAAAAAAACATCCTCCTATAGCTTGATAAAAATTACTAACTGACAGAGGTAAATTATTACTTAATTTCTTTTGCCAGATTGTTGATGCTGTTATTGAAATTAGCGCTATTAATGTTGCAACTAATCCCAGTAATGGAATCTTCGATCCTAAATCTAAACCCAAAACTAGTGTTGCTCCAAGAAATCCAAGCAAAACACCAATCCATTGTTTTAAAGTCACCTTTTCATTTAAGATTGGTCCACTAAGGATATTTGTCAAAATTGGTTGAAGAGTTACAATTAATGCTGCAATACTTGTGGGCATGCCAATAGAAATTGAGTAAAAAACTCCTCCTAGATATAAACCATGGAAAAGAATACCACTTAGGACCGACTCAATTAAGTTTTTTCTTTTTATTATAATTGAATATTTAGAATAAAGTGAGAATAACAAAAATCCAACTGCAACAAAAAAAAATCGAAAAGCCAAGGCGGCAAATGGATCACTATTATCGATGATTGGTTTAGTAGTTATAAATGCAGATGACCAAAGGATAATAAAGATAAAAGGAAAAATTTTAATCATGTTAAAAAATGACTTAAAATATGTTGAATTACCACAATATTTTATCAATATTAAAACTTATTTTGGACAATTTATTAATTGTAGCCTTTGATTAAATCAAATAACTTAGTCTTGTGATTTTAAGGTTTTTTAAACTTAGTTTTTTTCTAACGTCGTTTTTATTTTTGACGGGTTTCGTCCCTCTACCAGCAGTACTAGGTCCTGCAATCACAGTAGCCACTTCAGGAAACTTGGTTAAAGCAACTGCTCAATTGGTATTTGATAATGAATTAAAAAGAAAAACTGGCAAAAGCTCTCTTAACTACATTACTGAAGAAGTATCTAAAAATAATAAAGAAAACCGCTTAAATAAAGATTTTAAAGACTTAATAGAAAAAAGAGTAAAAATAGTTCACCAAAAATTAGTTGATCAAAATAACGAGACAAAAATAATAAAAGATTTTAAACTGTTAGTTGAAAAAAGAGTGAAATTGACTCACAATAAATTAACACAAAAAAATTAATCGGTAAGATTTAAAAGAATCAATTTTTTTTGGTTAGTTTCTTTACACCATAATTCGTAACTTTCACACATTCTCCATAAATGATCGAACGCACGTTGTGAAATCTCTAAAGGAAAATGACTTTTAGTGTAATAAAGTTCCGGGTATTGAATTAATTGTTTGATCATCATTTCTCTTTGTATTTTTAGTAATCTCATTGTCTCCTCAGGAATTTTTTCATTTTTTTTCTTTAATTCCTCAAACCAATTGTCATGAAATTTGCCACTACTTACTTCTTTGTAAGTTTCAGATCCAATAAAACCATCTATGGCATCTATATTAGAAAAACCATTATTTTTTTTTTTAATTTCTGAAACCTCTAAATATATTTTTTCGGCTACATATAAAATATATGGTTTATCTTTAGATTTCATTATTTACGATATTTTTTCATTGCCGCATTGGCTAATATCAAATTTGGATCTAAAAAAATTTTTGAAGTTTTTACTTTTTTAAAAGATTTAAATGCGAATATGGCTATCGGTAATTCGGTACACCCTAAAATTATTTTTTTACATTTTTTTTTAATTAAATAATTTATAGCTGGCTTAATAATTTTGCTGGCAGCTTTTACATTTCCCATTTTGACAAATTTTATTGCTTTATTTACAGAATTTTTTTGTAAAGAAATATTTGGAAAAATGAGATTATAATTTTTATCAAAAAATTTATTGTAAACACCAGTGTTTAAAGTACCCTCAGTTGCTAATAGTCCAATTGATGAATTTTTTTTACATGTTTTTTTAGTGTGAATAAATACCTCTTTTGGCATGTTTATAATTGGTAATTTTGTTATTTTTCTTAAATCATCATACCAATAGTGTGCTGTATTACATGGAATAACAATAAACTTACATTTACTTTTTTTAAGTATATTACATCCATTTAATAAACTTTTTAATACTAATGAGTATTTTCTTTCAATTTTTTTATTTTTTTTTCGATTTGATAAATTCTTAGTTTGAACACCTATTGACTCTGGTCTTCCAGGAATATTTGATTTGTTGAAAAGGAGAAATAATGGATATTCTTGATCAATTTTTCCCCGATAAAGGATTGCAAGTTTGTTACAAAAGTCTAGGCCAGCTTGTGTGCCCATGCCACCTAAAATTCCAATCATTCTATTTTTATTTTATTGATTTAAAATTTTTCTTATTGGCTACAAATATACAAATATTATCAAATTGTAAATCTTATAGCCAATAATCTATGTAATGAAAATTATGCAGTTTTTAAGTTAACTGCTGAAGGACCTTTGGGACCATCTTCAACATCGAAAGTCAAAGCTTGACCCTCATCTAAACCGTTCATACCAGCATCTCTTACAGCTGAAACATGTACAAACACATCTTTTTCTTTATCATCTCTTTCAATAAAACCAAAACCTTTGGTTGGATTGAACCACTTTACTTTTCCTTGTAGACTCATATTTTTCTTCTTACTTTTTGTTTATTAATTTATTACTTATATTTAAGCAATAATGACTTTCTTTATAATTTAATTAGTTTTGTCAACAAAATAGATCAATACTTAAAATTTAATTTTTAAGTGTTGTTTATTAACTTTGATAAATAAATAGAATTTTTATCCTCTTTATAGTGAGCAAACGGTTTACATGGCTTAAATCCACATAAATCAAATAATTTTCTTGCTGGTTTAAAGAATATTCCTGCTCCGGTTTCTATGCTAATTCGTTTAATATTTAATTTTTTAGCTTCATCAAACAAATGATCAATAAGTTTTATTCCATTCCCTTTATTCCTAAAATCATCATGTAATCTTATTGATTTAAATTCACCATGATCCTTTTCTAAAATTTTAAGAGCACCACAACCTATTAATTTATCATCATCCCACAAGCTCCAAAATTTAATAGATGGTACTTTTAAACCTTCGATATCTAAAACATGAGCACTTCCCTCAGGAGAAGCAGCCCTTAGTTCTATAAAATGTTTTTTTAAAAGTTCATTAACATCTGAATTTTCGAAGTTTCCCTCAATAGTTTTAAACATTATAAAATTTTTGTTAAATGACCCATTTTTCTTTTATCTTTTATTTCTTTTTTTTGGTAATCGAAAAAAAATTCATTATCGTTTAAATTTATATTTTGTCTATATGGGGTAATTTGATTACCTATAAGATTTATCATCTCTGCATTATGTAATTTCTTTAAGGGGATTTGCTCTAAAGAACAAACTGCTCTTATATGATTTTCAAACTGACTAATATTGAAAGCATTAATAGTTAAATGGCCAGAATTATGAACTCTGGGTGCAATTTCATTCACATATAGATTATCATTTCTATCAATAAAAAATTCTACACAAAGTGTACCAATGTATTTTAATTCCTCGGAAATTTGCTTACTCCACTCTCTAGATTGATCAACAAGTTTATTGCTAATATCAGCAGGGATTTTAGATTTTTTTAAAATTTGGTTTTCATGAATATTTTCGATTGCCTCATAAATTTCGTACCTGTTATTACCAAATCTTGTAATTATAACCGAGATTTCTTTTTTTAATTTAACTAGTTTTTCAAGAATATATTCTTTTGAAAAATCTATATTTAATCTATTTAACTCATTTGGTGATTTAATAGGATATTGACCTTTTCCATCGTAACCCATAGTTGCTGTTTTTAAAATTCCTGGCAAAAAATCACCAAGGGTCTCTAAATCTGATTTTTTTTCTATACTTACATATCTTGTAGTTCTGATATTTAATTTATTCACAAAATCTTTTTCAGCTAAACGATGTTGTATTAATCTATTTATCGATGGCTTTGGATTTACTGTTTTGAATTTATTTATTTCATTTAAAGTTTCATAAGGAATATTTTCAAATTCATAAGTAACTATACTTACCTTTTTTGTAAAATCGTTAATTTTATTTTTATCTTTGTAATCACCAAACATGAATTCATCACAGAAATTTTGTGCAGGTGCATCTTGATCATCTGAGTAAATCAAAGTTTTGATATTTAATTTTTTTGCCGCAACTGACAACATACTACCTAATTGACCACCACCAAGAATTCCTAATCTAATTTCAGACATCAAATTATTTTGGATTTTTTTTAACTGATTTTGTTTGAGAAAATCTCCAACTTCTAAGTTTAGATTTAACGCTAGGATTACTATTAGAAATAATTGAAGCAGCAAGTATAGCTGCATTAATTGCTCCATCTTCTCCTATCGCTAAAGTCCCCACAGGAATTCCTTTTGGCATTTGAGCAATAGATAACAAGCTGTCTAAGCCTTTGAGTTTTTTACTCTCAATTGGAACACCTAATACAGGTATTTGAGTAAGTGCTGCTATCATTCCAGGCAAATGTGCTGAGCCTCCTGCACCTGCAATAATTACTCCAATATTATTTTTTTCTGCATCAGATGCGTACTTATACATTCTCATTGGAGTTCTGTGTGCAGAAATAATCTTTGTTTCCATGGGAACCTTAAGTTTTTTTAAAATTTGTTTTGCTAATTTCATTGTTTTAAAGTCAGATTGACTGCCCATCACAATTGAAACTTTCAGATTTTTTTTATTCATGAATATATTTATTGAAACTTTATTTCAAAAAATTGTTGAAATTTCAATAAATTAATAGAATTTCAAATACATATTGATATGGTTTAATAAAATTAAACTCATGAAATATAAAATTGATAATTTGCAGTATTGTAATTGGACAAGAGAAGTTTTTGAAATTAATAGACAAGCTGAGCTAGATGCTGTTCATGTAACAATTGTTTATCATGAGGATTATAATGAATTTTTAAATGAAATTAAAAAGTGGCAAAAACTTTTTGAGAAAAATTCAGATTTAATTTTTCAAGGCACAAATTTTAAAGACATTGAAAAAGCTAAATTAGAAAAAAAAACTGCAATTTTTTTTGGATTCCAAAACTGCTCACCAATTGAGGATGACATATCTTTAGTAGAAAAAGTACATCAACTTGGATGTCGTTTTATGCAATTAACTTATAATAACCAATCTCTTCTAGCAACTGGCTGTTATGAAAAAATTGATAGTGGAGTAACTAATTTTGGACGCGAAGTCATTAAAGAAATGAACAGAGTTGGAATAGTTATAGATATGTCCCATTCTGCAGAAAAAAGTACATTAGACGCAATTGAAATAAGTGAGAAACCAATTGCAATCACACATGCTAACCCAAGCTTTTGGCATGCCGCTAGAAGAAATAAATCAAATGAGCTATTAAAAGTTCTAAGTGATAGTGGAGGAATTTTGGGTTTTTCTTTATATCCTCACCATTTAAAAAATAATTCTAATTGTACTTTAGATAGCTTTTGTGAAATGATTGCTAGAACGTCAGATATAATGAATATCAAAAATATTGGTATTGGATCTGACTTATGTTTGAATCAGCCTGATGAAATTGTAGAATGGATGAGGAACGGTACATGGTCTAAAAATAAAAATTATGGGGAAGGTTCAAAGAACAAACCTGGCTTCCCTAAACAACCAGGTTGGTTTGAGGATGCTAGAGGTTTTTTAAATATAGAGAAGGGATTAAGAAAAGTTGGATTTTCTGAGGAAGAAACTAATGGGATATTAGGTAACAATTGGTATAATTTTTATAGAAATATTTAAAGTATGAAAGTCGAATTAAGAGATCCAAACATAATAATGAAATTGTCTAGACTGGGGTCTTTTCACCAATCTAAATTATCATTTCTAAGAAGTTTTTTAAATGAATTCAAAGACTGGGAATACAAAAGAGATTTATTCAACTTAGATCCTGGTGGATATGGAGAAGCGATATATTCCTTCAAAAAAAATAAAAGAGTTTACTCATTAGTTTGTTTTGCTAACAAGATACATGATAATGATAGATCAGATAGAGTTATTGCAACAAAATGGGATGCTGCTTTTACTTTGCATGATGGGGTTCCCTCAAAAAAAGATATTGAAAGATTAAAGAATGAAGTTCCAAGACAAGAGGTTGGTAGACTTTCATATAAAGAACTAACTTTATCTAGAGCAAATAAATCAGTTAGAGTTTTTAATCACGTAGTTGAAAAGTTAAGCGAAGGTAATCAGCCAGATTTAAATTTATTAGAAAAAGTTGGATACTTATATAGAACTACCGCTGTTTATGGCTCCGGAAAGTTTGGTTTAGCAGATAGATTTAGAATTAAAAATAGGGCAGAAATAAATGGACCATTTAGATTAGAGATGATGTTGGTCTATTTAGTAAGGCAATTCACTTTTGATCAAGTTAATCATGTTGCAAAGCATAAGAATCCAAAGAAAGCTGTTAATTTAGACTCAAAAATTTGTAGAAACCTTGGCATTGGAAATTCAACTGGACTAGGAATGGCACCTTTTATTGTAAATCATCCTACCTTGTTAAATAATTGGATTTTATCAAGAGAAATCGCATTAAAAGAAATTAGAGAAATTAAAAATGTAAATTCAAAAGACTCAGATTTATTCAAAAAATGTGTCAAAGGTTCCTTAAAAAATATTACAAGTTGGAATTCTGAAAGTAAATTTCAAATAAAAAAAATAAATTCACTACTTTTCAACGTAAAAAAATTTTTAAAATTTATCGAAAATCAATTAGATTTTACATCTCCATATCCTTTCAATCAAATATATTTATGGTTAGAGAAAGAAACTTGTGAAGAAACTATTGAGTATATCGTGTCTATGATGATGGAACCTTTTGATAAAATTGTTCAGCCATTAATAAAAAAAATGAGCTCAGATGAGGAAAAGTATTTTAGAATTCCCACAGAACGAACAGTTTTAGATCTTAAGAATATTTTAAAGCAAAGATATCCAGATATTCTTAAGATTGATTTCAAAGATAAATCAAATTTAAGAAATTTTTGGTTTATTTCAAAAAATAAGGAAGAGCCTAGGTATGCAGATCGTTTTAAGGAAGGAGGTGCAGAATTAGAGCAACCTCTTGCAATTGCTAGAGATATTAAAAAACTAAATGATCAGTTAATTTCATGTAAAGATGATTTGACTATTGATAGATTTTTGATGAATAATGCAGATTTAAGACATGTTATAAGACGCGCATTTATTGTTGAAAAATTTCCATATGCTGAAATTCAAGATAATACAATTAATGAAAACGTTGTCCCAATCGATATGCTACGATTAAAGTTATCTTTTTTTGGTGCACTAAAATTTGATCCTAGATCAGATAAGTGGTTAAGAATTTGCATGTTTCAAGGAGCACCACTTCCACATGAATTAAAAGATTATAATCAGCATTGGGTTTATTGTTGATTAAATTTTATGAAATCTTTGAGTGAAATTGAAACAACCTCTAAACGAGCGAGTAGAGCATTGGGTTATTCTTGGGGAATAAGCGAAGAAGTTGGAAAAAGTGTAAGATTACTAGAAATGTTTAACTTTGAGGGAATTAAAAATTTAAATCAATATTTAAATGAAAAAAAAGACAAAAAGTTTGAGAATCTTAATTTAATTAATCAAAATAATCAATGTGCTGGATTTTCTTACTGCCCAATTATTTTAGGTGTAAGTTTTTTAGATCAAATTGAAAAAATTGAAAAAATAAAAACTATTAATTTTTCTAAAATTGCGTACCCATTACTATTTTTACCATTTCTTAGTAGAAGCTCAGAGGTTATTGGTAAAAAAATTTTTTTTAAGTTTGAAAAAAATGAGTTTCTATTAAATATAAATGTTAATATTTCCACAAACTTGTTAAATAAAAATTGTCCAAATATTGCAAACAACGTAGAGGTAAAAATTTTAGAAAATAATGACAACTTTACCGAGCAAGATTGGAAAAGTTTATATCAATTATCAGAAAAAACTTTTGTTGAGGAAACAGAAAGTTTAAAAAAAGGTGCTGCAGGGGCGGGTTTAACTGATAATGATTGAAGATGACAATATAAAAGATCAGCATAACACTAACGCTGATGAGTTAAATGATATCTGTGATGAATGTAAAAAAACTGATGAAAGTGTTACCCAAAATTTAATTTTGACTGGATTTAAAATTTGTAAATCATGCAGGGTTTCGAAAACAATCTTTCCAATTTAGATACTATTTATTGGCAAAGCATTCATTCTACTCATAACAAAAGATATTGATAAAAAAGCAATAATTAAAAATGATAAAAATATTATGCCAAACGCTTTAAAATTAGATTTTAAATTTAAAATTTGTTTTGTTGAAATAATTAAGCTTGCAAAAATCCAGAATTGAGTAAGAAAAATGATTGGTATCATTAATTCAGGGGTTAATGCAAAAAATCTTATTAAACCTGGTGAATGAGCAAAACCAACCGCTACCAGAACTTTTTTAAAAGGTACTTTTGTTTGTTTATCTGGAAATAATTTTACACCAATCACATAAATAAAAATTGCCCAAATGAACCATGTTAAAATTGCTGTAAGACCAGACATACCTACAGCTGTTTTTACCACAGTATTTGCAGCCACAGCTCCAGCTACACCATCTAATATCATTATTAAACCCGCAAAATATATCGCAGCTTCACCAAAATTTTTGTTATCACTATAAAGTGTTTTATCTAATTTTATAGATTTAAAAATTATATTTAAAAATTCAGCAAACATTTATTTTTTTTTATTTTTTTGTTCTTTGTAAGATACAATTAACGGAAATAGTAATAATGCAATAGCGATGATAATGCAAACTGCAATAATAAAACTCTTTGTCATTTATGATTTTAAGGGGGAGCGCAAACTCCCCTAAAAAAATAATTAACCTGATACTACTTCTCTTGTGTTAGCGTTATAAGACTCCTTAAATGGAATATCAACTATAACAGCATCAACAGGTGTTCCTGGTTTATCTGAATATTTTTCTGGTAAATGAACTTTAAATTTAGTTCCAACTTTACCTTTAGGAAAGCCATTGGCATTTAAAGTTCCATCAAATGGAACATATCCCATAGCAATATTAGTTTTCTTTTCAGGATGCCACCACGGTGATGTTACAAAACCAACTGGATCACCACCATCTGCATTAGATATCAACCAAAAATCTGGTGCATAATCATCAATTGGTTTTCCTCCTAACTCAAGACCAACCAACTGTAGCTTATATGGTTTTTTTCCAGATTTAATTTCGGCTTTCATTTTCTCAAGAGCTTGTTTTCCTACGTAATCAGAAGTTTTTTTCCATTCTCCTTTTCCTGATAAAGAAACTTGATAACCTAAATTACACTGGAAAGGGTTATGTTGTTGGTCCATATCTTGACCCCAAGAAAGAATCCCAGCTTGAATTCTTCTGTGGTGAGCAGGAGCAATAACCATTAGCTGGTGTTTTTTTCCAGCTTCAAGAATAGCATTCCACATCTCATCGGCATATAAAGTTGCATTCCTTAAATATATTTCATATCCAGCTTCACCTGAAAAACCTGATTGAGAGATAACACAACTTCTTCCGGCAACCTTAACTTCAGCTAAACCATAGAAAGGCATATTTTCTAAATCAACCTGATCACCTAACAAATCTTTCATAAGCGCTTTTGATTTAGGCCCTTGAATTTGAACAGGACATGCATCTATTTCTTCGATAGTGCAATTAAATTTACCGTCTGCATTAACACCTTGTAAATACATTCCAATGTCCGAGTCTGATAAAGAAAACCAAAATTCATCTTTTGCAATTCTTAAAAGTATTGGATCATTTAAAACTCCTCCGTAAGCGTTACATAAAATTACATATCTTGCTCGCATCGGAGAGATTTTTGTAGCATCTCGAGTTATCACGTAATCAACAAATTTTTCTGCATCAGGACCCTTTACTTGGATCTGTCTTTCAACTGCAACATTCCACATAGTTACATGATTTACAATTGCATCATACTCAACCATTGCACCACCATCTTCAGGTTTCACATATCCCCTAGGATGATAAATTCGATTATAAACAGTTGCCCTCCAACAACCTGCTTGCATTGATAAATGCCAATATGGTGATTTTCTTACTCTTGTTGAAATTAACATTTCAACTTTTGTAGGCCCACTTTGTCTTAAATTGTATGGTACTTTTCGATCTGACTGATCAACAGAGGTAACATGCTTTAGTTTAGTATAGTCAAATTCTTTAGACATAACCATTCTCCTTCAACCACTTGTTTGTTTCCTTCAAGCCGCCGAATGTATAAATGTGGAAGAAATCAGTATGCGATTTAACTTTCCCAATTAAATCATTAGGGTCTTTAGGTTTTAATAAATCTAACGCCTTACTAAAATTAGATTTAAGAAAATTTAGAGAATTTTTTGCACCAACAATATTAGCAAATTTTATTAAGCTAGATATTTTTAGAGGCCCAGTAATTCCCACATGCACTGGTACACGTTGTTTAGAAACAAAATCTATAATAGGCTGGGGATCTAATAACCATTGGGTTACGATGTAATCAGCATAAGGCTTTTTATCTATCATAGCTTTTTCTAAATCTGAGTCGGATATATCAGGACTCCCCTCTGGGTGTCCAGCAATTCCTATTGTCATCTTCTCAAAATAACCAGTCTCTAAAAGTTGAAACGAGCTATCAAATTTTCCCATTGGTTCTCTCCCGCCACCAATCACTAAAACTTGTTTAACCCCACCATCTTTACACCTAGAGACATAATCTTTTAGTTGTTTTTCATCCAGCATTGACCTTGCAGGAAAATGAGGAACAGGATTAAAACCTTTTTTAACTAACTCAACTGCCTGTTGAGCTGTTTCTCTATAGTCACCCCCTGGAAGCATTGTGATATAAACATCTTTTACTTGAGGTACTGTATCAAGATCTGTCTGAGGGCCTATTTCAAGAGAAAATTTCATTATAAGATCTTTATCTTTTTTGAAAAAGGTGTCAATTTAATATCAAATGAAAATAATTTTAATAATGGGACTACCTGGATCAGGAAAAACTACGTTAGCAAACGAACTTGGTCCAATGTTAAATGCTAAAAGATTGAACGCAGATGAAGTTAGAAAAGAGGCGAATGATTGGGATTTTTCTGAGGAAGGAAGAAAAAGACAAGCAAAAAGAATGGCTGACTTTGCAGTAAAATTGAAAAATGATGGAAATTATGTTGTAGCAGATTTTATTTGCCCTACTCCTGAGGCAAGAAGTTTATTTCCAGCAGATTTTGTTATTTGGGTAGATACAATTAAGGAGGGCAGGTTTGATGATACAAATAAAATGTTTGTAAAACCTGATAAGTATGACTTTCATGTAACAACTCAAGATGCTAAAAATTGGGCTCCAAAGATATATGAGAAATTAAAATAATGACTTACAAGTGGGATAATAAAAAACCAACTGCTCAAATGCTTGGAAGATGGCAACCATTTCATGATGGTCACTATACTTTATTTAAAGAAATAATTAAGAAAACTGGACAAGTTTGTATACAAATCAGAGACGTACAAGGTGTGGATGATAATCCATTTGACTTTGAAACAGTAAAAAAAAATATTGAAGATAAACTTAATCCAGAATTCGAGGGACGTTTTAAAATTATGTTAGTTCCCAATATTACAAACATTTGTTATGGAAGAGGTGTTGGTTACAAAATAGAAGAAATTGTTTTACCTGAGGAAATACAAAAAATTTCAGCCACTAAGATAAGAGCCAAGATGAGAGAAGAGGGTAAACTTAAATAGTTTTTAATGAATATCAAAATCATCAAACAGAATAAAGATATAGCAAGAGTTATTATTAATGAGCCAAAAACATACAACTCTTTATCTTACAAAAATTTGAAAGATTTAATTAACGTTTTAAAAAAATTAGACAAAGATAAAAAGGTTAAAGTTATTATTCTTGAGGGTGCTGGAAAAGGTTTTAGTGCAGGTCATAATTTAAAAGAAGTAAAAGACTTAAAGAAAAAAGAAAGATATAAAAAATTATTTAATCTTTGTTCAAAGCTAATGCTTCAAATAGTTGAGGGTAAAAAACCAGTTATTGCAAAAGTTCATGGTGCAGCTTATGCAGCAGGATGTCAATTAGTTGCTAGTTGTGATTTAGCTTTCAGCACAAAAGATGCAATTTTTGCAACACCAGGAGTAAATATTGGATTGTTTTGTAGTACTCCTATGGTTGCAGTTAGCAGAAAGATTAATAGAAAACCTATGATGAAGATGCTTCTTACTGGTGAACCAATTAAAGCAAATTACGCAAAGGAAATTGGTTTAATTAATGATTATTTTTCAAAATCAAAATTAAATAGTGAGACGATGAAAATCGCAAAAAAAATCGCATCAAAATCAAATTTAACAATCAAAATTGGAAAACAAGCTTTTTATAAGCAGTTAGAAATGCCTCTCAGAAAAGCGTACTCGTATACTAGTCAAATGATGACATACAATATGATGGCTATGGATGCAAAAGAAGGTATTTCAGCTTTTTTAGAAAAAAGAAAACCAAAGTGGAGAAATAAGTGAAAGTTAAAAATATTCTGACAATTATCTTAATCATCATTGGTATATATTTTATTTTTACCTTTAGAGACCATAATTTTAAAAGATCTATTGATGCTTGTATTGCAGGTAGTCAAAAGTTGGATCAACCAATGACTATTGAAGAAGCTAAGAAGTTTTGTGAAGAAAAGATAATGAGTAAAAATTAAATAGAGTGGAAAATATAAAAGAAATTTTAAAAAAATATAAAAGTATTGCTCTAGTAGGTGCAAGTAAAGATTTAACAAAAACATCATCTATTGTCATGAAATATCTACAAAACAATGGTTTTAAAGTTTACCCCGTAAATCCATCCATGAAAGGAGAAAAAATATTAGGAGAAAAAGTTTTTGGAAATATTTCAGAGATTGATAATCCAGTAGAAATAGTAGATGTGTTTAGGCCATCGAATGAAGTTGTCACAATTGCAGAAGAAACTGTCAAAATAAATGCAAAAGTATTATGGTTACAATTAGATATTAGTAACGAGGAAGCAAAAAAAATTGTTGAGACAAATAACATCATTTACATTGATAATAAATGTACGAAGATAGAGTACGAAAAATACTTCAATTAAATTTTAAAAAAAGATGTTAAAAAAATTCGAGATAATATTTAAAGTCTTTATTATTCTTATCTTTTCAATTTCAATAACTAAAGCTGAATTACTGAAACCTAATAGTGATATAAAACCTTCCAAAGTTGTTGAGATTCAATTAAGTGGTCTCCAGAAAAACGACTTAAATTATAAAGACAGTGGTATTGAGCAAACCTGGAATTTTGCGCATCCCAGCAACAAAAAAAATACTGGCCCTTTACCAAATTTCAAAATGATGATTAAAGGCAACTCATATCAAATGCTTTTAAATCACTTAAGCCATACAATTACACAGGTTGGAGGTGGTGACAAATGGGCACAATTTGAGGTGATAATTTTAGATAAAGATAAGATTTATCATAAGTTCAACTGGCAAGTGGAAAAATATACTGCTGAAGGACCCCTTAAGGATTGTTGGTTGACCACAATGGTTTCTAGCCCAATAGCTCTAGGAAGTTCAATTTGATTATCCATAATACAATTTTGTTTCGTTATGAATAAAAATTTAGTAGGAATCGTTTAATGAAATCTAAAGCAAAAGTCGTTGTAGTCGGTGGAGGAGTTGTTGGAGTAAGCGCTCTTTATCATTTGGCAAAAAAAGGCTGGTCAGATGTTGTTTTAGTTGAAAGAAAAGAATTAACCTCAGGCTCAACTTGGCATGCAGCAGGCTTGCTACCTCTTTTTAATATGAGCTATTCTGTTGGTCAACTTCACAAGTATGCAGTAAATCTTTATAAAAAGTTAGAGGAAGAGACTGGTAAGAATGTTGGTTTCAGTGTTGTTTCAAATATACGTTTAGCTAGTACTAAAGATAGAATGGATGAGTATCATCAATATGCTGGTGTAGCTAAAACAATTGGTGTTGACGTAAAATTTTTGACACCTCAACAAGTTAAAGAAATTTGGCCGCTTTGTCATACTGATGATTTAGTTGGAGCAATTCAACACCCTGAAGATGGATACATTCAACCCGCTGATTTAACTCAAGCGCTAGCTACAGGAGCAAGGAACAGAGGAGCAGAAATTTATAGAAATACAACAGTATTGTCTATGAAACAAAATAAAGAAGGATGGATTGTTGAAACAGATAAAGGATCAATTGAATGTGAGCATGTGATTTCGTGTTCGGGAAATTTTGCAAGACAAACTGGTGAAATGGTTGGATTAGATATTCCAGTTATACCTGTTGAACATCAATATATTGTGACTGAACCACATCCAGAAATACAAAAAAGAAAAAAAGAAGGTCTTCCAGAAATGGGTGTATTAAGAGATAGTGATAGTAGATGGTACATGAGAGAAGAGGCTGGTGGGTTAATACTGGGTCCTTATGAAGATGGTGCACCAGCATGTTATGTCGAAGGTCCTTCTAAAGATTCTGAATATGAATTGTTTCAAGAGGATTTAGATAGACTTGCTCCACATATTGAAGGAGCAATACATAGAGTTCCAGCATTTGGAGAAGTTGGAGTGAAAAAAGTTTATAATGGTGCAATATGTTATACACCAGATGGTAATCCAATTGTTGGTCCAGCCTGGGGACTTAAAAATTTTTGGATTAATGAGGGACATAGTTTTGGGATAACTGCAGCAGGTGGAGCGGGCTGGCAATTAGCAGAATGGATTATTGATGGTGAACCGACGATTGATATGTTTGGTGTTGAACCAAGACGTTACGGAAATTATGCAACAAAGTCTTATCTTAAAGCAAAAAATGAGGAAGCTTACAGTCATGTATTTATTGTTCATTATCCTGATGAAGAAAGACCAGCTGCTAGACCTTTAAGAACATCTCCTTGTTATGAAAGAATGAAAAATCTTGGTGCTGTCTTTGGACAAAAATTTGGATGGGAAAGACCAAACTTTTTTGCAACAGATGGCATGGAACAAAAAGATCATTGGTCATTTAGAAGATCAAAATGGTTTGATGCAATTAAGAAAGAGTGTGAAAATGTTAAAAAAAATGTTGGACTTTTGGATATGACAGCCTTTGCAAAATGCAGAATAAAAGGTCCAAAGGCTGAGGAATTTTTAGACTACTTAGTTGCCAACAAACTTCCAAAAAAAATCGGAAGAATTAATTTGTGTCATGCGCTAAATACTAAAGGTGGTGTTCACTCTGAGTTTACAATTATGAAAGAAGCTGAAAATAGTTATTATTTGGTTTCAGCAGGAGCCAATTTGAGATTAGACCATGATTGGATTCAAAAATGGATGCCAACTGATGGTTCAGTTATATTTGAGGACTTAACAAATAGTACAGGTGTGCTTGTTGTAGCAGGCCCAAAAGCTAGAGAGCTTATGCAAAAAGTTTCTACCGATGATTTTTCAAGTGAAAACTTTAAATGGTTAACTGCAAAAAATGTTAATGTTGGATATGCTCCAGTAAATGCTATGAGAGTAAATTTTGTTGGTGAACTTGGTTGGGAATTACATCACCCAATTGAATATCAAAACCATATTTTTGATAAATTAATGGAAGCAGGTAAGGATCTTGGCCTTAAACCTTTTGGCATCAGAGCGATGAACAGTTTAAGAGTAGAAAAATCTTATAAACTCGTGGGAACTGAACTATCAATTGAGTATTCACCTTATGAGTCTGGACTAGACAGATTTATTCATCCCAACAAGGGTAATTTCATAGGACTTGATGCACTAAACAAATGGAGAGAAAAGGGTTTTGATAATAAATTAGTAACACTAGAGGTTCATGACACAACAGACTCAGATGTTTTAGGTAACAATCCAATTTATAAAGATGACAAAGTCGTTGGGCGAGCAACAGGAGGAGAATATGGATTTAGATTAGATAAATCTATTGCCTTAGCTATGGTGAAACCTGATTTAGCAAATGTTGGAGAAAAACTTAAAGTTGATATTCTAGGAAAAATGTATGAGGCTACAATAGTAGAGGAAAGTCCATACGATGCTGAAAATAAACTTTTGAGAGCCTAATGAAAATTTTAGTCGCAGTAAAAAGAGTAATTGATTACAATGTTCAAGTCAGAGTTAAAGAGGACAACACTGGTGTAGTAACTGAAAATGTTAAGATGTCTACCAATCCACCAGATGATAATGCGATTGAGGAGGCAGTAAAAATCAAAGAGTCGGGAAAAGCGACCGAAGTAGTTGCAGTAAGTGTTGGAGAAGAGAAAGCTCAAGAAACTGTTCGTA
This sequence comes from Pelagibacteraceae bacterium AG-430-P08, assembly GCA_003212925.1. Taxonomy (GTDB): domain Bacteria; phylum Pseudomonadota; class Alphaproteobacteria; order Pelagibacterales; family Pelagibacteraceae; genus Pelagibacter. Next base: position 38,198 of record QCOL01000004.1, on the reverse strand, counting down.
AAGCATTAGCGGTTGGAGCTGATAGAGGCATTCTTATTAAAGCTGATGGAATTTTAGAACCTTTAGCCGTTTCCAAATTATTACAAAAAATTGTTGAAAAAGAAAAACCAGATTTAGTTTTTATGGGAAAACAAGCAATTGATGATGATTGTAATCAAACAGGTCAAATGTTAAGTGCTTTACTAAATTGGCCTCAAGCAACATTTGCTTCAAAGATAGAGATTAAGGATAAAAAACTTGAAGTTACGAGAGAGATTGATGAAGGATTAGAGACAATAGAGATTAATATTCCTGCTATTGTAACTTGTGATTTAAGACTTAATGAACCAAGATATGCGTCTTTGCCCAACATAATGAAGGCTAAAAAGAAACCTATTGAGCAAATAAATGCGTCAGATTTAGGAGTAGATACATCACCAAGAATCGAGCAAATTAAGGTTGAAGAGCCACCAAAAAGAAAAGCTGGTATAAAAGTAAAAAGTGTGGCCGAGCTAGTGCAAAAATTAAAAAATGAGGCTAAAGTAATATAATGTCAGTTTTATTAGTTGCAGAACATAACAATAAAGAGCTCAAGCCTTTTACGCTTAATGCTGTAACTGCAGCCTCTCAAATGAATACCGATCTTCATGCTGTAATTATTGGTAATAACTGTGGAGATGCAGCAAAAAAATTATCAGAATTACCTTTGGTCAAAAAAGTAATTCAAGTAGAAGCAGCTTATTACGAAAACTTTGTTGCAGAAAATTTTGCACCAGTAATAGTGAAATTGGCAGAAAACTATTCACATGTTGTTTGTTCAGCTAATACATTTGGTAAAAATTTAATGCCAAGGATTGCAGCTTCTTTAGATACTTCTCAAGTCAGTGATATTATCAAGGTAATTTCTGCAGATACATTTTTAAGACCAATTTATGCTGGAAATGCATTTGCAACAGTAAAAAGTAAGGATCCAAAAAAATGTATTACTATTAGACCAACTTCTTTTGATCCATGTGAGAGTTCAGGCGGATCTGCGCCAATTGAAAAAGCTGAACCAAGTGAAGAGTTTAACAATACAAAATTTGTAAAAAGAGAGGAAATTAAGTCAGATAGACCAGAACTTGGAACTGCAAGAGTGGTTGTTTCTGGTGGAAGAGGAATGCAGAGTGGAGACAATTTTAAATTAATCACTTCTGTTGCTGATAAATTAAATGCTGCTATTGGAGCGTCAAGAGCAGCTGTGGATGCAGGATATATAAGCAACGATCATCAAGTGGGTCAAACTGGAAAAGTTGTAGTTCCAGATTTATATATTGCCATTGGTATTTCTGGTGCTATTCAGCATTTAGCTGGAATGAAAGAAAGCAAGGTGATTGTCGCAATCAATAAGGATGGTGAAGCTCCAATTTTTAGTGTTGCAGACTATGGTCTAGAAGCTGATCTTTTTGAAGCAGTACCCCAATTTATTGAGGAACTGAACAAATTAAACACTATACAAAAATAATATAATCTGTAAAAAATTGTTATGTCCAGAGAGTCAATGGAATACGATGTTGTAATTGTTGGTGGAGGACCATCAGGATTAACAACTGCTATTAAATTAAAACAATTAAATTCAAATTTAAATATTTGTGTTTTAGAGAAAGCATCTGAGATCGGTGCCCACATATTAAGTGGAAATGTTTTTGAAACTAGAGCACTGGACGAATTAATTCCAAATTGGAAAGATTTAAATCCACCTATAAAAACAAAAGTCACTAAGGAAAAATTTTTATTTTTAGGAAAAACAAAATCTTTAAGTTGGCCCACGTGGTTGCTACCTGCTGTTCAAAAAAATCATAAAAATTATATTATAAGTCTTGCAAATTTATGTAGATGGCTTGCTGAGCAAGCAGAAACACTTGGTGTAGAAATATTTCCAGGATTCCCAGCAAGTGAGATTTTATTTAATGACGATGGCTCCGTTAAAGGTGTAGCTACTCAGGACATGGGTATTGACAAAAAAGGAAATAAAAAAGATAGTTTTGAACCAGGTATTGAACTTATAGGCAAGGTCACAGTTTTTGCTGAAGGTTGTCGCGGTCATTTAGGAAAACAATTGATTAAAAAATTTAATCTAAATAAAGACAAAGATCCTCAACAATATGGAATTGGATTTAAAGAAATCTGGGAAATAGATGAAAAAAATCATGAAGAGGGATTGGTGATGCATACTGCTGGATGGCCTTTAGATAATAGCACTTATGGTGGTAGTTTTATTTATCATGCTGAAAATAAACAAGTTTTTTTAGGATATGTAATAGGTTTAGATTATCAAAATCCTCATCTTTCTCCTTTTGATGAGTTTCAAAGATTCAAAACACATCCATCAATAAAAAAAATTATAGAAGGTGGAAAAAGAATTTCTTATGGCGCTAGAGCTTTAATTGAAGGGGGTATTCAAAGTTTACCAAAAATGTTTATGCCAGGTGCATTACTTATTGGATGTGACGCGGGAACTTTAAACATGCCAAAAATAAAAGGATCTCACACTGCTATGAAAAGTGGAATTTTAGCTGCAGAGGCTATCAATGAACATATTCAGTCTAAAAAAGATTTATCATTATATGAGGAGTTATTTAAAAAAAGCTGGTTACATAAAGAACTGTATCAAGCAAGAAATGTAAAACCTAGTTTTAATTGGGGTTTAATTTTAGGTATAATTTTTACAGGAATTGATCAAATTTTATTTAGAGGAAAACTTCCATTTACATTAAGACATAAGCATTCCGATCATGAAACTTTAAAACCTGCAGATAAAATGCCAAAAATCGATTATCCAAAACCTGACAATGTGATTACTTTTGATAAAACAAGCTCAGTTTATTTGACTGGGACTAATCATGAGGATAATCAGCCAGTGCATTTACAGCTCAAAGATAAAGATTTACCCATAAAATATACTCTTGAGAAATATGACGAACCAGCACAAAGATATTGTCCAGCAGGAGTTTATGAGGTTCAAAAAGAAAATGATATAAACAAATTTGTTATTAACGCTCAGAACTGTATTCATTGTAAAACTTGCGATATTAAAGAACCTTCTCAAAATATAGTTTGGGTTACTCCAGAAGGAGGTGGTGGACCAAAGTATGGAAATATGTAATTAGCTATCTTAGAAAATTAGCAAAAATTATTACTATTCCAATAATACCTATCCAAATAATAAGATTTTTCAAAAAAACTTTTTTATTTTTATTTGCATAATAAAAACCCGGGAAGACCAGTGCAATTACTAATAAAAGATATATAACTGATAAAATATTTTCACCCATAATCCAAATTTATCTTACGAAAGATCTATTGCAAATTTTTTAAGTGTTTCGATTGGTAAAACTTTCAATGTATTTTCATGAGTTCGTTTCAAAAAAATTGGGCAACCTTTTCCAGCCTCTACTGCTTTTGCATACCAAGTTGCACAAACACACCAGCCGTCCCCATCTTTTAAACCTGGAAACCCAAACTCTGGATGAGGTGTGATTAAATCATTTCCAGCTTCTTTACACCATTCCAAAAATTCTGTTGTAACTTTTGCACAAACAGTATGTAACCCATGATCATTTTCATCAGTATTACAACAACCATCTCTATACCATCCTGTTAAGGGATCTAAAGAACACTCCTCCAATTTTTCTCCAAGAACATTTTTTTGAATTTTTGCTTTAGGAATAAATATCATAAATACCATCATCAATTTGTGCATTAAATGATATTGATCTTCTTTCCTCTTTAGTATCTTTAAATGGATAAACTGTATGCATCAAATAGTTTGGAAAAAAATAAAAATCTCCTACTTTTGGAGTTATAGAGACAGTTGATGGAGACATAAAATGTCGTGTGCCATTTATAAGCTGTAGACTCCCACCATGATAGTCTTTATTTTTTTTTTGGATGTGTTTTCCAAAAGTTGAGGGAACTTTTAAAAAACCTGCACCTGATATATGACCATTATGCCAATGAGTAGGGTTATATTCATTTTCAAATTGTCTAACTACCCAAGAGGTCATTATTTTAAATTTTGAGATTTTTTTTTTTAATTCCCATTCTACCCATCGGTTCACGCAAGCACTTAAAAATTGTCCCCATCCACTTTTTTCCATAATTTCTGGCTCCAGCATAAATTCTTGTGTAACATCACCAACTAATTGATTACCATGATCAAGAGAAGATGATTTTTTTTTATCAGCGACAATACCATCAATATATTTATTTAACATCTCAACTGTATTAACAGGTATTTTTGCATGTATTACTGATGGACCAAAAGGTCTTACAAGTTTCATTTCAAGTTTTTCCATATTTATAATTTTGTTGGGTTAGGTTGACCTTTATAAACTTTTTCTGGGTCAAATTTTTTTTCTTTTTCAGTGAATTTCATCTTAACTTCTCTACCATTTTCAATAGGCCCAAGAGGTATAGATCTATAAAAACAAGATCTATAACCGACGTGACAACTAGCTCCGTCTCCAATATCAACAGTAAGCCAAACCGAGTCTTGGTCATCATCAATTTTGATTTCAGTCACTTTCTGAACAAAACCACTTGTTTTGCCTTTGTGCCAAATAGCATTTCTTGATCTGCTATAGTAGTGAGCTTCTTTTGTTTCAATTGTTTTTTTTAATGCTTCAACGTTCATATAACCATGCATTAAAATTTCTTTTGTTTGAGAGCACATTGTAATGACAGGTATTAAACCATCATTATCAAATTTTGGTGATAGAAGATTTCCTTCTTCAATTTCAACCACATTTTCTCTTTTTTTGAACATATTCGGTGATTATGTAGCACATATAGAGATATATTAAATATTTTAAAAATACGCATTTATATGTATAAACCCCTCCATGAAGTTAGTTAAAGACATTGATAATAATCAAAATTCGAAGAAGATCTCTGACAAAGAAGCAGAAGAAGCTTTTAAAACTATTTTGTCGTGGATGGGTGAAGATCCTAATCGAGAGGGATTATTAGAAACTCCAAAAAGAGTTGTTAAAGCATTTAAGGAGTATTTTAAAGGTTATAAGGAAGATCCTATTCAAGTTTTGGACAAAACTTTTGGCGATGTGGATGGGTATGATGACATGGTTATTCAAAAAAATATTTCTGTTCAAAGTCATTGTGAACATCATATGGCACCAATAATTGGTAAAGCTCATGTAGCTTATATACCTAATGAAAGAGTTGTTGGATTAAGTAAATTAGCAAGAGTAGTAGAGGTTTTTTCTAAAAGATTACAAACCCAAGAAAGATTAACTATGCAGATTGCGAATACACTAATGCAATCCTTAGATGCTAAAGGGGTAGCAGTCACAATAGACTCAACTCATCAATGTATGACTATGAGAGGTATTAAAAAGGAACAAGCTACAACAGTCACAAATTATTATTTAGGTCAATTCAAAGAAGATTTAAGTTATCAAAATAGATATTTAAGGTTAATAAGCAATTCAAAAGATTAAAAGTGTCAGACCAATTTAAAGCATTAGTTTTAAATCAAGAAGGTGACAACTTTACAAGAGAAGTAAAATCATTAGACAAAAGTTTTTTAAAACATGGTGATGTAACTATCAAAGTTGATTATTCAGATCTTAATTTTAAAGATGGAATGATTTTAAAAAATGGTGGTAGGTTAGTAAAAGAGTTTCCCCATATCCCAGGCATAGATTTTTCTGGAACTGTTTTAGATAGTGAAAATTCAAAATTTAAGTCAGGAGATGAAGTAATTTTAACTGGTTTTAGAGTTGGGGAAATTTTTTATGGTGGATATTCTCAAATAGCAAAAGTTAATGGTGACTTCTTAGTAAAGAAACCAAGTGATTTGACAACTAAACAGGCAATGATTTTAGGGACTGCGGGTTTTACATCTTTAATGGCAGCATTTGCAATAAAAGCTCGAGAAGAAATATTGCTTGGTGCAAAAGTAAATGATGTCTTAGTTACAGGTGCAACTGGTGGAGTTGGAAGTATTGCGGTTATGATATTAAATAAGATGGGATACAATGTTATTGCGGTCTCAGGAAAAGATTCTAAAGCGGATTACTTAAAATCATTAGGTGCTAAAAGTGTTATAAATCGTAGTGAATTTGATAAAGATCCAAAACTTATAGATAAAGGTTTATGGGATGGAGTAGTCGACACCGTCGGCGGTAAAATTTTAGCTAATGCAATTGTTCAAACTAATTCAAATGGGATTATTGCAGTATGTGGTAATGCAAGTACAAATGAATTAAATACTAATGTAATTCCTTTTATGTTAAGAGGAATAAAACTTTGGGGAATGGACTCAGCTAATTGTAGCATCAAAAGAAGAGAATTTATTTGGGGAGAGGCTGCAAAATTAATCGATTTCAACTTAATAGAAAAATCTATTCAAACTGTTAGCTTGGAGGAGTTAATTGAAACTTATCCTAAAATATTAAAGGGTGAAATTTCTGGAAGAGTTTTAGTTGATTTAAATAAATAATGGACTGGGATAAACTTAAAATTTTTCATGCAGTTGCAGAAGCAGGAAGTTTTACTAATGCAACTATTAATCTAAATCTAAGTCAATCTGCAATAAGTAGACAAATTCAATCTTTGGAACAAGATTTAAAAGTTCAATTATTTGAGAGACACGCAAGAGGTCTTACGCTCACTGAAAATGGAGAGTATGTATTTAAGACTGCACACGAAGTTATAAGCAAACTCAAAGAAGTGGAAACTTCACTAGGAGATCAAAAAAATAAACCAACAGGAAAATTGACAATTACAACAGTTAGAAGTTTTGGAACTCATTGGTTAACACCTAGAATTGAAGAATTTATGCGGTTAAATCCCGAGGTTGAAATTGAGTTGATTTTTGAGGATAAGGAGCTGGACTTAAGTACAAGACAAGCAGATATTGGTATTTTTATGAGAAGACCTAAACAATTAAATTATATTCAAAAAAAGCTTATAGATCTAAAATATTATATTTATGGGTCTAACAAATATTTAGAAAAATATGGTATGCCAAAAACTGTGAGTGACTTAAATAAACACAAATTCATATCATTTGGCAAAGGAGCACCTTCTCCAGTTTATAATCCAGAGTGGGCATTAAAGTTAGGGATGCATGACGGAAAAAAAAGAAAACCTATAATGAAGGTAAATAGTGTTATGGGACTTTTACTAGCAGTGGAGTCTGGAGTAGGTTTAGCAGCACTGCCTGAATATTTAGTAAGTAATTCGACCAATATTATTAAAGTTTTACCTAAATCTGAGGGACCAATCACAGAGGCACACTTCGTTTATCCACAATCTTTAAAAAACACAGCCAGAGTTCAGGCTTTTAGGAATTTTTTGTTCAGCAAAATAGGCGACTGGAAGTCTTAGTTAGCCTGCGACATCTTTGCGATTGATAATCATTCTCAATGAGAATAGTTCTCATTCTCAATTAAATCATGCGGAAGAATGGAGAAATAATGAGAAATATATCAATTTTTGCATTGATAGCATCTTTATTTACCTCATCAGTTGTGATGGCAAATGAGGTAAATGTTTTTAACGCAAGACATTATAAGGCTGACGCTGAACTTTATAACAAGTTTACAAATAAAACAGGAATTAAGGTTAACTTGATAAATGGTAAGGCAGGCGCACTTGAAAAAAGAATGATAGAAGAGGGTGTCGACTCTTCCGCAGACCTTTACATTACTGCTGACGCAGGAAGATGTGGAGTATTTAAATCAAAGGGAATGACTCAATCTGGTTTAACATCTACAGCTATTAAAGCAGCAGTGCCAGCAAATTTTAGAACAAGCCATTGGACTGGAATCGCAAAAAGAGCAAGAATAGTTTATTATTCACCTGAGAGAGTTTCTGGAGCTGAGCTATCTGGTTTAACTTACGAAAGTCTAGCTGATCCAAAATGGAAAGGTAGACTAGTTATAAGAGCATCCAACAATATCTATAATAAATCACTTGTAGCTTCATTAGTTAAAAATAATGGAAAAAAAGCAACATCTGAATGGGCGAAAGGAGTTGTGTCTAATATGGCTAGGACGCCTAAAGGAAATGATAGAGCACAAATAATGGCAGTTGCAGCTGGCGAAGCTGACATTGCCGTAGCCAACACTTACTATCTTGCATTAATGTTGTCTGGTAAAAAGGGTCCCGAACAACAAGAAGCTGCAAAAAAAGTTAAAGCTTTTTTTCCTAATCAAGGTGATAGAGGAACTCATATGAATATTAGTTGTGCAGCATTAGTAAAAAATGCTCCTAATAAAACTAATGCCATTAAACTTGTAGAGTTTTTATTAACACCAGAGTCTCAAGAACATTTTGTAAATAATACCTTTGAGTTTCCAATGATTGATAATGTTTCAGCAAATCCGTTAGTGGTAAACAATATTGGTTTAGATTTTAAACAAGATCTTAAAACAAAAGTTTCTAGTTATGGAGCTAAACAAGCAGATGCGTTAGAAGTAATGACAGCTGCTGGCTGGAAGTAAAATGGTGAAAAATAAAAAGAAATTTATTTCGGATATTGATTTTAATAAATCCTCAAAGGGATGCACTCCATGTTATTTGGAATGTAAAAAAATCGATAAAAGAATAAATGATAGAAAAATTTCAGAAATTAAAACTAGGGAGGTTCCGCATATCCTAAAAGTATTTGATTTTTGATTTTTTTCTGTGTGTCCACGCTTTTTTTAAAGTGTGGACACAAATACTTTCCATATTTATAAGGCGGAATATAAATTATGAGAATAAATTTTTGGTATATATCTTCTCTTTTCATTTCTATTTTTGTTATTATTCCAATTCTAACTGTATTTTTAAGTTTTTTTGAATCCACATCAAATTACTATGGAATTTTAAGAGATACTTTTTTATTTGAGTATATTTCTAACTCCATAATTTTATTGATAAGTGTTCTATTATTAACTTTTTTGATTGGAACTGGAACTGCATACTTGGTATCTTTTTATGAATTTCCATTAAGTAATTTTTTTAAATGGGCATTGATACTATCATTTGCAGTTCCTCCATATATTTATGCTTATTCATTAACAGCCTTTTTTGAAAATTACGGTACAGCATATTCTATTTTAAAAAACTTATTTGGAGATAAAAATTATAATTTATATATTCCAAAATTTGATGGAATGATTGGAGTCATACTATCTCTTTCTTTTTCATTATTTGCATACGTATATATTTTAGCTAGAGCTTCGTTTTTATATCAATCACAAAACTTCATTGACCTAGGTAAAAACTTGGGTTTTACAAATTTTAAAACATTATATTCAATTATTCTTCCTGCAGCACGACCAGCAATAGTTGCTGGCTTATCTTTAGTTGCAATGGAAACACTAGCAGAATTTGGGGCAGTAGATTTTTTTTCAATAAATACACTTACTACAGGAATATATAATTCATGGATAACATTTGATGACCTTGCTTTTGCAAATCAGTTATCATTCTTCTTATTATTGTTCATATTTGCCTTGTTTATATTAGAAAATTTATCAAGAAATAAAGCGAAATATCACTTTAATTCAAAAGGAGGTTTTAAACAAAAACAGAAGTTACAACTTAAGGGAACCAAATCAATAGCTGCCTTCCTTTTTTGTTTTCTTGTTTTCTTTTTAAGTTTTTTATTTCCTTTAAGTCAAATGTTGTATTGGACAATTAAATTTCCAGAAAATTTATTTGATCTACAAATTATTAATCTTTTGAGTAATACACTTTATTTAGTTATTTTATCAAGCTTTGTGTTGATAATGTTTTCTTTAATCTCAAACTATGGAAATAGAGTTACAAAAAATAAAACTTTAAATATTTTATCAACTTTATCAATTTCAGGATATGCAATACCTGGTGTAATTTTAGCAGTCGCATTTATAACTTTCATAGCTTGGTTCGACGAGAGTGTTGTTAAAAATCTAGGATTATTTTCTATCAAGAAAATATTTATTGGCTCTATTTTAGGATTAGTTCTCGTGTATTTTGTGAGATTTTATTCTTTGGCCTTTAATGGAATTAAATCTGGATATGAAAAAATTAATATCTCAGTCGACGAAAGTTCTTATTTATTAGGTTATTCAAAACGAAAAACATTTATGAATATTCATATACCCTTCTTGAGAAACTCTTTATTATTTGTTTGTATATTGATTTCTTTAGAGATTATAAGGGAATTACCTATTACTTTAATCTTGAGACCTTTTAATTTTGAGACTTTTGCAACTACAGCTTATATATCCGCATCCGAAGATTTATTAGAGGCTGCTGCAGCCCCATCATTATTTTTAATTTTAATTGCAACTTCTTTCATTATAATTACATCAAAATATATATTAAGAGATAATAATGAGTAAAAATTTTTTTGAAATAAAAAATGTTGATTTTAATATTGATGGAAAAACTAAAGTTAAAAATGTTTCTTTTTCAATTGAGAATGAAGGTGATGTAATTTGCCTTTTGGGCCCATCTGGTATTGGAAAAACTACCATACTTAGAACGATCGCTGGCTTAGAAAGAATAAAAAAAGGTTCAATAGAATTAAATGGAAAAGTTCTTTCATCAGAAAAAATTAATATTGAACCTGAAAATAGAAATGTATCTCTCGCTTTTCAAGATAATAGTTTATTTCCACATTATGATGTTCAAAAAAATATTTTATTAGGTTCAGAGAAAAATAAAGAAAAAATTGAAAAAAAAATTGATGTAAAAGAGATTATCGATTTATTAGATATATCTCATATTCTCAACAAATACCCACATGAGATAAGTGCTGGTGAAGCACAACGAGCTTCATTAGCAAGATCTTTAATGACACGACCAGATTTGTTATTATTAGATGAGCCTTTATCGAATGTTGATCAAAGTTTTAAAGAAGAAATTCAAGTTAGACTAAAAAAAATTCTTTATAAATTAAAAATTTCAACAATAATTGTGACACATGACTCTTATGAAGCATTTTATTTAGGATCAAAATGTGGAATTATTTTAAATCAAGAACTTAAACAATTTGATGATCCATATAACGTTTATCATTTACCAAACTCAATAGAAGTAGTTAATTTTTTGAATAGAGGCATTCTTATTCCTGCAGAGGTTACAAGTCCTAAAAGTTTAGAAAATAAAGATCTTGGAACAATTACGGGTAATTTTAATAAACCTTTTCCAATAGGATCAAAAGTAAAACTTTTGGTTCAACCAGAGGACTTGCATCATGATGACCAAAGTAACTTAAAGTTTGAAGTTATAGATAGAAAGTTTAGGGGCACAAATTTTATCTACACTCTTAAAACGCCAAGTAATTTATTAATTCCAGTTTTTGTTCACTCTCATCATATTCACCAACACGAGGAGAATGAAAAATTTGGCATAAAAAGACCAATTCATATTGATCATATTGTTTGCTTCTAATAAAAACTCTCTAAAATGAACAATAAATTTAGAGTTTTTTTAAAGGGTATTTTTGATGTTAGCCCACTGATGATTCCAGTTGTTCCATTTGGTTTAATATTTGGGGTTCTTTCAATCGATATTGGATTTAGCCCAATAGAAACAATGGGAATGTCATTAATAGTCTTTGGTGGTGCTTCACAAATTGTTTTACTGCAATTATTTTCAGGAGGCGCCTCATCTTTAGTTATAATAAGTTCAGTTGGAGCAGTGAACTCAAGACATCTTTTGTATGGAGCCGTTGTTTCAGAACATTTATCAGATTTAAAACTTATTTGGAAAATTATAATCTCATATTTTTTAGTTGACCAAGCTTTTGCAAGATCAAATGAGTATTTTAAAAAAAATAAAGATAAAAATAAATATTTTCATTTATTCGGTGGTGGTATTACTTGTTGGGTTATTTGGCAGACAACCACTTTTTTAGGAATTGTTTTGGGAGCTTTTATTCCTGAAAAACTAGGTTTAAGTTTTGCAGTGCCTTTAACTTTTTTGGCATTATTGGTTAACGATTTTAGAAAATTGATAAATGTGATTGTGATAATTATTTCAGGGTTAGTGGCAACGTTTGGATTTAATTATGTTCCTTATAAAGCATATATAATTGTCGCTGGAGTAACTGCTTTACTGACAGCAGCAATTTTAACTAAGTTGAATAAAAAAAATGAGTAACTGGCTATTAATTATATACTGTGGTTTGATAACTTTTTTGACAAGGTTTTCAATGATAGCATTATTAAAGAAAGAAATGTTCAATGATAGAATAAGAGAAATTCTCTCTTTTGTGCCTTCAGCAATTTTTCCTGCAATTATATTTCCTGCTATTTTTTTGGATAACTCTGGAGATTTCCAATTAGAAAACAATCCAAAGATAATGGCAGCAATAATTGCAATGTTAATTGGAATAATAAGTCAAAATATTATTGCGACAATTATCTCAGGGCTAGCTTCTTATTGGTTTTTAATTTTTATGGTATAAAAAATTATGAAAAAAATATTAATATCAATTTTCTTTCTATTTTCATTAAGTGCAAATGCAATGGAAAAAGAAACAACTTTTAAGAAAGAGTTGTTTGATAAAGCCCAATCAGATGGAAAAATTGTAGTAATCAGTTCTTGGATAAAATATTGCCCATCATGTGCTGGTCAAATGAAAATCCTTCAGAATGCAAAAAATAAAGGTGAATTATTAGACATTAAATTTGATAATATTGAATATTTTTCATTTGATGTGACTAAAAAGGAAATCTCTAATTTTTTTGATGTACAATATCAAACAACATTAATAATTTTTAAAGGTAATCAAGAAGTTTATAGAAGTATTGGTGAAACAACCGAAGATTTAATTTACGAAGCATTAAAAGCCTCAATTTAAATTAAGCACCTAAATTAATATTTTTTGCAACATTAAAATCAATTTCAGTGGGTTTTTTTAGTTTTAGATTGTTCATTAACTCAACATATTCATCTACACTACTAACCTGTAATCTTGGATTTTGTTTTTTTTCTTTACCAATAGTACTCACTTTCTCTCCTTTGTAATCATGAGCAGGATATAAAAAAGTTTCATCAGGAAGTTTTAATAGTTTATTAAAAATTGAGTTATATGCATCTTTCGAATCTCCATTTTGAAAATCAGTTCGACCTGTTCCATTTATTAGCAATGTGTCACCAGAAAAAAGATAATTATCCATCAAAAAACTATAACTATCTGAAGTATGACCCGGGGTATACATTGCTTTAATTCTTAAATTTTCTAAATTTATAAATTCATCATCTTTTACTTTAATTTCAACAGCATCAGCCGGAGTATGATCGCCCATTATTGTGGAGCATTTCGTAATGTCTTTTAATTTTGAAGCACCCGTCACATGATCAGCGTGTATATGTGTGTCAATTACTTTTACTAATCTTAAATCTAATTCTTTTAATAAAATTATGTAATCACTTACGTTTTCTAAAACTGGATCAATTATCAAAGCTTCTCTTCCTTTAGATGAGGCAATTAAGTATGTGTATGTGCTAGATTTTTGATCAAATAGTTGTTTAAAAATCATAACTAAACATTATCATACAAGAATGGAATCCACTACATTTGATTGGTCTTGTTCACACACATGGAAACAGAGTGCTAAAAATACTGCGTGGTGTTTACTTGGGTGTTCGATCGGAGATTTTGGAACAATTTTATTTTTTCAATTGACCAAAATACCATTCCCGGTTTTAGCAATTATGATATTAGCAATTATCAATGGGTTGATTACAAGTATAATTTTAGAAACAATTATTCTAATCCGTCAAAATTTGGAATTTAATAAAGCTTTTAAAACAGCATTGGGGATGAGTTTTATTTCAATGATAAGCATGGAAACCACAATGAATTTAACCGATTATTTTTTAACTGGTGGAGCAATATTAACTTGGTGGGTTGTGCCTTTAATGCTTATTGTGGGTTTTTTAACACCATGGCCATATAATTATTGGAGATTAAAAAAATATGGCATCAGTTGTCATTAAAAATTGGGACAATAAAACTTGGTTATCTTCACAAAATTATATTAATTCATTTAATAATTTTTTAATCAAAAATACCAAAATTAATTCAAATTTTAAAATTTTAGATATTGGTTGTGGAAGAGGGAAGATTTTAGGTTCTTTAAAATCAAGGTTAAAACTTAAATATAAACCTTTAGGTATAGATATTGTTAATCATAAAGATAGAGATAAAAGAATTAATTTTAAAAAAGCAAATATTTTAAATCTTTCTTTGACAAAAAATCAAAAGTTCGATTTAATTTTAATTAAACAAACTATTCATTTAATAAAATTAAGTGAAGTAAAAAAATTATTAAAATCATTAAGAAAAATATTAAATACAAAAGGTAAAATTATAATTTTTACTTTAGATACAGAAAATAATGAAATTCCAACTTTTAAATTAATGAAACTAAAACTTAATAAATCTCTTATAAGAGATAAAAAGATATTTAAGATTATTACAAATTTATATCCTCAAAGAATTCAAAAAAAATTTATTTTTAATGTGAGAATAAGCAAAAAGAAATATCTCGGTATGATTAATAATAGATATATTTCTACGCTAATACCATTATCAAAAAAACAACTTATCCAAGGGATTGAAGAAATTAAATTAAGTTATAAAAATCAACTGAAATTTAAAGATAAGTTAACTTGTATTATTTTATAAAATTCTTTTAAGCAAATTTTCCTTAAACAATATTTTATGAATTAAAACAGCAAAAATATGTAAAGATATTAATGCGATAAGTGTATAATTGCCCAGGATATGAATTTCATAAAATATTTCTGCTAATTCAAAATTATCTTGAATTTCAAGATTGAAAAAAAACATATTAAGCTCTTCACCGTTATATAATTTTTTTAGAGCACCCGAGATTGTTATTATTAAAATTGAAATATATAAAAACACATGATTTAATCTTGCAATTATTTTTTGCCCAGGAAAAATGTTATTATTTAAGTTTGGGGTAGGATTAAAAGTTTTATATATAAGTCTTAATATAGTTAAATAAAATATACTTATACCGACTGCAACATGAATATTTTCTATGGTTAATCTTTTTTCACTGAAATCCATGTCTACTAGATACATACCTAGAGGAATTTGAATTATTAATACTGCGGCACTTAACCAATGAAATATTTTTGAAATAGCTCCATATTCTGTTAAGGTGTTTTTTAATCGCATATGTTAATTAATCATATCATAAATGTATTTAAATATTTTTTCTGCATTTTAATTTTCGTAATATTGTCGCTTCCAGCTAATTCTGAAATGTCCGTTGAGGAAATAATAAAAGGAAGAAAAGCCTTGTTTAGCAAAAATTATAGTACTGCAAAAAGAGTACAAGCTTTGGCTAGTAAAGGAGAATTTGATAAGGCAAAATCTTTGATGATCAAAATGAGTGAAAATTATAAAACCTTAATTGAATATTTTCCAGATAATTCAAAAGAAGGTTTTAAAACTGAGGCTCTACCTTTAATCTGGGAAAATAAAAAAGAATTCAATGATTTAATGAAAAAATCATCAGATGACATGATTAAATTAACTTCCTTAATTGAGGATTCTGAAGATATAAGAGCTACTTTAACTCAAATGATGTGGAGTAACTGTAAAGCTTGTCATAGTAGATTTAGAGCACCACATTAAATTTTTAGATTAAACGAAGGGGTTCGCTCTTTCGTTCTCCAACCAAAAGAGCTCCCCTTAGTCGCCTTTTTGGCATTTAAGTCCTAATGGACTTTTATTTTTTTCGTTTATGTTTTTATGAAATATAAAGCTACCCAGCTAAGTGTCAGGTGGCATTTGATTCATTAAAACTACCTCCTTGTTTGAAAAAGATAAATTTTAGATAGGTTGTATTCAAGATATTAATTTTCAATTTAGTTAAATATATTTCTTGAATACAACCCGGGTCTTTTGTAGTCTCCCAGCATCAAAAAAATCTTCCCCTATAAATAGAAATTTAATTTGCATTCAAGCAAATTGTAGTTAAGATTAATTATGAACTACTTAAGCGGACTTATAAATCTTGTAACCAGTTTAGTTATTTCAACTATAATAATTTATGCAATAAATTTTATAGCGGGATTTGCTGGAGCTGATTATTCATTTACAAATGGCGAGGTATTTGTGATGTGGATTTTAATGGCAATTTTAGTGAATAATTGTTTTAGAAAATAGAAATTAAATTTCTAAACATTATTCTTCTTTTTTTTTAATAATATTAAAGTATTATATTTAAAGGGGTGTCTTTTTAGACTGAGATTAAACCCTAAGAACCTGTCCGGTAATTCAGAAAGGGAAATAAATGAATAATTCTTTTTTTTTAGATCAATCCACTTCATCAATCTTAATAATTGTAATCAGTTTGTTATTTGCTTTTTTGGGAATTAATCACACTAAAAAATTCAAAGGGTTAAATAATTATTTAACTGCTAATAGGAATATTGGTGTCTTCTCATTAACCACTAGTTTAACAGCATCAGCATTAGGAGCTTGGATTTTATTTGGACCTGCATCTGCTGCGACTTGGGGAGGGATAGGTGCAGTTATTGGCTATTCTTTAGGTACAGCTTTTCCACTATTTTTTTTAATTTACTTAGGAAAAAAAATTAGAAATGAATTCCCCAAAGGATCTTCTTTAATAGAATTTATGAGAAGAAAATTTGGTAAAAGTTTATTTAAGCTAATTTTATTGATGACCATATTTTATATGTTCATTTTTTTGTGCGCTGAGGTAACCGCTATTTCAGTTTTGATAAATTATATATCTGGCACTGAATTTTGGATTACAGCTTTAGTAGTTCTTTCGTCTACTCTAATTTACACGTTATATGGTGGATTAAAGGCTTCAATTTTTACTGATAATATTCAAATGATTGTTATAGGAGTTTTGTTATTTATCTCGTTTATTTATATTACTTCGTTTACAGGTTCTAAATTTTCTTTTGATTTTGTGTTAAAAAAAAATCCTCAACTTCTGAGTAGTTATTACATTCCAAATTATACTGCAGGCTTAACATTTTTTATTGCAGTAGCCGCAACTAATTTATTCCATCAAGGAAATTGGCAACGTGTGTATGCAGCTAAAAATTACCAAACTTTAAAAAAAAGTTTAATCATTTCTTTTTTAATAATAATTCCTATTGTTTTCTTTATGGGTTTTTCAGGAATGGTAGCTTTCTCAATTGACCCTAGCAATAGACCAGATCTGGGTTTTTTTTCATTATTACTTAAAGAACAAACAATTTTTTTATCTTTGTTTATAATAATACTTGGCATGGCATTAACAATTTCTACTGTGGACACATTAATTAATGCAATTTCAAGTTTGGTAATTTTAGATGGAAAAGCAGTATTTAATTTGAGTAAAAAAACTAATTATTTAAACTTTTCCAAATATATAATTTTATTTTTATCGTTGATCTCTTTTATTATTGCATCAAAAGGATTTGATATTTTGTATCTTTTTTTATTAGCAGACTTATTTTGTTGTGCTTTTGTTTTAACTGTTTTTCTAAGTTTTTATGATAAATCAATCAATGAAAATTTAGCTTATATTTCTATTTTGATTGGATTGATAGGTGGTTTTTTATTATTTCCTTCTCCTGATTTTTCTAAAAGTTTATTAGTTGGAGTTTTCATTCCAATAGATTTATTTCCATCTTTTGTTACACAATCTTTGCTTTTTTTATCTTTTATTGTAGCGACCTTTCTACCTTTGTTGATTATTAAAGCTAAAAAGCTTCACATAAGTTGATTGTATTAAATCAATTAATAACTATATAAATGCCTCATGTTAGATAATCAAATTTTAATAAACAATTTATCAAAAGTTTATGACAATGGCTTTAATGCCTTAAAGAATATAAATTTAAAAATTAGAAAAGGTGAAATTTTCGCAATGCTTGGTCCAAATGGAGCAGGTAAAACTACTTTGATAAGTATCATTTGTGGAATAGTTAATCCGACCTCAGGCAATGTTAGTGTAGATGATTATGATATCATAAAAGATTACAGAGAAACTCGTTCAAGAATAGGTTTAGTCCCCCAGGAATTAACTTTAGAACAATTTGAAACAGTTTTTAATAATGTTTCTTACTCGAGAGGTCTTTATGGAAAAAAAGCAGATCCAAATCATATCGAGAAAGTTTTAAAACAATTAAGTTTATGGGATAAAAAAGATCTCAAACTTCGGCAATTGTCTGGTGGAATGAAAAGAAGAGTTTTGATAGCTAAAGCCTTATCTCATGAACCGACAATTTTATTTTTAGACGAACCTACGGCTGGTGTTGATGTAGAGCTAAGAAAAGAAATGTGGCAGGTTGTTGAAAATTTGAGAAAAACTGGTGTTACAATTATTTTAACTACCCATTATATAGAAGAAGCAGAAGCTATAGCTGATCGAGTTGGAGTTATAAATCAGGGAGAGATTGTAGTTGTTGATGAGACTAAGGAACTATTAAAAAAAATGGGTCATAAAAAACTTACAATAGATTTACAAGAAAAAATAAATCAAATACCAACAACACTCCAAAAATATAACTTATCTTTTACACCAGACTTGATGAGTTTAAATTATACTTATAATGTTCAGGCGAAACAGACAGGAATTACAAATTTACTGCAAGATTTAAAAGATGCAGGCCTAAAATTAAAAGATTTAAAAACCGAACAAAGTACTTTAGAAAAAATTTTTGTAAATTTAGTAAGGGAAAAAAATGAAAATTAATCTCTATGCGTTAAGAGCAATTTATCTTCATGAAATGGATCGTTTTAGAAGAACTTTAACTCAATCTGTATTATCTCCAGTATTAACGACTTCGCTATATTTTATAGTTTTTGGCTCAGTAATTGGAGGGTATGTGGAAAAAATTGATGGAATAAGCTACGGATCTTACATCGTGCCTGGTCTATTGATGCTAACACTGTTAACTCAATCAATCAGTAATACTTCTTTTGGAATTTTCTTTCCAAAATTTAATGGAACAATTTATGAGATTTTAGCTGCTCCAATTTCAACATTAGAGGTCGTACTTGCTTTTGTAGGTGCTGGTGCAACAAAAACATTAATAGTAAGTATAATTATATTTATCACCTCATTATTTTTCGTTGATGTTCAAGTCAAATATCCTTTGCTTATGATATTTTTATTAATTTTAGTGGCATTTACTTTTGCTTTATTTGGTTTTTTAATAGGTTTAATTAGTTCAGATTTTGAACAAATGTCTATAATTCCAACTTTGTTTGTGACACCGATGGTATTTTTAGGTGGGAGTTTGTATTCATTAGATATGCTGCCATCATTTTGGCAAACTGTGACTTATTTTAATCCAGTTGTTTACTTAATAAATGGTTTAAGATTTTCTTTTTATGGAGTTTCTGATTTCAATATATGGATAAGTATTGGAACAATGTTTTTATTTCTATCCATTTGTATAACAGTAGTTACAGTTCTTCTTAAAAAAGGTTACAAGATTAAATCTTAACTGACCCATTTCTGGGCCAGTTAATAACTCTAATTAAGAAGGATAGTTTTATTAGAATTGTTCAGACTCTGTTGAACCTGCCATTGCCGTGGTAGAACTTTTTCCACTACTTATTGTATTGGATACAGCATCAAAATAAGATGTACCAACTTCACGTTGATGTTTAACACTAGTATATCCATCTTTTTCACGAGCAAATTCTTGTTGTTGAATTCTTGAGTATGCTGTCATACCTTCTTTTTTATATTTTTCAGCTAACTCAAAAATTGCAATATTTTGTGTATGAAATCCTGCTAAAGTAATGAATTGAAATTTATAACCCATTTGACTAATTTTTTGTTGAAATGATGCTATCTCATCGTCTGATAAATGTTTTTTCCAGTTAAATGATGGAGAACAATTATATGCTAAAAGTTTTCCTGGAAATTTTTCATGAATTGCGTCTGCGAATTTTTTTGCCTCCTCAAGATTTGGCGTAGCTGTTTCACACCAAATTAAATCTGAGTAGGGTGCATAAGCAAGACCTCTTGATATAGCTTGTTCAATTCCAGCTTTTACATAATAGAAACCTTCCGGAGACCTTTCACCTGTTAAGAAAGGTTTGTCATTTTCATCGTAATCATTTGTAATTAATTTTGCAGCGTTTGCATCTGTTCTAGCTAGGATAATTAAAGGCACATCTGCGATATCGGCTGCCAACCTAGCAGCTTTTAAATTTTTTATCATGGTACCAGTTGGAACCAAAACTTTTCCTCCCATATGACCACATTTTTTTTCACTTGCTAATTGATCTTCAAAATGAACACCAGCAGCACCTGCTTTAATAAATTTTTTTGCAAGTTCAAATACATTTAAAGGTCCACCAAAACCAGCCTCTCCATCAGCAATGATTGGTAGCATGTAATCAATTCTCTTCTCTTTTTTCATATCACCATCTTTTAATTCCATATGCTGAATCTGATCAGCTCTAATCAATGCGTTATTCATAGATTCTACTAATTTGGGAGCACTATCATAAGGATACAAAGATTGGTCAGGATACATCTCTCCAGCGCTATTAGCATCAGCTGCTACTTGCCAACCACTTAAATAAATTGCCTTTAAACCAGCTTTTGCATGTTGAACTGCATGATTACCTGACAAGGATCCTAAAGTATTAACATAATTTTCTGTGTTTAATAATTTCCAAAGCTTTGTTGATTGTTGTTTACAAATTGAATATTCGATTTTAATTGAGCCTCTTAGTCTTTCAACTTCTTCAGGAGTGTAGTCTCTTTTAATTCCTGCAAATCTTTTTAAATCATAAGAAATCTTTTCTGCACTCATTATTGGCCCCTGTAATGTTCAAGTAATTGAAAATGAATGTTAAGAGTTTGAAAATTAGTTTGAGTCGTTAAGAGTCTCAACTAAATCTTTCATTCCACTTGAACCCCAATCACAATGATCATCTCTCATGTAGATACCCCTGCTATTATGTCTAGCAAGGTCTTCATGTCTTATGATTTGAGCCTCATTTTCGTTGTTTTTTAATTTTTCGTCCATGTAAATTTTATAATTTACAAAATTTACAAAATCTATTAAAAAGTATAAAACTGTTGTAAATTAAAGAAAAATTTTGTAAAAATAAATTTACAAAATTTACTAATAGAAAATATGAGTCAATTAAATCTAAAAATAGGACCAAAAA
This sequence comes from Pelagibacteraceae bacterium AG-430-P08, assembly GCA_003212925.1. GTDB lineage: Bacteria > Pseudomonadota > Alphaproteobacteria > Pelagibacterales > Pelagibacteraceae > Pelagibacter. Next base: position 17,023 of record QCOL01000004.1, on the reverse strand, counting down.
TCAAGGCTTTTAGGAGACAGTTAGGGCTTCAAGCTAATAAATTGGCTGAGGATTTAAATATATCTCCTAGTTATCTAAATCTTATTGAGGGCGGAAAAAGAAAAATAGATGGAGATTTACTATTAAAAATTTGTGAAAAATTGAACATTGAACTTTCTCAATTAACCTCAAAATCAGATATCAATTTAGAAAATACTTTATCAGAAATACTCGATGATAAATTGTTTGAAGATTTAGATATTCTTGGTCCGGAAGTAAAAGATCTTGTTGGTACTAATCCAAAAATTGGCAGAGCCATCGTTAGACTAGGAGATATTTTAAAAAAAAAGGATCATGAAATGATTAATAAAATTGAAACAATATCTGGTAAAATTGTTGATAATAGAAAGAATTCATTTCCTGGTGAAGTTATTTCAGACTTTTTACAAGAAAATAAAAACTATTTTCCAAGATTAGAAGATTTCGCAAATGATGTTTTTGAGAAGGTTCAAAAAAATAATAGGACAAGATATATAGGTCTTTGTGATTATTTAAAATCAGAATATGACATATCAGTAAAAGATGTTATTCCTGAAGAAAATAAACCTTTCTCGAAGCTCTATAAAAAAAATAAAAAAGAACTACTATTAAGTGATTACAGTTCTTTAGAAACAAAAAAACTTCATGCAGCTGCTCAAATAGCCCAAGAAGGTGCTGATAAAGAAATTGAAGAATATTTGTCAAAATTTACTTTTCCATCTGATGAGTCAAAAAAATTGACAAAAATTGCTTTACTAAATTACTGCGGTGCTGCAATTTTAATGCCTTATAAACTCTTTCATACAGAATGTAAAAAACTTAAGTATGATTTAGAGTTATTACAAAATACTTTTGCTACATCTTTTGAACAAGTAGCTCATAGAGTAACATGTTTACAAGATCCAAAATTACCAGGGATACCATTTCATTTTTTAAGAGTGGATATGGCTGGTAATATATCAAAAAGATTTTCATTATCAGGAATAGAAATTCCAAGATATGGTGGTGCTTGTCCACGTTGGAACGTTTATTCAGCTTTAACAAGACCTGGCATTATCCAAGCTGCTGTAAGCAAAATGTCTAATGGTGAAAAGTACGTATGTATTGCTAGAACAGTTGAAAAAGGGATTGGAAGATTTGGAAAATCAAAAAGTATTTTGTCTATTGGATTGGGATGTGAAGCAAAATATGCAAAAGAATTTATTTATTCAGAAAATTTAAACATTAATGATAAATCTACTGAAATACCAATAGGTGTGTCATGTAGAACGTGTGATAGATTAGACTGTTCACAAAGAGCGTTCCCTCCATTACACAAGAAATTTGATGTTGATATTAATTCTAGAGGTGTTTCAGTATATGTTGGAGACAAAAACACATAGTCGATGATTAAATTTATCATACCTGCTATTGCTATATTTTTGTTAGTTCTATTCTGGGATAAGATAAATGAAACGATTTATAAAAAATTTAATATTAAGATAAATTACATTGTTGCAACGATTACAGTAATAATATTAGGGGTAATTTTTGCTTTATTATACTTTTAGTTAAAATAGATAAAAATTAGAAAATGAAAGAGATTTTTAAAAATGTAAGAAATAAACTAGCAGAGAAATACCTAGATAATAATAGTTTAAAAAATTCAAAAAAATTTAAACCTAGAATTAAAGCTAGAATTCGAAAAAATAAACAAATAATTAATAAAAATATTGATGACTTTTTTGGCTGGGTTAAAGGTGCTGAATTAGTTGAACTTAAAGAATGTAATGTCTCTGAAGATCCAGTTAGACCAGAATTAAGTGTGACTTTCAGAAGAAGTCACGGTAGAAAAATATACGGGGTAAAATACAAAAAAGAAATTCATGCTGTAATGTGCTTCGCTTTTACAAATAAAGTACCGATAAATGTTGAGGAGCTAGATAAATTTAGCCAAGATGCTCATCTACAAAGCACTCACAGAGGTCAAAATGTTGGCCAGATTGCTATAGCTTATACAGTTTGGTCTAAAAAAAAAGGTGGTGGAAAATTGATTGTTAAAGAAGTTTACAAAAAGATTAAAAAATCTAACCATTTAAATAGATTAGTCACGCTCTCTCCTCTAACTGAAATGGCTACAAAATTTCATAGCAAAAATGGTGCGAAACTTTTACAAGTCAATGAAACTACTCAAAATTTTGAGTATGAAATAATAAAAGAATAAAAAATTTTAAATTCCTATAAAATAAAAAGATATATGATAAATTTTTTATATTTTCTAATTTTAGTTTTAAGTTTAAACAATTTGACAGTTGCTATGGAAAAAAAACCTTATCATCATCTCTCTGACGGTACTTTTAGGAATCCTGAAGGCTCACCAAAAAGAGATCCAAATGTAAAATGGTCTTACAAAATTTTTAATCAAGAAAAAAAGAAACTTGATATGACAATTTCTGAAGGTCACGTTTTAGAAAAAAATGAAGTATTGAAAAACTTAGAAAAATATAAAGATAATGATTATATTGCTTGGATTGGTCATGCTACGTTTATTATTAAATTAGGAGATACTACTATTATTACTGATCCAGTTTTTTCGAAGAATGCAGGTCCACTAATATTTGGACCAAAAAGATTTACTGAACCAGCATTGAAATTAAGCGAGATACCTAACATTGATTTATTTTTACTCACCCACAATCATTATGATCATCAAGATATGATGACAATAAGGAGATTTCCTTTTAAGGATACCAAAGTTTTGGTTCCATTAAAACTTAGAAAATATTTTAAAACTAATGGATATCGAGATATCAATGAGATGGATTGGTATGATGAAATTAATATTAATAAAAATTTAAAAGTTACTTTTCTTCCAGCTGTTCATTGGTCAAAAAGAAGTTTAACAGACACCAACAAAACTTTGTGGGGAAGTTTTTTAATTGAATATAATGGAAAAAAAATATTATTTGCCTGCGATACAGGATATGGAAATATATATAAAGATCTAGGAAATAAATATGGACCAATTGATTTAACCATAATCAACATTGGCGCATATAATTTTTATCCAATTATGCCTTACAAAGATAAATCTATTTATCACACCAATCCAGAAGAGGCTCTCAAAATTGGAAGAGATTTGAAAAGTAAAAAGGTACTAGGTATGCACTGGGGAACATTTGTATTATCTTTAGAACCAATTATGGAACCACCAATAAGATTTAAAGATAATGCTGAAAAATATGGATTTAATAAAGAGGATGCACTTATTTTTAAGATTGGTCAAATTTCAAAAATATCAGATATTATCAACTAAAAATTTATGAAAAAGTTTAATTGGAATTATCCTACTTCAATGTGGGTGGGTGAAAATAGAATTAAAGATTTAAGTATAGCTTGTAAAAATTTAAATATAAAAAAACCTCTATTGGTGACTGACAAAGGACTTGGACAATCAACTATTGTTAAAGATGCTTTGTCACATTTAAAAAATAATAATTTATCAGTCGAATTATTTCATGATGTGATTGGTAATCCAACAGGTAAAAATGTAACTGATGGTGTAAAACATTATAAAGAAAAAAATTGTGATGGTGTGATTGCTTTTGGTGGTGGAAGTGGTCTTGATGTGGGAAAAGCAATTGCATTTATGATAGGTCAAACTTTATCACTCTGGGACTTTGAGGATGTTGGCGATAACTGGACTAAGGCTGATCCAAATAATATTTCTCCCATTATAGCAGTACCCACTACAGCTGGAACAGGTTCTGAAACTGGGAGAGCATCTGTTATTTTGAATGAAGAGCTAGGAGTTAAAAAAATTATATTTCATCCAAAATTTTTACCGTCCATTGTCATTTTAGATCCAGTTTTAACAAAAGATTTACCCAAAAAAATGACAGCCGCAACAGGCATGGATGCATTAGCTCATAATTTAGAGGCATTTTGTGCCCCGGGTTATCATCCAATGGCTGATGGAATAGCTTTAGAGGGTATGAAATTAATTTTTAAATGGTTACCAGAGGCATATAAAAATGGGACTAACCTTGAGGCCAGAATGAACATGCTTACTGCTGCAAGTATGGGTTCAACCGCATTCCAAAAAGGCCTAGGCGCAATTCATTCTTTGAGCCATCCAGTAAATGCTCTAAATAACCTTCATCATGGTCTTTCAAATGCAATTTTCATGCCGTATGTTTTAACTTTCAACAGAGATGTGATTGAGAGTAAAGTTGCAAAGATCTCAGAATATCTTGAATTAAAAGATAAATCTTTTGACGGTTTTTTAAAATGGATTTTAGATTTAAGAGAAAAATTTGAAATTCCTCATAAATTATCAAGTGTCATAAATGAAAAAGATTTACAAATTGATCGTTTATCAAAAATGGCTTTAGAGGATCCATCAACGAATGGTAATCCAAAAAAATTGAGCATTGAAGACATGAAAATAATGTATCAACACAGCATGTCTGGTAATTTGTTTTAAATGAAAAATCTTAATATTTTAATAGTCGAGGGAAATTTAAAAGAGGAAAATCAAAATTTTTTAAAAGTAGGTATTCAAACACATACTGAGAGTTTAAAAGATAGTCTTAATGTATTTAATAATAATTATCATTTTGATGTTATTAATCCATCCTCGGATCAAAATTTAGTTAAGGTTAAAAATAAACTTCCAAAATATGATGGATTAATTTGGGGTGGAAGTAGTTTGAACATCTATAACAATACACCTGAGATAAAAAGACAAATCGAATTTATGAGAGAATGCCAAAAACAAGTTAAAAATATTTTAGCGATTTGTTGGGGAATGCAAGTTGCAGTTACTGCTGCTGGAGGAGAGGTAAAGAAAGCAGAAAAATCTCATATAGGAATAGCAAATGAGATTATAATTAATAATGAAGGATTAAATAATTCTATTTATAAGAATAAGAATAATAATTTTAATTCTCCAGCATTCAATTTTGATGAGGTAGTAAAATTGCCAACAAACGGAATTTGTTTAGCATCAAATAAAATTAATAAAGTACAAAGTTCATATTTCACAGTTGGAAAATCGAAAATTTATGGGTTACAGTATCATCCTGAAATTACTTATGAGAAAATGATAAGCTTAATTGAGTTTAGAAAAGACAGATTAATTCAAACAAGAAAAGTATTTAGAGATGAGGAAGAAATTAAAAATCACATATTATTTATAAAAAAAGAAATTGCTGTGTCAAATAAGTCTCAAAGAATGATTGAGTTAAAAAATTGGATGGATAGTATAAATTAATTTTAAAATGCTAAGTTATATTTTACCTTTTATTGTTCTAATTTTAATTGTCGTCTTTATTCATGAATATGGTCATTATTACTTTGCTAAAAAATTTGGAGTAGGTGTCACTGATTTCTCTATAGGATTCGGTAAGGAAATTTTTGGTTGGAATGATAAATCTGGGACAAGGTGGAAAATATGCTGGATTCCTCTAGGAGGATACGTAAAATTTTTCGGAGATAGAAATGTATATTCTCAAGCGGATCATAAAGAAATTTTAGAAAAATATAGTGAAGAGGACCAAAAAAAATTATTTACTCTTAAACCTCTATATCAAAGAAGCTTAATTGTTTTTGGTGGTCCTTTAGCAAACTTTGTATTAGCTTTAGTAATTTTTTTCTCAATTTATACTTTTGTTGGTAAAGATTTTACACCAGCTGTCATCAATGAAGTTCAGAAAGATAGCCCTGCTATGGCTGGAGGATTAAAACAAAATGACGTAATTTTAGAAATAGATGGCAACAAAGTTGAAAGTATTATGGATGTCTCTAAATTCATTACTATGTCCACTGATGAAATTATAGACTTTAAAGTGAAACGTTCATATGACGAGATAATTTTAAAAGTAAAACCTAATATTGTTCCGGGTGAGGATAATTTAGGTAACAAACTGAACAAAAGAATAGTTGGTATAAAATTAGGTGCTTATAATAATGAGATTAATCATGTTAAATTAGGACCTGCGAAAGCTATATACCATGCCGCTCATGAAGTTTATTTTGTAGGAATTTCCTCCTTGAAATATATTGGTGCAATGATTTTTGGTAAAGCTGATACCTCTCAGCTTGGAGGACCGATAAGAATAGCAAAAATTTCAGGCCAGGTTGCAGAATTTGGTGTTTTGGCATTTATCAGCATGATGGCATATATTTCAATAAGTCTTGGTTTAGTTAATTTGTTTCCAATTCCAATGCTTGATGGGGGACATTTAATGTTTTATGCATTTGAAAAAGTTTTAGGTCGTCCGTTGTCTCAAAAAACGCAGGAAGGTTTTTTTCGAATCGGAATATTTTTATTAATATCTTTGATGTTTTTTACAACTTTTAACGACCTTAAAGACTTAGGATTGTTCAATTAATAATATTTAAAAAAGTTTAAAAAACTCAATAAAATCAACATTTTTTTAATTTACACAATATATTGTGTATAACTTTTCTTTATATACTAAAAAAAGTCTTGATTTATCAATACTTTTGACAACAATGAAAATAACCTAATAAAACCGGAGCTAAAATGAACAAAAAACAACTAGTAGTCAAAATTTCTGGGGCATTAAATCTAAGTAAAGCTGATGCTGAGAGAACTTTTGATACAATTACCAACACAATTTTAGATGCTTTAAAAGCTGACGATTCAGTAAAAATTGCTGGTTTTGGTACTTATAAAGTAGCTAAGAGAAAAGCTAGAGTTGGAAGAAACCCAAGAACAGGAGAACAGATACAAATTGCTGCGTCTCAAAAAGTAAAGTTTTTACCAGCAAAAGCTTTAAAAGAAGTATTCAATAAATAACGTCTTTTTACAGCCTTAACGAAACTCTCGTTAAGGCTGTTTCTATATGCAAATACTGCATACCCAATTTTCGTAATCAGCGTTAGTTATTAGCATTTAATAAATTAAAAGAGCTCTCTTTAACAGGGAGGTCGTATGACTAAATTAATAAAAGTAATAAGTGCGCCACTTATTAGTTTAATTTTTTTATTAAACATGAGTAGTGCTGGTATGGCAGACACAACTGTTTCTGCCGAAGTAGGGTTTATATTTAACACCCTATTATTCTTGATTTGTGGATTCCTAGTAATGTTTATGGCTGCAGGATTCGCAATGTTAGAATCAGGTATGGTTACATCAAAAAGTGTATCCGTAATCTGTGCAAAAAATATAGGTTTATTCTCAATTGCAGGTATAATGTTCTGGCTTGTAGGTTATAATTTAGCTTATGGTATTGATCCAGGTGGGTACATTGGTAAATTTATTCCATGGGCAGATGGTAGTAAAATAGATACAGGTTATTCAGATGGTTCAGATTGGTATTTCCAGATGGTATTCTGTGCAACTACCGTTTCAATCGTATCAGGAACAATGGCTGAAAGAATTAAGTTATGGCCATTCTTCACATTCGCTGCAATTCTATCTGGAATTATATATCCAATCGTAATGGGTTGGCAGTGGGGTGGAGGCTGGTTAGCAGAAGCAGGCTTTTCTGATTTTGCTGGTTCGACTTTAGTACACTCAACTGGTGGTGCAGCTGCTTTGGCTGGTGCAATGATAATTGGTCCTAGACTAGGAAGATTTACTAAGTCTGGAGCACCAGCGCCAATAAAACCTTTTGCAGCATCATCAATACCATTAGTTACAATTGGAGTATTTATCTTATGGCTAGGTTGGTTTGGATTTAATGGTGGTTCACAATTAGCATTGGGAACGGCTACGGATGCAATCGCTGTATCAAAAATATTTATTAACACATTCCTTGCTGGTGCAGGTGGTGTTATAGGTGCAGCAATTATAACTAGATTGCATTTTGGTAAAACTGACGTAGTCCAAATGTTAAATGGATGTATCGGTGGCTTGGTTGCTGTAACTGCAGAACCATTATTACCATCGCCATTTGCTGCAATTTTAATTGGTGCTGTAGGTGGACTAATCGTAGTGTATGGTACTAAACTATTATTCTCTTTAAAAATTGATGATGTAGTTGGTGCTATTCCTGCTCACCTATTTGCTGGAATTTGGGGTACATTAATTGTACCTGCAACAAATTCTGGTGCAAATTTTAGCACTCAGTTAATTGGTGTATTATCAGTAAACATATTTGTTTTTGTGGTTGCATATATTGCATTTAGCCTCATCAAAGCAACTATTGGTTTAAGATTAAGTAAAGAAGCTGAAACCAAAGGTACTGATGTCACTGAAACTGGTGTAATTGCATACGCAATTCGTGACTAGTTGTTAACAACATGGGGATCCTTCGCTCTCTGTATATTCTCAGCGAATACTCATAGAAGGATCCTCAAACTCTCTCTTAGTTAGTTAAGTAATAAGCCCCTCCCTCAAGGGGCTTATTTATTTTGATCCCACAAATTTTTATAATTAATAAAAGGTGACAAACCATAACTTGAATTAACATTTGTCAAATGGACGGATAAACTTTTTAAAGGAGATATACAAAATTCTTTTTTATAGATCTCATTTATATATTTCTCAAAAGGATCATGACGATCTTCACAATTTTTTGTAAAATTTTCCCAATATAGATTTAATAATTTTTTGCTTGTCAAAAAGGTACATAAAGTTTTAGTAATTGTTCTCCAGTGCCTTTTGTTTCCTATTAGGATGTTCGTTTTTTCGTTATTCATATATAGATATGGATAATCTGCAGGACACATAAAAATATCTTTGCCTACTTGAGACGAAACTCTTTCATATGTAGCAATCATCTCTTCCAACATGGTTTCAAAATGAAGATAATCATCTTCAACAAAAAAAATTAGATCTTCCCCAATCTCTTTTCCAATCTCAAAACACTGAAATAAACTTGCTAAATTAGAAAAAGTTTGTTGTGTTTTTTGTTTTTTAATCTTGGCTTCAAATTTTTTTGTGTCCAGAGAAATAATTTCTCCATTTACATTTTTAATTATTTCTTTGATTTTATCTAAATTTTCAATTTTTGAAGAGTCATCTAAAATTATTGTTTTTATCCTTAAATCTGGATATTTGCTTTGACAATAATTGATAGAGTTTATCAATGATTTTATTGATCGAATTGAATATTCGATTTTTGGTTGTTCGAATAATCTTCTTTTATTTTGATCCCAAACTTCAATCTCTGTATTAACTCTAATAATAATTAGTATTGATTTTATTTTTCTAGTAATTTTTACTTCTCCTAATGGTAATACTATTGATTTTTTATTTAAAATTGAAAGATCCTCATTCAATTCTTTATTCAATGTAGGAGAAGTAAATTCATTTTGATCTATAATTTCAAAGCCAAAAAATTTACAAATTTTAATGAAAAACTTTCTCATATGTTTTTATTTATGATATAAATATCTACAATATAATGACAATTAAATCATCCCAAACTCTTGTGACAGAAGCCTTAAAAGAGATTAAAACTATATCAACCGAAGAAGCTTTTGATAAATTTAATAAAAACGAGTGTAACCTAATTGATATTAGAGATGTAAGAGAATTAGAAAGAGAGGGAAGAATCGAAAATTCAAATCATATTCCAAGAGGAATGTTAGAGTTTTGGCTTGATCCAGAGAGCACTTATTTTAAGCAAGGTAAACTTGATTTAAATAAAGAAATTATTTTATTTTGTGCAGGTGGAATGAGGTCAGCTCTTGCGGCAAAATCTTTAAAAGATATGGGATTTAAAAAGGTCTCGCATATTGATGGTGGTTTTGGGGCGTTAAAACAAAGTAAATTTAAAATAACTTAATTATTTAATTCATCTAAAGCAAATTCAAGTCTATCTTGTCCCCAAAATAGATTATTATTTACAACAAAAGTTGGAGCACCAAAAACATCATTTTGGAAAGCAATGTTAGTCAAATCTTTTAATTCATTTTTAATTTTTTGATCTTCAATACCTGTTTTAAAATCATTAGGCTTTATCTCGCATTCTGACAGTATATTTTTTATAATTTCTTCTTTTGAAATATCTTCATTATTTTTCCAATAAGCATCAAAACATAGATCAAAATATTTATCTTTTTTATCACTATTAACAAAAAGATAGCCTCTCATTAGATATAATGAATTAATTGGAAATTTATCATTCCACACAAAGTCAATTTTACTTTTCTTAGCAATTAAATTGCAATCATTTTTCATATTTTTCATTTTTCTCTCATTAAATGCAGGGGCAGTAATTCCTCCTAAATTATGAAGTCCACCAAGTAGAATTGCTTTATAATTAAATTTATTCCTATCATTAGAACTGATAATTTTTTTATGAGCTAAAAATGAATAAGGACTAATGAAATCAAAGTAAAAATCAATTTTTTTAGTCATATAAACTTATATTTTTGGCGTAAAAAATTCTAATTAACCAATAAACTAACAATCCAAGAGGTCCAATTAAATATAAAATGATAAGCGGTATCGATAATAAAAATTTACTCATCATAAATTTTTGTGAATCTTTTACAATCCAACCTCCAGTGAATAAATTAATAGATATAAAATGTATCCAGAACATCATAAGAAAATTTTTGTTAGAAAATAATTCTTTTATGTTATCAATCCCTAAGTAAAGGCTAAAATTACTGTTAAAATCGTATGAACTTAAATAAGATTTGTACAATAAAAAAATATATCCACCACTCAATATAATGAATGGAAATATTGAAGTTACGAAATACCTACAGAGGCTAGAAGTTGGAAAAAAAATTAAAATCAACCAAAATGGAAGAACACCTAAATTCACCCAATAATAGAGCATGTCTATCGTAAAATAGGTATAAATTTGTTCGATCATTTTAAAATATATTATATTAAATCTTTCTATGATTCCTATAAGAAATAAAAAAAAAACTCTAAAAGTAACTGTCGAGGAGATGAGAAATTTTGCATTTTCTTATGTGGAAAAATATGCTCCATCAAAACAACAGCTTAAAACTTACTTACTAAAAAAATACTTAAAAACTTCAGTGCCAAATGTAAAAAAACAAGATGTTACTAATTTGATTGATATTGTTCTTTCAGACTTAGAAAAAAATAAGTTTATTAACGATAAATTTTATTCAGAGAGCAAAGCTAGAAGTATGATTCAAAGAGGTAATTCAATCAATAAAATTAGAAATTACTTAATAGGTAAAGGTATTAATAGTGAATATATTAAAGAAACTGTAAACAAAATTCACGATGATAATTCAGATCAAGATTTTTTTTCTGCAATTAAATTATGTAAAAAAAAAAGAATTGGTCCTGCAAGAATAGAAGATAACAGATCATTATTTTATAAAAAAGATATATCCCTATTAGCAAGAAACGGCTTTGATTTTGAAACCTCAAAAAAAGTAATGGAAATTGCAAAAGATGACTTTATAAAAATAGTAAAACTACTTTAACTTATTTTTTTTATTTTCTTTCACTAAAAAGTCAATTTTATTTTTTATATAATTTTTTACAAAGACAAAAACAAGTAAACCAAAAATTGAAACTGAAATGATTATAATTAAAATGATTCTTAGTTGTTCATCCATTATTGAATATTTTTACTTTTTAAAATTAAACTTGGATTTTTAAAATCTTTTTTTCCATAAAAAATTTCTTGTCCATTGAAATCAGTTACACTTCCGCCAGAGTGTTTCAAAATTGCATGGCCTGCAGCTATATCCCATTCTGATGCCCTTGGTTCTGCAACATAACCATCATACTCTCCAGCTGCAATAACACAAAATTTTAAAGAACTTTTCATTCTTACATATTTTTTAACATTAAGTTTTTTGTATATTTCATTTATTTCTGGTTTGATTTTATTAGAGTAGGATACAAATTTAATCTCGTTTTTATTAAAATTTTTTGAGTTATCCAATTTAATTGGTACTCCATTAATTAATTCAAAAGAAAAATCATCTCCATAAGAATAAAACATTCTATTTTTTGCTGGAGCATAAATTAATCCAGCAACAGGTTTTTTTTGAATTATTAATCCTGCATTAATTGTAAATTCATCCAGATCATTAATATAATCATAAGTTCCATCGATTGGATCGATTAACCAAAAATTTTCCAGGTTATTTTTTGATTTATTTTCTGATGTTTCCTCAGATACTATTGGGATATTTGGCGTTAAGCTAAATATTTTTTTACTCAAAATTTTGTTAACTTCTAAGTCTCCATTACTTACAGGTGTATTATCGGATTTTATTTCTTTAGTAAGACCTTTTTTCCTAAGATCTATAGAAATTTTCCCTGCATCTAAAAAAGTTTGAATTAGATTCTCAACAATTTTTTTAATATCACTTTGAGTCATTTATTTTTTTTAATTCTATATTTTCAGAGTTTATTACTTTTTTACCAACATTTTGAAAATTAACAGTAATTTTACCTTTGATTATTGACTGAACTTGTCCTATTCCCCAATCTTTATTTGCTGGATTGAAAACTTTGTCGCCTGGTTCAAAATCAAAAATCATTTAATTTAACTTATATTAGAAATAAGTATAAATACCATCAAATGAATAATAACTTAAACTCTATTGGTTTTAAAAAAAAACCATCAGAAACAACGGTTGTTGTTGCAATGTCAGGTGGAGTGGACTCATCTACAGTTGCTGGAATGATGAAAAAAGATGGTTACAAAGTTATTGGTATAACTTTAAAACTTTATGATGATGGTAAAGAGGTTGCTGCATCAAAACAATGCTGCTCAGGTCAGGACATAATGGATGCAAAAAGAGTCGCTCAAAAATTAGATATTGAACACAAAATTCTCTATTACCAAAACAAGTTCAAACAAGGAGTAATTGATAACTTTGTTGATAGTTATTTAAAAGGCGAAACTCCTATTCCTTGTGTGCAATGTAATCAAACTGTAAAATTCAAAGATTTATTTGAAGTTGCAAAAGATCTTAAGGCAGATGCATTAATTACTGGTCATTATGTAAAAAGTGTTACTGTTGACAATCAAACTAATATGTATCGAGCTATCGATGAAAATAGAGACCAAAGTTATTTTTTATTTAATACTTCTAGAGAACAATTAAATTACTTAAGATTTCCATTAGGAGGCATGCTTAAAGATGAAACAAGATCTATAGCAAAAAAATTAAATCTTAACGTAGCGGATAAACCGGATAGCCAAGATATTTGTTTCGTACCTAATGGTGACTATGCCTCGGTAATTCAAAAATTTAGACCAGACTCTTTTAAAAAAGGAAATATAAAAAACCTAGATGGAAAAGTTATTGGAGTTCATGATGGAATAATTAATTTTACAATAGGTCAAAGAAAAGGAATTAAAGTTTCAGATAAAGATGCATTATATGTATTAAAGATAGACGCAGAAAAAAATGAAATTTTTGTTGGTCCAAAAGAAAAACTTGGAAAAAAAGATATTAAACTTCATGATTTAAATTTACTTGTAAATAAAAATGAATTTAAAAATAATATTTTTGTCAAAGTAAGATCAACAGGCAAACTTCTTGAGGGAAAAGTAAATTTTAATAATGATAATACAGCCCTAGTTAATTTAGAAGAATTTGAAGATGGAATATCTCCTGGACAGGCTTGCGTTTTTTACAATAAAGATAAATTTGGTTATAAAGTTTTAGGTGGCGGGTGGATCAAAAATTAATTTAGTTTTTTCCACATAAAAAATGTTAATAAATAAAAAGTGATTACTCCAATAAAATAATCCCATTCCAACGTATGTTTTAAAAACTTTAATTGAATTCCAAAAAAATCATCACCGGGTAGACTGACAATAGGTATACTTATTACTGCAACTATAATTAATATTGAAACTAAAATTATTTTAAGATTTAGCACTATCGGGTTTATATGATCTTTCAATTTCTCTTTGAAAGACCAAAAAGTTGCTACTAAGTAAGCCTGGGCAACAATTTCAAAAACAATAAAAGATAGCATTATTACTCTTCTAAAAAGTTTGTATAGGTCATTATCAAATTTGATACCTAAAAAAATTGAATGCACAGTTAGTGCAACTGCTGAGGCAATACCAAAAAAAACTATTTTTTTTAAATTTTTGTGGTCGACTTCAAAATATTTAATGATGTCTTTATTAAACAACCAATATCTGATTAATAAATAAGATGTCAAAAACATTGCGGGCTTAAATACTAACCAAGAAGGGTAAGGTCTAGCTGTTCTACTGATAGAGGCACCACCATCAAAATAAGGAATTGTATTGTGCAAAATGTCTGTTTGATTTGGGAATAAACTATGAAACTGAGTTACTAGTATAAGACAGATATTTACTGCAACGAAGGGGACTATAAAAATCCATATGCTAATGGATCGTGCCTTCTCTATTGAATTCATTGAGGACTATTTCTTTTTATTTTTTTTTCTAGCTCTTCTTTTTTTTGAGCCCATTTTTCTTCGGCCTCTATGTTTTTTTGGATATCCCATTATTCCCTTCTGTTATAATTTAATTGAAATTATGTGAGGGATATAGCATTGTCCTTTAAAGTTATCAATTTTTTTATGGTAAAATCATTTAAGACATTTTTAAAACATACTGCAAAAGATTTTCATAATCAGTCGGTAAATCCACCAGTAGTTAGAGCTTCAACGATAATATTTAAATCAATGAAGCATATAAGAAAGACACAAAAAAAGGCTCAAAAAAATCCAGTTGGCGGTCATTACGATTATGGAAGACAAGGAACTTCAACAACCTATATTTTACAAAAGATTTTAACTAAGCTCGAAGATAGTTATCATGTATTTACCACACCTACAGGTTTTGGATCGGTATTTTTAGCTATATTTAGTGTTGTTAGACCTGGTGATGAAATAATTGCTGCCGACCCAGTTTACAGTCCTACGAGAGTTTTAACTCAAGATTTTTTGAAAGAATTTAATATTAAAACAATTTTTTATAATCCACATGATTTAAAAACTTTAGAGAGAAGCATAACAAAAAAAACAAAATTAATTTTTGTTGAAAATCCAGGTAGCAATACTTTTGATTTTCAAGATCTTGGAAAAATTGTTTCAATTGCCAAAAAATACAAAATTTTAACAGCAATAGATAATACCTGGGGTACACCTTACTATCTTAAACCAATAAAACTTGGTTTTGATATGTCTATTGTATCTGCTACTAAATATTACTCTGGTCATTCTGATGTTATGGGTGGAAGCTTAGCAGTTAATAAAAAAGTTTTCCAAAAAGTTAAAGCGGCTGAAAAAATAACAGGTTTAAGATTGGGACCTGATGATGCATATTTAATTACTAGAGGTTTGAGAACTTTGGATGTTAGATTAGATAGACATAGAGAAAATGCAAAAAAGATTGCAGCTTACTTGTCAAAAAATAAAAAAATTAAACTTCTCTATCCATTTAAGAAAAATTCCTTAAATTTCAGAATGTGGAAAAAGTATTACTCTGGTGCCTCAGGATTAATGGGGCTTAAAATAAAATCAAATAATATTAATTCTGTCAGAAAATTTGTAAATTCACTTAAATTATTTGGATATGGTTACAGTTGGGGAGGTTTTGAGAGTTTGGTTTTACATCAAGAATTTAGGGAAACAGGAAATAGAAAATTCATGAATTTAGCAAAGGATGAACATTTAGTCAGATTTCACATAGGGCTTGAGGATCCAAATGATTTAATTGCTGATATTAAACAAGCATTAAGACATTTGAAATGAGCACAGAAAAATTTTTTCAATCCAGGACAGCATTAATCACATTATTTGCGGCTTGTTTTGTTGTTTTAATTTCTCTTGGTGTACGACAAACCTTTGGTTTGTTTTTCATGGATTTCAATGAAAGTCTCAAAATAAGCAACACAGCATTTGGTTTTGCAATAGGAATGCAGATGTTAATGTGGGGATTAACTGGACCTATTTTTGGTGCTATTGCAGATAAGTATGGTGGTCATATAGCAATTATTTCAGCATTTATTTTTTATGCAGCTGGAATATTCTTTTTATATACAGGACCTAATACAGGAATCTTTTTTCAAATACACATGGGGTTGTTAGTTGGAATAGGACTAGGGGGAACAGCCATTAGTATTCCAATGTCTATTGTTGGAAAACACTTTCCTTTATCTACAAGAACTATTGCAATGAGTTTTGTGACTGCAGTTGGATCGTTTGGTTACTTTTTGTCTCCAATTTTCACAAGTTACTCTCTAAATGAATTTGGATGGAATTATACTTTATTCGTTTTCGGAATGCTTTTAATTGCTGGTTTAGTAGCTGCATACTTCGTAAGATCTCCATCTGCAACTGAAAATGTAGAAAAAACATCAAATCAATCGTTTTCTGAAGCACTCAGTGAAGCATTCAAAACAAAAAGTTATATTTTACTTGTATCTGGTTTTTTTGTTTGTGGATTTCATATTACTTTAGTTGGAACTCATGTTCCTAAGTATGTGATAGATAGAGGTCTTGAGGATTGGACTGCTGCAGCTATTTTATCTTTAATTGGGTTATTCAATATCTTTGGCTCTTTATTAAGTGGTTATCTTTCTACAAAAATGAGTAAAAAAATAATCTTAAGTGCAATCTACTTTTTGCGAGGAGTTTCAATAATATTCTTTATATTCACTCCAGCTAGTAATATTGCAGCATTTATATTTGGAGCAAGTTTTGGGTTCCTCTGGTTATCGACAGTACCAGCTACCAGCGGAATAGTTGCTCATCTTTTTGGAACAAAATATTTGGGCTTGTTATATGGAATAGTTTTTTTAAGTCACCAAATTGGTTCGTTTTTTGGTGCATATCTTGGAGGTTTATTTCACGATACTTATGGGTCATATGACTATGCGTGGTATTTAGCAATTGCTTTATCTGTTTTTGCAGCAATAATTCATTTACCAATAAAAGAAGAACCAGTTTTAAGATTAAAAACAGAATAAATTGAATAGAACAAATCAATTAACAAAACTACATTTATCAGGGAAACCCTATATTATTTATAAATCTCAAAACGGGTTCGATCTTTACACCGATTTTTCAAAAAAAATAATTTTAAATAATAAAAATATTAAA
>QCOL01000003.1 GCA_003212925.1 Pelagibacteraceae bacterium AG-430-P08 | reverse complement strand
TGTATTTGATGTAGTAAAAAAATATTTTTTGAATTTTTATCGATTTTCTTTTTTACAATTCTCAAATTTTTGATAATTTTTGTTTTTTTGTCGTTAGAGCCTGGTCCACAATTTAAGCTTTTATAAATACCTCTCGAACACCCACCTATTTTATTAAAAAAACCATGACTGATTTCTTTAAATTTAGATAATTTTTTTGAAACTATCAATTAAACCCCAACTTATATTTATTACCTTTGTTTTTGATAAACATTACCTTAAATAAATTTCCCATTTCTTTCTCATCTATGAGTTTTTTTAATCTAAAATAAATATCTGCTTTTTTTGAAAAGCTTTGATTTTGCGATATTATCTCTGCTCTATTTTTTATTCCTAATTTTACTAAAAAGCTTCCTTGAGTTGTTATTAAGTCTTTTAAACCACCTAATTGATTGATTATTTTCTTAAATAAGAAAAAATTGATATTATGAGTAATATCTGAATTACCGATATTTTTTAAAACACTGTTATGTTTATGATTTGAAATCGATTTAAGAGTATTTTTCATCCTCTTTTCCATATACCCATAATCTATCATTAGAAGACCGCCATCATTTTTTTTAACTATTCCAGCAACTTTTTTTAAATAATCTGCCCCAATTAAGGAGTATTCAATAAATTTTTGGTCTTTTGAAATATTATAATTAATTTTTTTTTCAAATTTTTTCATATTAAACTTTCTTTCACAAAAAAAAGCCTTTTTTTGATTTTTAAAATTTACATATCTTTCAAACCAATGATCTTTTTTTTTAATAAATTGTTTTATTGCTATTGCATCAAAAAACTCGTTTGCAATGAAAATAGTTGGAAATTTTTTTACTTGTTTTAGATCAGAAATCCAAATAACTTTTTCTTTGTCTAATTTATTTTTTTGAATTTTCTTTAATTTTAGACTTTTTTCATGAATTAAAATATTACATGAACTTAAAAACGCTGGAAATTTTTTAAAAGTTTCTAAAAATATTTTCATCATTTCACCGTTTCCTGCACCAAGTTCCACTAAATTAATTTTTTTTGGGGTTCCTAAATTTTCCCAAAAACCTAAAATCCATACAGCTATCATTTCAGAAAACATTCTAGAAATATTTGGTGCAGTTATAAAATCGCCCTTTAACCCGAAAGGGTCTTTTTGCATATAGTATCCTTTTTTTTTATCATATAGAGCAAAATCGATAAATTTATCTAAAGAGATTTTAAAATTATTTTTGATGGTCATATTTTTTTAAAGTCAAATAAGAACCAAATATAAAAAAAACTAAACATAAAATTTGCCCCATACTCAATTTAAATAGAACGTAGCCTAATTGTTCATCTGGCATTCTTAAAAATTCTATAAAAAATCTGAAAACAGAGTAAAACATTAAAAATATTCCAGATAAAAAACCAGGATTTTTAGCTGAGGACACTTTTCGAAAATATATCAATATAAAAAATAATAACAGTCCCTCAAAAAAAGCCTCATAAAGTTGAGATGGATGACGATATATTTCATCAATTTTTTCAAATTTTACCCCCCATGGTAAAGTTGTTTCTTTACCATAAAGCTCTGAATTTATAAAATTTGCAATACGTCCAAAGAAAATTCCTATTGGGGCAACTAGCGAAACAACATCAAGATAAATATAAGAATCATGATTATGCTTATTTGCAAACCATATGCTCATCACAATTACACCTAATAACCCTCCATGGAATGACATACCTCCGTTCCAAATTTTAAATATTTCAAAAACGTTCTCTAAATAGTAATCTAAATTATAAAATATTACGTAACCTAATCTTCCACCAATTATAATACCTAAGATTACATAAGTAATGTAGTCATCAAATTTTTCTTTTAAATTATCATTTTTTATAAAAATTCTTTTTGCCAAAACCCATCCAGCGAGAATTCCAAATATATATGATAAAGAATACCATCTAAATTCTAATGAAAATAAACTAAATGCAACTGGGTCAAAATTATTAATGAACATTTTTAATTATAATAATAGATTAAAGATATAATAACTTATTTAATAAATACATGAAAAATTCAAAATTTGTTTTTGATAAATTATCTAAACTTCTAGAACAAGGTTTAGTTTCATCTAGAGACTTAAAAAATGAGATAGTAAACATTTTAAAATCAAAAAGAGATGAAATCGTATTCAAAATGAAATTAACGAGTAAGGATGAATTTGATATCCTTGCTAAAAGGGTTGAAAATTTAGAGAAAGAACTTGAAAAAAAAAAGGTTTTAAAAAAAAAGATTAAACGGGTAAAAAAATCTTAACCTCAAGTCCACTCAAATTGGATTTATTCAACTTTATATTACCACCGTGAGAACGTACAATATCAGATGCTATTGACAGACCAAGTCCTACACTGGATTTGGAGTCTGCTCTTCCTTTGTCTATTTTGTAGAAAGGTTTAAATACATTATCATACTCACTTTCTGGTATTCCTGGACCATCGTCCTCAACTTTTATAATTAAACTCGATTTTTTTTTTTGAAGATCAACATTTATTTTATTCCCATATTTGATAGAATTTTCTAACAAATTATTAAGACATCTTTTAATTAGATTTTTTCGACCATTTAAATAAACCCTTGGTGATATTTCTTTTGTTATGTTTTCATTATTATATTTACCAATAATTTCATCCATTAAATCGCTGAGATTGAACAGCTCATCCTTTTCCATAAATGAGGAACTTGTAAACTGTAAATATTCATTGAGCATTTTTTCCATTTCATTTATATCCTCGGTCAGTTTCTTAGCTAAGGATTTATCTTTTATAAACTCGGTTTGTAATTTCATTCTTGTTAAGGGTGTTCTTAAATCATGACTTATCCCAGACAGCATTTCAGATCTTTGATTTAGATGTCTCATTATTCTTTTACGCATTCTATCAAATTCATAACCTGCCTGGCGTATCTCAGCTGCACCAGAAGGCTTAAATTCATCTACATTTTCCCCTCTTCCAAATTTTTCAGCAGCTTTGGCTAAAGCTGTAATTGGTCTTGTTTGATTTTTTAAAAATATAAGAGAAATAATTACAACTACGAATGCAGGAACAGTTATCCATAATCCAAACAATCTTGCAGAAGTGCTTGTCAGTCTATCCTTAGGGACTATGAACTTAAAAAAACCATTTTGATATTTTATTCTTAAATCAACTAACTCTTTATAACTTGTAGTATCAAACCAAAATATTTCTGATCCAAATTTAGATTTTAATTCTCTTCTAAGTGTTCTGTCTATTGGACTAAACCATCTTTCATTATAAGTGAAATCAAAATATTCATCCTCAACAAATTCAATATTCAAATCTTGATATAATGAAAAAATATTTTTTATTTCATCTTTTTCATAATTATCATTACTATAAACCTCTATGAAAGTTTGTATTTCGCTGACCAATGCTCTTGTCATTCCTTTATTAGTTTTTATCCAAAGGCTATCAAAAAAAACTATAGTAATTATTAATTGAATTAAAATCACAGGGATAGCAACTATAAGCAAAGCTCTGTAAAATAATCTTTTCGGTAAAAGATTTTTTATAAATTTATTCAATCCATAAAACATAGCCAGCTCCTCTTATAGTTTGAAGAAATTTTGGATTTTTTGGATCAATTTCGATTTTTTTCCTTAATCTTGTTATGATAACATCAACTGATCTTTCTTTATCTAAGTCAATTAATCTACCAATTTCTTCTCTATCAAAAACTTTTCCTGGGTTATTAATCATTTTCTGTAATATTGTTTTTTCAGTGTTATTTATTTTAAATTCTGAATTACTATGAAAAATTATTTGCTTACTTAAATCTATTTTAACATTTTCAAATTCTATTATTTTCTTTAGATTATCCTTTTTTGTTTTGTTAATTATATTTCTAATTCTAAGATCAAGTTCCTTGGGCTCAAAGGGTTTAGGCAAATAATCGTCTGCTCCCATCTCTAATCCCTCAATTCTTTCATTTGGCTCACCTTTTGCGGTTAATAATATGATTGGAGTATTAATATATTCTTTATGTTCATTTAGAAAATCGAGTCCACTTTTTCCAGGCATCATGATATCTAAGATTATTAAATCAAACTTAATAATCTTTATTTTTTCAGATGCATTTTCTGCGTTATCAGCAGTAGTAACTAAATATTTCTTTTCATTTAAATATTTTTTAACTAAAGATCTTATTCCCTCATCATCATCAACCACTAGGATATGAGCTAGAAAACTATCCATTAATTATTCTTTTTAAAACTTCATCAAAATTGAGAACCTCTTGAGAACTCGAATTAAGCAATGCATTATAAATTCTTTTTTTTTGTATTTCAAAAATCTCTTTAAAAATTTTTTTTCCTTTTTCATTTAGAAAGATGTGTTTAATTCTTGTGTCAGTCTCGTCTTTATTAAAAAAAACCATTTCAAGCTTGATCAAATCTTTTAAAACCCTATTTAGGCTTTGTTTTGATACTTTAAGTTTCCTCATAAGCTCTGAGATTGATATTCCCTCATACATAGATATTAAATGAATAGTTTTTTGATGAGCTAAGCCAATATGATATTTATTGAGAATTTTTTTTGAGTCTGAAAAAGTTTCTCTATAACTTATAAATAATTTTTCAATTAAATGTTTTAATTGTTCATCTTTTAAATATAAAAGCTCTTTCATCACAGGTAAGTTATATTGACATATTATATATACATAGATATTTTTCAGTAATAATTTTATATTTCATACATGATACCTTACGATAAAAGATCTGGTAAAATATGGTACAACGGCGAATTAGTTGATTGGTCAAATGTTAAAGTGCATGTTTTAAGCCATGGATTACACTACGCTAGTTGTGTTTTTGAGGGAGAGAGAGTTTATGATGGCTCAATCTTCAAATTAGAGGAACATACCTCTAGATTTTTTCATTCAGCAAGACGAATGGGTTTTGAAATTCCTTACACTGAAATGGAAATAAACGCTGCTTCAAATACTATAATTAAAAACCAAAAAGTTGAAAATGGTTACGTAAGACCAGTTGCTTGGAGGGGCAGTGAAATGATGGCGATTTCAGCTCAACAGACAAAAATTCATGTTGCAATAGCAACATGGGAATGGGGATCATATTTTGATCCAAAATTAAAAGTTGAAGGGATTAGATTAAATATTTCTAATTGGAGAAGACCAGCTCCTAACACAATACCATGGGACACAAAAGCTTCAGGTCTTTATATGATATGCACTCTTTCAAAACATGAGGCAGAAAAAAATGGTTATACAGATTCTTTAATGCTAGATCATGAAGGCAATATTGCTGAAGCCACTGGTGCAAATATTTTTTTTAAAGACTCGAATGGTGAGTTACACACGCCATTACCAGACTCTTTCCTAGATGGAATTACTAGAAGAACAGTAATTGAAATTGCAAAATCGAAAAATATTAAAGTTTATGAAAGAAAAATAAACCCTTCAGAGTTGAAGAATTTTGTTGGATGTTTTTTAACTGGAACTGCAGCAGAGGTAACTCCAGTTTCTTGTATCGCTGAAAATGAATTTAAAGTTTGTGATTTAATTATTGGTCTTAACGAAAGTTATCAGAAACTTGTTAGAAAGAAAAAAGCAGCTTAATCTTTATTATCTTCTGAGATCGCGTGGTCAATACCTTTTCGCATATATTCATATCCCGTAAAAAGAGTTAAAGCAGCCGAAAGCCATAAAAGAATTATTCCAATAGTTTGAGCGTTATAATCTTGAAAATTAATAATTTTATTTCCAGTTTCACCTGAAAGTAAAAGTGCAATAGCAATCATCTGCAATACAGTTTTTAATTTTGCTAGATTTGAAACTGGTAGTTTAATTTTTCCCTTTGCCAAAAATTCCCTTAATCCAGATATCAAAATTTCTCGAGTTAAAATAATGATTGCTGCTATTACCTCGTAATTTCTTATAGTTCCGTCCATTACCAAAAGTATTAAAGCAGTTGCAACAATAATTTTATCTGCAATGGGATCAAGTAATTCTCCAAGTTTAGACTCTTCTCCAAGAAATCTTGCTAGCATCCCATCTAAAAAATCTGTGAAAGATGCAACTATGAATAAAATTAGCGCTGTCAAATCTCCATAAAAACCTGGCAAGTAAAATGCTAACACAAAAAAAGGAACAATTAAAATTCTTCCTATAGTTAAAATATTTGGTATCTTTTTAAGCATAATTTTTTTTATTCATGAAAAAAGTTATATATTTTTTTTGCAACTTTTTCTTCAACCCCTTCTACAGATTTAATTTCATCTAGACTTGCAGACTCAACTGCCCTTGCTGATCCAAAATGGTTTAATAAAGCTCTTTTTCTTATGGAACCTATGCCGTCAATTTGGTCTAACAGCGATTTACTTATACCCTTCTTTCGTTTTGCTCTATGAGCACTTATTGCAAAACGATGAGATTCATCTCTTATTCTCTGAAGAAAGAATAAAGTAGGATCATTTTTAATGAATTTAAATTCTTTACCATTATGAAAGAAAGTCTCATTTCCGCTATTTCTATATTTACCTTTAGCAATCGCTATTATAGGAATATCATGAAGTCCAAGTTCATTTAGAGTTTCTCTAGCTACTGAATATTGTCCTTTTCCTCCATCTACCATTACAAGATCAGGAAAAGTTAAATAGTTATCTTTTTCTTGTATTGCTCTTTTAAATCTTCTATTCAAAACCTCTTTCATCATTCCATAATCATCTTGCTCATTCTTTTTTAGCTTGATGTTAAATTTTCTATATCTTTTTTTAATAAATCCATCATCACCGTATGCTATCAATGCACCCACACTGTTTGTTCCCTGTATATGACTATTATCATAAACCTCAATCAGATTAATATTGGTCTCTAGAT
Organism: Pelagibacteraceae bacterium AG-430-P08; assembly: GCA_003212925.1. Taxonomy (GTDB): domain Bacteria; phylum Pseudomonadota; class Alphaproteobacteria; order Pelagibacterales; family Pelagibacteraceae; genus Pelagibacter. The sequence continues at coordinate 83,865 of QCOL01000003.1, read as the reverse complement.
TAAATTTACTTGCCACAGCTTCAAATAATTCCTTATTATTTTGACTTTCATAAAGCTTTCTATTTAAACTTTCTTTAGCGTTTTTTATTGCTTGATTAATTACTTTTAATTTTGACCCTTTTTTAGCTATTGATATAGTAACTTGTTTTTTTTCTTTAAGAGAGAGTGTTTTTTCGATTAAAATTTTTTCTTTTATCTCTTCAGATAATATTATTGAGGAGGGTACACTTTTATTTTCATAAAATTGTGTGACAAAAGAATTAATTATATTGCTTAAATTCTCATCGGGATCATGTTTTGGAAAAAAAGATTGATTACCCCAGTTTTGTTTTGACCTATAAAAAAAAACCTGAATACAAGCTTTGCCGGATTCTTTATAACCTGCGATTACATCAGCCTCTGTAAGATTAGCTTCATTAATTCTTTGTGATGATTGAATAATATTCAATGACTTTATTCGATCTCTTAAAATTACCGCTTTTTCAAAATCTAAATTTTCGCTAGCTTTTTCCATCTGCTCCGAGAGGCTTTTTTGTATTTTCCTTGATTTACCGGAAACAAACTCAATAGCATCATCAACAGTCTTCTTATATTCCTCACTTTCTATATAACCAACGCATGGGCCAGAGCATCTTTTAATTTGGTATAAAATACATGGTCGTTCTCTATTTTTGAACACAGTATCATCACAAACTCTCAGATGAAATATTTTTTGTATCATCTTAATTGTCCAGTTAGCTGATCCAGCAGATGCAAAAGGTCCAAAATAAAAACCTTCGTTAGTTTTTTTTCCTCTATGTCTTTTTATTTGTGGCCATTTATCTTTATTACCGATGAATATAAAAGGAAAAGATTTATCATCTCTAAGTAAAATATTAAATTTTGGTTTATATTTTTTGATTAAATTTGCTTCTAGAAGTAAAGCTTCACTTTCATTAGAAGTAGTTGTTATCTCCAATTTTCTAGTTTGTGACAACATTCTTTCGGTTCTAATAATGTGGTTTTTTTCAGCTACATAACTTTTAAGTCTATTTGGTAAATTTTTAGCTTTACCAACATAAAGAATCTCTTCTTTCTCATTTAACATTCTGTAAACACCAGGAAGCTTTGGAATTAAGGGGAGTTCTTTTTTTATTATTTCTTTTCCAATATCAGAACTTATCATGACTTCTCTTTTTGGTAATTTGAATACCAACAGATGAGCATTCTTTTAAAATTTCTAATTTTTCAATTTTGAGCATTATCTTAGCAATTCTTTTATCTTTAAATAATTCATCAAAGACAGCCTCTGCTAGAGTTTCTAGAAAGTTATAATGTTTTTTTTTAACCAGTTTTCTTAATAGTTTCACGATCGTTCCATAATTAACTATTGATTTTAAATCTTTATCATTTGACGGTTTTTTATCTTGATAATCTATTTCAAGGCTAAATTTTACTTTTTGCGCATTTTCTCTTTCAAAATCATAATATCCAAGTTTTAAATCTAGTATTAACTCGTTTATAAGGATCTTTTTTTCGTAATTGAAAAGGGATTTTTCTTTATCAATTTTAACAATTTTAAAATTATTTTTTTTCATTCCTTACCTTGAACATCTGTTGTTTGCCAGTTTAAACTTTGGCCACTATCAATTGCCAGCACTTGACCAGTAATAGATCTGCTTTTTATAAAAAAGTCAACAGCATTACAAATCTCATTAACATCAACCTGTCTTTTTAAAGGAGTAGCAAGATATTGTTTTTTAAAATGTTTTTCAGTCTGTCTTTGATTTTTGATAGTAGGTCCTGGGGCAATACCATTTACCCTTATTTTAGGAGCAAGACTCATAGCACTCGTTTTTGTTAAAGTATAAAGACCGGACTTACTAATAGTGTAAGAAAAGAAATATGGAGTTAGTTTAAAAATTCTTTGATCAATAATGTTAATAATATTGTTATTATTTCCTCTAATATTTTTAGAAAATTCTTTAGTTAAAAGTGCAGGTGCTTTTAAATTGGTTGATATATGTTTCTCCCAACTTTTATTATTAAAATTTGCTAATTTATCATTCTCAAAAATCGAAGCATTGTTAACAAGACAATCAAAATACTTTAATTTAGATTTTGCTAATTTGATAATTTTGATAATATCTTCTTCTTTACTTAAATCACCTTTGACTAAATAAACTTTAGTTCCATTGACTTCTAATTTTTTTTTGAGAATTAGTGCTTTAGATTTTGATTTATTAAAATGAAGAACTAACTCTTTATTTGGACCTGAAAGTTTTTTTGCAATTGCAGCACCTATTCTTGTTGCTCCACCTGTGATAATTATTTTGCGTGCTTCCATTTTTTATCTTTTTTTTTGGTAACTTTGGTACCAGGCATACCCATAGTGGATCTTCCTTTGGGATAAAGTTTATTTTTAACATCATACTGTCTTATTTTTGGATTTAATGTTATTTCTAATTCAGTGCTCTCTAATTTTCTTATTTCATCTCTGATTTTTGCTGCTTCTTCAAACTCAAGATTGGAGGCTGCTTCTTTCATTTTTTTATCTAAAGCTTTTAAATGTTTTTTTAAATTTCCACCAACGTTTGAACCCTCACTGATTTTTACATAATCTTTCTCATAAACACTTTCTAGAATATCGTTAATTTCTTTTTTTACTGTTTTCGCATCGATTTTATTTTTTTTATTATAAGCTAACTGAATTTTTCTTCTTCTTTCTGTTTCTTCTATAGCTTTTTTGATACTTTTTGTTTCTTTATCAGCATACAAAATTACCTTGCCGTCAACATTCCTTGCAGCTCTTCCGATAGTTTGAATCAAGGATGTTTCAGATCTTAGAAATCCTTCTTTGTCTGCATCTAAAATTCCAACTAAAGCACATTCAGGAATATCTAAACCCTCTCTTAATAGATTTATGCCTACAAGCACGTCAAAAACACCCATCCTTAAGTCTCTCATAATTTCTATTCTTTCAAGAGTGTCAATATCAGAATGAAGGTATCTAACTTTCACTCCATTTTCATGTAGGTACTCAGTTAAATCCTCTGCCATTTTTTTAGTAAGAGTTGTAACTAGAACTCTATGATTTTTTTCTATTACCTTTTTACATTCGTGCATTAAGTCATCTACTTGGTTTTTAGCAGGTCTTATTTCCACTGGTGGATCAATTAATCCGGTTGGCCTTATAACTTGGTCGATAAACTTTCCTTTTGTTTGTTCTAATTCCCAAGGTCCTGGTGTTGCCGAAACAAATACTGTTTGCGTTCGCATTAAATCCCATTCCTCAAATTTTAATGGTCTATTATCCATGCAAGATGGAAGTCTAAATCCGTATTCAGCTAACGTACTTTTCCTTGATCTATCACCTTTGTACATTCCATTAAGCTGAGGAACTGTTACATGACATTCATCAACAAAAATCAAAGTATTATCTGGAAAATATTCAAATAAAGTAGGAGGCGGTTCGCCTGGTTTTCTACCTGACAAAAATCTTGAGTAATTTTCAATCCCAGCACAAGATCCAGTTGCCTCAATCATTTCAAGATCAAACTTAGTTCTTTCCTCAAGTCTTTGAGCCTCAAGCAATTTATTTTGTGCTTTATGTTTTTTAAGAGTAATTTCTAATTCTTTTCTTATATTTAAAATCGCTTGCTCAATAGTTGGTTTAGGAGTTATGTAATGACTATTTGCATAAACTTTAACTAAACTTAATTCTCTAACTTGATCACCTGTGAGAGGGTCAAACTCCTCAATTTTCTCCAGTTTATCACCAAACAAATTTAATCGCCAGGCTCTATCCTCTAAATGAGATGGAAAGATTTCTAAATATTCACCACGAGCTCTGAAAGTACCTCTATAAAAATTTTGATCATTTCTTTTGTATTGTAACGCGACTAGAGACTTTATTATTTGTTCTCTATTATAATCATAGTTTTTTTGAAGCGTTAGAGTCATTTTGCTATAAGCCTCAACAGATCCTAAACCATAAATACATGATACACTGGCTACAATTAAAACGTCATCTCTCTCTAAAAGTGATCTTGTTGCTGAATGTCTCATCCTGTCTATTTGTTCATTAATTGATGCTTCTTTTTCAATGTATGTGTCAGATCTTGGGACATAAGCTTCTGGTGTATAGTAATCATAATAAGACACAAAATACTCAACAGCGTTATCAGGAAAAAATGTCTTCATCTCTCCATAAAGTTGAGCAGCGAGAGTTTTGTTAGGAGCAAGAATTAAGGCTGGTCTATTTGTTGCCTCTATCACCTTTGCCATTGTAAAAGTTTTTCCAGACCCAGTAACACCAAGCAAAACTTGATTAAATTCCTCTTTATTTGCACCGTTTACTAATTTTTTAATAGCCTCTGGTTGATCACCCGCTGGCTTGAAATCAGATTTGATTTTAAATTTTTTACCACCTTCAAGTTTTCCACTGATTTTTGGGTTTTTACTCTGAATATCAGTAATTAAATCTTGATATGTATTTTCCATATATTAAAGAACGTAGTAGAATTAATTTATATTTCAATGAGCATAATATCAGACAGTTTAAAAAGAATTAAGCCATCACCAACTATTGCAGTTACTCAGAAAGCTAGAGAATTAAGAGCAGCTGGTAAAGACGTAATTGGTTTAGGAGCTGGAGAACCAGATTTTGACACTCCAGAAAATATAAAAAATGCTGCGATCAAAGCTATAAAAAGAGGAGACACAAAATACACTGCTGTTGATGGCACACCTGAACTTAAAAAAGCTATAATTAAGAAATTTAAAAGAGAAAACAAACTCAACTACTCTTTGGATCAGATCACTGTTGGCACAGGAGGAAAACAAGTTCTTTACAATGCTTTTATGGCAACTCTTAATAAAGGGGACGAAGTAATTATACCAGCACCTTTTTGGGTATCATACCCAGATATGGTTTTGTTAGCTGGAGGAAAACCAAAAATAATCAAATGTACTGAACAGGAAGGGTTTAAACTTACTCCAAAAAAATTAAAAAAAGCAATATCTAAAAAAACTAAATGGATCATTCTTAATTCTCCATCAAATCCAACGGGAGCAGGTTATTCAAAAAAAGAAATTAATGACTTAGCAAAAATTTTAATCAGAAATAAAAAAATTTTTATTCTGAGTGATGACATTTATGAACATGTTAGGTATGACAACTTTAATTTTTTTACAATTGCTCAAATTTCTAAGCTAAAAGATAGGACACTTACAATGAATGGAGTAAGTAAATCATATGCTATGACTGGTTGGAGAATAGGTTATGCTGCTGGTCCAAAGGAAATAATAAAAGCTATTGGAAAAATACAATCACAATCAACTTCAAATCCGTCTTCGATAAGTCAAGCTGCAGCTGTTGAGGCATTAAATGGAAAACAAGGATTTATAAAAACTAGAGCTAAAGCATTTAAAGACAGAAGAAACTTTGTTGTAAAAAGCCTAAATAGTATAAAAGGCATAAGTTGTTTAACCCCAAATGGTGCATTTTATGTATTTCCAAGCTGCAAAGGATTATTAAATAAAAAAACAAAATTAAAAACTGATACTAATTTTGTTCAAAGATTACTCGAAAAAGAAAATGTCGCTGTTGTCCAAGGTTCTGCCTTTGGCTTAGATGGCTATTTTAGAATTTCTTATGCTACATCCATGAAAAATTTAAAAAAAGCAATGTCGAGAATTAAATCTTTTTGTGAAGCCTTAAATAAATAATTATTTTTGATTTAAAATTTTTTTTGCTGGAATTGTTTTTTTAATCCAATTATTTGGAATAGAATTTATACCTTTTAAAGCTGCAAAATATGCTCCAGTAAAATTTGCTCTTGAACAATTGCACCCACCTGCCTTTATTGTTTTTAAAATCGCGTCTTTATAATTTTTTGAATTAATAATTGTATATATTGAGCTGTTAAAAGTTCCTGGGTAGCTACAAGCCATACCTAGTTTCTTTATCGCAGTCGGATCGAACTTTGATCTAAATTTTCTTATTTTTTTAATGTCATTAACAATTCCTTTAAAAAAAGAATTTCTATTGAATTTTTTTGTGAATTCTTTGATTGGGTCCTCAGATCCCTTTAACGCAAAATCTATTAAATAAAATTTTGCCATAGCATATTTAAAACTTATTTTTGAGACTGTTACAATTTTGAAAATTTTTTCTAAACTTTTAAAATCAAAGCCATAGAGAAAATACGGAAGAGTAGCACAAAAACCATCTGACTCATTGACTTTTACACCGCCAGAGATCTTCTTTTTTAATTTGATATTTTTTACCGTCTCAATAATATTTTGATGTATCCATGGTCCCCTGACTATACCTCGCCAGTCTTTGACTTTTTTATATTTAGATCTCAGTTTTAAATTTTTCCAATATTTACTCCCAGGGCCAAAGTTTTTAAGGATTTTTTTTTTAAAACGTTTCTCTACATTTTCGTGTCCATCCAATAGTGTGTGAAACATCACTTGGCTAATTTCATTGTAACCAGAGACTTTCCCAGTTTTGATAGTATAGAAGGGACTTCTATTCTTTTTTAAGAAAGAAAAGTCTTTTTTTCCTTTAATATAAATACTTAATTTTTTTTGATTATATACCCAATGTAATGGTCTAGCTGCTGCATCTGCCACTGTGGCGCCCAAGAAAACATGAAGATTATTTTTCACTTTAATGAGATAAAAACTTTTCAGCCTCAAGTGCTGCCATACATCCCATACCAGCAGCAGTTACCGCTTGCCTAAATGTCTTATCCTTTACGTCCCCAGCTGCATAAACACCTGGTACATTAGTCTCTGTTGAATCTGGTTTTGTTATCAAATAACCATCATTATCCATACTAAGTTGATCTTTAAATAATTGAGTTGCAGGGTCATGACCAATAGCAATGAAAACACCGTCTAATTTTATTTCATCAATTTTATTTGTTTTCAGATTTTTAACTTTTATTCCTTTAACATTCTTTGGATCTTTATCTCCAATTACATCCTCAACAACTGTATCCCAAATTATTTCAATTTTTTTATTTTCCATAAGTTTTTTTTGAAGCATTTTTTCAGCTCTCAAACTATCTCTTCTGTGAATCAATTTTACTTTTGAAGCAAATTTTGTGAGAAACATTGCCTCTTCGACAGCCGCATTACCTCCACCTACAACAGCAACTTCTTTATCTTTAAAGAAAAAACCATCACATGTTGCACATGCTGATACACCAAATCCTCTAAACTCTTGTTCAGATTTAATATTCAACCATCTAGCTTGGGCACCTGTGGAAATAATTATGCTATCAGCAGTATATTTTTGACCAGTGTCACCTACAGCCTCAAAAGGTGTTGTTTTTAAATTTACTGAACTTATATGATCTTCAATCATTTCTGTTCCAACCGCTTTTGCTTGCTCTTTCATTTGATCCATAAGCCACGGACCTTGAATAACATCAGCAAATCCAGGAAAGTTTTCAACGTCTGTTGTTGTAGTTAATTGGCCTCCAGGCTCCGACCCATAAACCAAAATTGGATTTAACATTGCTCTCGCCGCATAAACTGCAGCAGTGTATCCAGCAGGACCAGACCCAATTATTAACACTTTTGTGTGTTTAGTTGGATTTTGACTCATATGAAAGCTATATAGTGATAAATGACTAAATTAAAAGGTTTATTATTGACCGAGGGTATGCATGGCATGATTAGCCAAGTTGAGGGGCTTGCTAAAGCTCTTAATCTTGAATTTATACACGAAAAAATTGAACTAAATAATTTTTGGAAAATGATTCCTCCAAAAATTACACCTGTAAAAGATTTTGTTTTCAAAAACAATATATCAGAAAAATTTAATCTATTAATTTCATGTGGGAGAAAAAGTGTAGTCCCATCCATCTTTTTAAAAAAAAAATTTGGAAGTAAAATTATGAACATTCATATTCAAGATCCAAAAGTATCATTAAATAATTTTGATTTTGTTATTGCGCCAGAGCACGACGGTCTTGAGGGAAAAAATGTTCTTAAAACCAAAGGAGCAATTCATTACCTTACCGAAAAAGAGTTAGAAGAGAATGTTAATTATTTAAAACCCAGAATTAAAAAAGAAAAAGTAATTGCGTTTATCGCTGGTGGTCCAAATAAGTATTATGATTTTAATGATGAAATAATTGAGGAAATTTTTGTTAAAACCAAAAAAAATTTCATAAATCAAGGTTATCAGCTAATTTTTATACCTTCAATGAGAACACCGCAAAGAATTATAGATAAAGCTCAAAATTTTTTTGATGATGATCAGATTATAATTCAAGATATTGATAAGAAAGCCTATTTGTCATCACTTAAACTAGCTAATCATATTATTGTAACTTGCGACTCTACATCTATGATATCTGAGGCAGCTATGTCGGGGAGACCAATATATGTGGCTCAAATGCCAGCTATAAAAAAAAATGTTCGTTTTAAAAAATTTTTTGAGCTTTTTAAATCCCTAGAAATAATTAAAAACTTAGGGGACAAAGTAGAAGAATGGAATTATAAAAAACTTAATGAAACTGATAGAATATCGGGATATATAGAGAAACAATTTAAAGATTATGACTTTTCTTAATTCTATAGTGAAAAACTCAAAAAAGCATGAATTCCCATTTAATCACTGGGAATATAATAATGCTTTAAGTGAAGAAGCTATTAAAGAAATAGAAGGTGCAGACATTCCCGATGTAAGCAAACATAATCTCAATTATGATGGTACAAGAGCAATTGATGGTGGTGCCGCCGAATTTAGAGAAGGCATAGCTTCAGGCGGTAAGGCAATAAAATTTAGATGTTTTGTTACAAAAGAAAATGCTTCTCAATTTCCACATTTAGTAAAATTCATTAATGAACTTCAATCTAAAGAAACATGCGAAACGATCTCCAAAATGATTAATAAAGATTTATCCAGTTCATATGTCAGACTTGAAGTTATTTGTGATCGTGAAGGTTTTTGGTTAAAGCCTCACTGTGACATTAAAGAAAAATTAATGTCAGGACTTATTTTTGTAAATAATGCAAATGAATCAGAGGAACTAGGCACTGATTTTTATAATGAAAAATTAGAAAAAGTTAAAACTGTTCCCTACAAACATAATTATGGTTATTTATTTACAAGCGGTCCAAATACATGGCACGGAATGGAAAAGAAAAAAATTGTTAAAGAGAGACGATGTATTCAAGTCAATTATGTTACATTTAAAACTGATTGGAAGGTTGATTAAATATTTTGTAGAGACGTCACCTCTAATTTTTTTGTTTTAAGTGATTTAATACCCTCAATACATGCAAGCGCTGTTGACATATTAGTACAGTAGGGCACTTTATTTTTAAGTGTTGCTCTTCTTAAAGCAATAGCATCGTTTAATCTATGTTCTGTATTGCCCCCACCAGTATTAATTACCAAAGCTATTTTTTTGGAGTCGAGAACATCAACGATATGAGGTGATCCACTACTTACTTTATTTATAATTTTACAACTCATGCCATGTTTTTTAATGTATTCGGCTGTTCCTTTTGTAGCACACAAATGGAATTTTAGTTTCAAGAGTTCTTTTGCAAGCTCTAAACCTTCATCTTTATGAGAATCTTTTAATGATAAAAAAGCCAGTCCATTTGTAGGTAACGAATTAGACGATGCTATCTGGCTTTTTGCGTATGCCATTCCAAAATTTTTGTCAAATCCCATCACCTCTCCAGTTGATTTCATTTCTGGACCTAACAATAGATCACTGTTTGGAAATTTATTAAACGGAAAAACAGCCTCTTTCACGGCAAACATTCCTTTAGATTTGTCTTTTAAATTAAATTTTGAAAGTTTTTCACCAGCCATAACTCTCGAGGCTATCTTTGCTAATGATATTCCTTTAGCTTTTGATACAAATGGAACAGTCCGACTAGCTCTTGGATTTACTTCAATAACAAAAATTTCATCTTTTTTTATTGCAAATTGAACATTCATGAAACCTTTTACTTTCAGAGCCAGGGCTAAATTTTTTGTTTGTTTCTCAATTTCTTTTAGTAAAAAAGGTTTTATGGAAACAGGCGGCAAGCTGCAAGCCGAGTCCCCAGAATGAATTCCTGCTTCCTCTATATGCTGCATGATGCCAGCCACATGCACTTCTTTACCATCTGATATAGCATCAACATCTACCTCCATTGCATGATCTAAAAATTTATCAATAAGAATTGGATTTTTTTCTGCTGCTTTAAATGCTTCCTCTACAAAATTTTTTAATTGACTTTTTTCATAAACAATTTCCATCGCCCTTCCCCCAAGAACGTATGAAGGTCTAACCATTAAAGGCAAACCAATTTTTTCAGATATTTCAATTGCTTGTTTAAAATTTTTTGCAATTCCACTTTCAGCTTGATTTAAGTTTAATTTTTCTAAAAGTTTTCTAAATCTATCTCTATCTTCTGCTAGATCAATAGATGAGTATTGAGTTCCTAAAATTGGAAGATTATTATCATGTAAAAATTTTGCTAATTTAATTGGAGTTTGACCACCAAATTGCGTAATGATACCGACTAAATTCCCTTTTTCCTTCTCTCTCTTTATAATATTGAAAACATATTCTTCTTTTAAAGGCTCAAAATATAATCTATCGCTAGTGTCATAATCTGTTGAGACAGTCTCAGGATTACAATTAACCATAACTGTTTCGAAACCAGCAGCCTTTAAGGCAAAACTGGCTTGACAACAGCAATAATCAAATTCTATTCCTTGTCCTATTCTATTGGGCCCTCCACCTAATATTATAATTTTTTTCTTAACACTCGGGTCGGCTTCACATTCTGAATTTATTGAAAAATTTCTTTGATATGTTGAGTACATGTATGGTGTGAAGGATTTGAATTCTGCAGCACAAGTATCAACTTTTTTAAATACTGGTAAAATTTTGAGTGTAGTTCTTTTTTTTCTCACAATGTCTTCAGATAAATTTGATAGCTCAGAAAGCTTTTTATCTGAAAAACCTATTGATTTTATTTTGTTAAAATCATCAAAATTTTTAGGCAATCCATTAATTTTGATCTTAATTTCATTATCTATTATTTCTTTAATTTGGTTTAAGAACCACGGATCGATTTTTGATAAATTATAAATTCTTTTAAGCTTAATTTTTTTCCTCATTGCTTCTGCAACAAGTAAGATTTTATTTGGAATATTTTCTTTTAGTTTTTTTTCAATTTGTCTTTTATTTAGATTAAATATTCTGTCTAATCCTGAAAAACCAGTCTCAAGAGAAACCAATGCTTTTTGAAGAGACTCTTTAAAATTTCTTCCGATTGCCATTGCTTCCCCTACTGATTTCATTGATGTGCCTAAAATTGCGGGAGAAGTTGAAAATTTTTCAAAAGTAAATCTTGGAATTTTGGTTACTACATAGTCTATACTTGGCTCAAATGATGCTGGAGTAACTTTAGTAATTTCATTTTTTAATTCATCTAACGTATATCCAACTGCAAGTTTTGCAGCAACTTTGGCAATCGGAAATCCAGTTGCTTTTGATGCAAGCGCTGATGATCTTGATACTCTAGGGTTCATCTCAATTATTACCATTCGCCCATTTTTAGGATTTATTGCAAATTGAACATTTGAGCCGCCCGTCTCAACTCCAATTTTCCTCAAACATGCAATAGAAGCATTTCGCATTACTTGATATTCCTTATCAGTTAAAGTTAATGCAGGAGCAACTGTGACGGAGTCTCCAGTATGTATTCCCATTGGATCTACATTTTCTATTGAACAAATAATTATACAATTATCTTTTTTATCCCTTATGACCTCCATTTCAAATTCTTTCCAACCTTCTAAGCACTCTTCAACTAGTACTTGGCTTACAGGAGACTCGTGTAAGCCATTTTTGATAATTTTAAGGTAATCCTTTTTATTTTTTGCTATTCCTCCTCCTAGACCTCCAAGCGTAAAAGCTGGCCTAATTATTGCTGGCAAACCAATTTTTTTTAAAACTTTTGATGCTTGATTTATATTGTTCACAATTTCAGATTTTGGAAGATCTAAACCAATATCAATCATATTTTTTCTAAACTTCTTTCTGTCTTCTGCATTGGAAATAGCTTTAGAATTTGCACCAATTAATTCAATTTTATATTTTTTTAAAATTCCTTTTTTCTCTGCTTCCATTGCAAGGTTAAGAGCAGTTTGGCCACCCATAGTAGGAAGAATTGCATCTGGTTTTTCTTTTTTGAGAATTTTTTCTAAAACTTCTAAAGTAATAGGTTCAATGTAAGTTTTATCAGCAACATCAGGATCTGTCATAATTGTTGCTGGATTTGAATTAATTAAAACAACTTTATATCCTTCGTCTTTTAATGCCTTACAAGCCTGGGTACCTGAATAATCAAATTCACATGCTTGACCAATGATAATTGGGCCAGCGCCTACAACTAAAATTTTTTTAAGATCTTTTCTTTTTGCCATTTTTTTTCATGTTGTTAATAAATTCCTGGAATAAATAGACACTATCTTGTGGTCCTGGATTTGATTCCGGGTGATATTGAACTGAGAATACTGGATTATTTTTTAATCTTATTCCCTCAATACTATTATCGAATAAAGATTTATGGGTAATCTGAATATTTTTTGGTAAATTTTCTGTAACAACTTCAAAACCATGATTTTGGCTAGTAATCTCGACATTTTCATTAATTAAATTTTTAACTGGATGATTTGCTCCTCTGTGACCTAACTTCATTTTTTTTGTTTTACCACCTAATGCAAGTGCGAGTATCTGATGACCAAGGCAAATACCAAATAATGGGATTTTCTTTTTAATAAGATCTTGAATTATTTTAATAGCATATTTTCCTGTCGCAGCTGGATCACCAGGACCATTAGATAAGAAGACACCATTAGGTTTTAGAGATAAAATTTTTTCTGCAGTGGTTTTACATGAAACTACAGTAACTTTACATTTAAAATCAGAAAAATATCTTAAAATATTTTTTTTTATTCCATAATCTATGGCGACTACATGAAATGAATTTTGATTATTTTTTCTAAAGCCATGTTCTTTTCTCCAAGTTTTAAGCCCTTTCCAAATATAATTTTTTTGTGTAGTAACTTTTTCTGCTAGATCTAAATTTTTTAGCCCACTCCATTTAATTGTAGAATTAGTAAGTTTGTTAATATTAAATTTACTTTTTTTTGAGTGAGCAATGGTTCCTTTTGGAGCCCCTTTGTCTCTAATAAAATTCGTTAAACTTCTTGTATCAAGTCCAGTAATTCCAACTATTTTATTTTTTTTTAACCAAGTATCTAAATGTTGAAAAGATCTATAGTTTGATGGTGATGTTATTTCAGAATTAAAAATAACACCTTTAGTCCATATTTTATCAGACTCGAAATCTTCTTTATTTGTCCCCACATTTCCAATGTGAGGAAAGGTAAAATTTATTATTTGCCCAGCATAAGATGGGTCAGATATTATTTCTTGGTATCCTGTTAATGATGTATTAAAGCAAACTTCTCCAGTTGCTTCTCCCTGGTATCCAATCCCGATTCCTTTAAAAATTTTCTTATTTTCTAAAACTAAAATACCAGTATTTTTTTGAGAATTTTTTATGTGAGCTTTTTTTACTTTTTTGATCAATTACAACTCATAAGTTAAAGGTTAATACAATAATTGGTTTATTATCGCAACAGAGATGTATTATATAATTGTAAAAAAACAATTTTTCTTTTGAAGAATTTTTTCTTTAAAGTAGATTAAAAAATTATGTCTTTAAAAGATACAATTGAAACAGAATATAAAAATGCCTTAAAATCTAAAGATAAGATTAAAATCTCAACTTATAGGTTAATTCTATCATCAATTAAGGATCTCGATATTTTAAATAGGTCTGGCCCTAACAAAAAAGATACAGATGATGAAGATATAAAAAAATTATTAAAAAAAATGATGAAGCAAAGAACCGAATCAATTGATATTTATAAAAAAAATAATCGTTCTGATCTTCTTGAAATTGAGCAGAACGAATTTAATATTCTTTCAAGTTTTCTCCCTAAACAGTTGAATGAAGAAGAAACTAAAAAGATATGTGAGGAAATTATTTCAAAATTAGGTGCAAACTCTATTAAAGACATGGGAAAAGTAATGGGTGAATTAAAAAAAAAGCATGCAGATGAAATTGATTTTTCAAAAGCTGGTGTCTTATTAAAACAATTATTAAATAAATAATGAAATATCCAAAAGAATATTTAGATGAAATTAAAACTCGTCTTAAAGTTTCTAATGTTGTTTCAAAAGTTGTAGCTTTAAAAAAAAGAGGAAAAGAGTTTGTTGGACTATCACCGTTTAAAAATGAGAAGACACCTTCATTTACAGTTAATGATGAAAAAGAATTTTATCATTGTTTTGCAACTTCAGAGCACGGAAATATTTTTGATTTTGTTATGAAAACCCAAAATTTAAGATTTGGAGAAGCAGTAAAATATCTTGCTAATATTGCAGGAATGCAACCATATTTATTTACAAAACAAGATGAGGAGAGAGAAAAAAAATGGAAAGAGTATTTATCAATTTATAGTAAGTATGTTGATTATTATCATAATAAGCTTTTAAAAAATGAAAAACTCACAAATGCCAGAGCTTATTTAAAGAATAGATCATTAACCAAAGATGAAGTTAAGAAATTTAAAATTGGTTTTGTTGACAAAAATCCAAGCTTTTTTGATATGATTAAAAAAGAATTCAGTGAAAAAACTTTATTTGAAAGTGGTTTATTTTATTTTGATGAAAAGAAAAAAACTTGTGTAGAGAGATTCAAAGGAAGATTAATATTTCCAATAAATAATATTTCAGGACAGCCAATAGCTTTGGGTGGTAGAATTATAGAAAATTTAGATTATCTAGCAAAATATATTAATTCACCCGAGACAAATTTTTTTAAAAAAGGTTCGAGTCTTTATAATTTAGACCAGGCAAGAAAATTATCTAATAAGTTAAATCATATTTTTTTGGTTGAGGGTTATATGGATGTAGTTGGTTTAAGTAAAAATGGAGTTGAGAACGTTGTTGCAAATCTTGGTACCTCTTTAACTGATAAACAAATTTTAACATTGAATCAGTTCTTTGATGATATCATAATCTGTTTTGACGGAGATGAAAGTGGTTATAAAGCTGCTTTAAGAGCTGCAGAAAATTCCTTGAAAGAATTGAAACCAGAAAAACAAATATCTTTTTTATTTTTACCAGATAAAGAAGATCCTGATAGTTTTGTAAATAAAAAAGGCAAAAATTACTTTTTAGATTTTACAGAAAAGAACAAATTACCAATTCATCAATTCATTTTCAGTCATTATAAAAAGCTTACTGAAAACAACCCCTCTTCAATGGCAATATTTGAGAAAAAACTAAGATCAATAACAAATACAATTAAAGATAATTTTATTAAAAAATACGTTCTTGAATTTTTTTTAGAGAAAATTGCAGAATTAACACCACATTTTAATCAAAATAAAAGTAAATTCTTTGTAAGAAAAACAAAATCTCTTGACTCTACTAAGAAAATTTTTAGTGAAAGCCAGGCAATTACTGGTGTAGAGTTAAAAGAGTTTTCTTTATTATATTTGATATTAAATAATTTATCTTTATTTCAGGAAAATATTCATCTTATTGAAAACATCAAAATATTTACTGAAATAAATAAGCAAATATTTGGTTCTATTATTTCAAAATTTAAGTCTGATAATCAAATAAGTATTGAAGATCTTAATTTGGATAAACAGCTACTTGATAAGATTAATAAATTTGCACCAATTAAACATATAATCAAAAATAAACCTAAAAATGATAATCAAGTTATAGAATTGCTTGATGATATTTCTAAAGATCTTTTTAATCATGGACTAGAGTTGAGAATTCAAGAGTTAGAATCGAAGTTTTCAAAGGATATGAGTGAAACAACCTTTAATAAGCTAAAAGAGCTTAAAAACGAGAGAAAATCTAATTAATCTTAGTAAATTAGCAATGGATTTTTGCTGATTTGATATTATATAAGTCTCTCAAACTTAATTTGCTGTGGAAAGAATAATTACAAAATCGTTTGCTAGATTAATGGGCCGTGGAGTTCACCGTGGTTTCATAACTCATGAGGAATTGAGCAAATCTTTAGGAAAAAGAAATCTTTCAGATGAAAACTTAAACCAAGCTTTTATCCATATTTTGGATGAGGGAATTGCACTGGTAGAAAAAAAATCAGATTATAAAGTTTTAAGAAAAAAAGAAAATTCATCTAAAGAAGAAGGCAAAACAATAGAGAAAAGTGATGATCCAATAAGGATGTATCTGAGAGAAATGGGCGGTGTTGAATTGCTTTCTAGAGAAGGTGAGATAGCAATCGCAAAAAGAATAGAAGCGGGAAAAGATGTAATGTTAATTGCTCTTTCTCAGAGCCCAATAACTGCCCAACAATTTTTTGATTGGAATGAAAAATTACAGAAAGATGAAATTCTTGTAAGAGAAATAATCGATATCGATACGAATTATATGGAAGATGAAAATACAGGTCCAAGTGCAAAACAAAAGAATGCTGGAGAAGATGAAAAAGATGATAGTTCTAGTGATGATAGTGATGAGGAGTTTAATCCAACTCTTGCAGCAATGGAGTCTGAAATAAAACCAAAAGTTTTAAAAACAGTACATTTACTTACCAAAGAATACCGTAAGTTGATTAAGTACCAGAAAGAAAAACTTGATTGTGTTTTAAATTCTGAGACTTTTTCATCATCTAAAGAAAAAGGTTATGAAAAAATAGTAAGTGGTATTTTAGAAAGTATAAAATCTCTTCAATTATCACCATCAGTATTAGAGGACCTTGTGCAAAAACACTATATAGAAAATAAAAAAATAATATCATTAGAGGGGAATCTTTTAAGATTGGCTATGGATCAAAAAATACCAAGAAATGAATTTATTAAATTTTATATTGGAAATGAAATAAATCCAAAATTAAAAAAATTTTTAGATACCAATACCTTATGGAAGCAATTTTTCATTAAAAATAAAGACAATTTTAAAAATATAAGAGAGAGGTTAATTGAGATTAGTCATAAGTTAGGAATGTCTGTGACTGATTTTAAAAAATTAGTTAGCAGAGTTCAAAAAGGAGAAAAGGAGTCGAGAATTGCAAAAAAAGAGATGGTAGAAGCAAATCTTAGATTAGTTATTTCAATTGCAAAAAAATATACCAACAGAGGTCTTCAATTTTTAGATCTAATCCAAGAAGGAAATATTGGATTAATGAAAGCTGTAGATAAGTTTGAATACAGAAGAGGATATAAGTTTTCAACATATGCTACATGGTGGATAAGACAAGCAATAACAAGATCTATTGCTGATCAAGCAAGAACAATTCGTATTCCAGTTCATATGATTGAAACTATAAACAAGATCGTAAGAACACAGAGACTTATATTGAGTGAGTTTGGAAGAGAAGCAACCCCAGAGGAATTAGCAAAAAAGTTAAGAATGCCACTTGATAAAGTGAGAAAAGTATTAAAAATTTCAAAAGAGCCAGTTTCTCTAGAAAAGCCAGTTGGTGATGAGGAAGATAGTAGTTTGGGTGATTTTATTGAAGACACAAAAGCATTAGCACCATTAGAACAGGCAATAAAATCAAATTTAGGAGAAGCGACTACAAAGATATTATCCACTTTAACTCCAAGGGAGGAAAGAGTTTTAAGAATGAGGTTTGGTGTTGGAATGAATACAGATCATACCCTGGAGGAAGTTGGACTACAGTTTTCAGTAACCCGAGAAAGAATTAGACAAATAGAAGCTAAAGCTTTAAGAAAATTAAAACATCCAAGTAGATCCAAACAATTAAAGAGCTTTTTGGAAAGTTAATTTGGGCCGTTAGCTCAATAGTAGAGTACTGCATTGACATTGCAGGGGTAGTTGGAGCGTAACCAACACGGCCCACCATTAAATATTTATTTGTTAATTTCTTTAAAAATTTTTTTTAATTTAAAATTATCTAAAACATTAAACATAAAATTTCTATACAATAGTTTTCTTATAATTTTTCGAAAAAAACTTCTTTTATGCATAAGACCATATTTTTGGTCCATCTTATTTTTAAGTTCTTTAAAATATTCATTATGCCTGTAATCAATTGCACCATCATTTTTACCATCATTATTAATTTCTTTATTAAAAAAGCATTTTTTATTATCTATAGAAAAAACTACTATAGACTCAAAAAATTCTACTAAATATATCTTTTTTGCGTAAAGATTTAGTTTTCTATTTAATAATGGAGATCTTCTATGAATGATATCAATTATATTTTTAGCATAATTTATAAATGAATATTTTGATGGATTATTAAATTCTTTTTTCACATAACTTAAGCTTGTATCCTCAACAATAATTTTTCCACCATCTTTAATATGTGGCAAAGAATAATGTACTGTACTAATTTGTTGTAGGTTTTTATGACCCCCATCGTCTAAAATTAAATCAATTTTTCCCTCTTTTTTATAAAAATCATCCCAAAATTTCTTATCACTTTGACTGCCTATATAAATTTTAAACCCGTACTTTTCTAATTGTTTTGCTTTGGGATTTAGATCAATACCAATAATTTTGGCATTTTTACCAAAAAATTTCTGCCACATAAATAAAGAACCTCCATTAGCAACTCCTATCTCTACAAATTTTATTTTTTTGTTTCTGTATTTTGAAAATATTTTTTCATAGATCTGAAAGTAATTACTCCACTTAATTGAAAATTTTTTTGATTTTTTAAATAAGTTGAATATTTTTAGTTTTTTTAATCTTCGATTCATAAATTTAAAATTTTAAACTTTAAAAACTAGATTTAAGATAATTCTTAATCATTAAATTAATCATCTTTTTTCCATAAATAAAGTTTCTCTTTTTTATATTATTTTTTAATAAACTCTCATCATATTTTGATTTTTTTATTTTTATATCTACAGGTCTAAGTAATTTCTTATCTTTAAAAATATACTTCTTGTAATCTAAATCAAAATAATTGAAAGCAAACTCAAGCATTTTTTTTGCAGATAAACATTTTCCGTTAGAGATTATAAAATCTTGGGGTTTTTTGTTCAGAAATTTGATTAATAATTCACACTGATCATCACACCAATTCCATTCTCTTTTAATATCTAAATTGCCAAATGCAGTTTTCAAATTATATTTATAGGCATTAATTGCAGCCATACATATTTTAGGTATAAGAAAAGATTTATTTCTTAAAACAGACTCAGTATTAAAAATTATTGCGTTATATGCTTTTAAGTTATATTTTTCTCTATATAATTTGGTTATATTCAATCCTTTTAATTTACTTAATCCATATGGATTCACAGGATATTTTTTACTTTTAAGAGAAATTTTTCCATTTATCTTTCCATAAATTTCAGAAGATGCTGCATAAAAAAAACTAATATTTCTATTAATTTGATAAATAGTTTCTAAAACATTTTTACATCCTATATAATTACTTCTAATTGTTTCGTTTTTTTTTACAAAAGAAATACTCGGTGAACTCTGACCAGCAAAATAAAAAATATTTTGGGGTTCATATTTTTTAATTAACTTAAAAATTTTTTTTTTATTATAGATATCAAGAACAACAACTTCAAATTTTTTTTTTTTAATTGTAGATTTTTTAAATCTGGTTGTAATGATAACTTTTTTATTTTTTTTATTTAATTGATTTTTTAAAGTAATACCGAATTGGCCAGAACCTCCAATAATCAAAGAGTGACATTCATATTTTCTCATATATTTTAACTAAATAATCTTCTTATATAATTTTTCTGTTTCGTATGCACATTTTTTCCAACTATAATTATTTAGATTGTCGTTACCCTTTTTTTTTAAATTTAATAATAATTGATCGTCATAGATCAATTTTTCCATTTTAAATTCTAGAGACCCTATATCTGTTGGGTCGAATAATATTGCTGCATCATTGACTATTTCGGGAAAACAACTTGTATCACTACATATGACTGGGCATTCCATATTCATTGCTTCTAAAAGTGGTATGCCAAATCCCTCGTACAATGAAGGGAAAATAAATATTCGAGCTTTTTGGTAAAAATAATTTAAATCTAATTGATCTCCCTCAAAGTAATAAATTCTTCTTCTGTCTAATGAGAGACTCTTAAACAATTCTTCTTCGGCTTTTGAAAAATTTCCACCTCCAAAACAAACAAAATCAAAATCTAATTTAATTTTATTTGATCTCGCATAAGCCTTGATTGCATTTATAAAATTCTTATATCTTTGCCTTGAACCAACATAAAGTATAAAGGGTCTTATATTTAAAAATCTTTCTCTAACATTCTTATTTTTGTTAACAGCCAAATGAACAACTGAAATCTTAGAAGCATTTATTGAATACTTATTTTGAAGATCTTTTTTTGTATTGTTGGAAATGCAAATTATTTGGTCAATTTCTTCAAATAATTTTTTTTTATATTTAATTTGATCTTGATATTTTTCAGCATAAAATTTTTCTTTTATTAAATCATATTCCGTAATTACTTTTTTTGCCTTTGAAGCATAAAAATTTTTTTCACTATAATACGTTAAGTGTATTATATCTGGATTTTTATTCTTTAATTTATAATCAAAATATATTTTATTGACTTTATTGACATATTTTATCAAAGAACCAACCCTATTATAGGAGATTAATTTATCTGCAAAATTACTATTTTTTAGATAATGATTTTTATAAAATAGTGAAATAATTAATGGGTCAACTTCATCTGAAAAATTTTCTACTAAGTTTACGATATAATTTGATATCCCACCAAATCGCTGAAGTGTAAATATCGCATAATCAAAAAATACTTTCATAAATAATTTTAGTGAACTTTATTAAATATTGCCAATTTTAATAAAGCAACATCAAAAGAGCACACAAATAAAGATGTTCTTATTAAACTTTAAAAGGTATAGTATTTACTCATACAATTAGTAGGGCCTGTAGCTCAGTTGGTTAGAGCAGTACACTCATAATGTATTGGTCCCAGGTTCGAGTCCTGGCGGGCCCACCATCTCATTGGTTTTAATTTTGTGAAAATTCTTTTAAAACTTTAAATAAAGCTTCAATGTCATCATCATTTGAATTTAAAACGGAGGCAAATTCTTCTTTTTGAGTTCTTGCTAAACTTAAGCCCTCTATTATTAAATCTCTGATTAAAGGATTTTCTGGATTTTTAGTATATATTCGCCAATCAATTTTTATCTCTGGTCTTTCATTAGTAGCTTTTAAGATACTATTTACGATAGTGTAATTTTCGTTAAGTTTTTCTTTACTTTGGACATCAATTTCTGGATTAGTATACTCCGCCAATCTGCTTGAAAAACTTTTTAAAAAATATTCCTCAAACAATTCAGAATACTTTTTTTTTTCTTGTTCATTTAAAGATTTTCTTTTCTTTCCAAGTGTATAAAATCCAATACCTCTGATATCCACAGTTTCTTTTGCAATTTCCTTTAATTTCTCAATCTTTTCATTTTTTGAAATATTTTCCCCAAGTAATTTAGATGCTCTATTTACAGTGGATTGTACAAAAATATCAGGCTCTATAGAAAATGAATTGAATGTTATTGAAAAAAAAACAATCAAAAATATTAACAATTTTTTTTTCATCATTAAGTAATGAAATTATTGTGTTTCTATTTCTTCCCAATCACTATCATCTTGAGTTTCAATAATTTTTTGACTATTCAAAATTCTTTGTTGTCTATCCTGTAAATAAAGACTTTTTACAGATGCATAAAAATCAAGTGAGTTTTTTTCAAGATTTTCAATTGAGTCGAAGTTTTTAGCTCTAAAATCAATTCCACTTGTAACTTTAGATGAATAATAA
Organism: Pelagibacteraceae bacterium AG-430-P08; assembly: GCA_003212925.1. Classification (GTDB taxonomy): domain Bacteria; phylum Pseudomonadota; class Alphaproteobacteria; order Pelagibacterales; family Pelagibacteraceae; genus Pelagibacter. The sequence continues at coordinate 61,976 of QCOL01000003.1, read as the reverse complement.
TCTACATCCCTAAAGTAATGAGTGTCATTTTTTACAGTTACATTATACCAAGCATCACCACCAAAAAAGTTAGCTAGCGAAGCAACAGTATCTCTAGCAGTGCTAGGTCCTAACACTGGGAGCACCAAATAGCATCCTGGCCCCACTCCATGCACAGCAAGGCTTTGTCCATAATCTTCTTTTGTGTATTCTTCAAATCCGAGATATGATGCAACATCGAATAAACCTAAAATTCCAATTGTAGTATTTATTACAAATCTTCCAGAATTTATCCCTGCCAAAGCAAACTCACCTTGTAAAAGATTATTTGGAATCGTAACTAAATTGCCAAGATTATTTAATGAATTACTTACTCCAGTTTTTATTGGCGAAGGCATTAATCTGTAAACGCTTGCTACTGGTTTAAATATCACTTTGTCTAATCCTTGATTGAGTGCAAAAGAAGCTTTATTAAAAGTTTCTGAACAGTCTTTTATCTCAGATGGTTCATTTTTTTTTAAAATTAATTCACCGTCTGAACCAGCGTGTAAATTTGAAACTAACGCAAAGGTTGTAATTATTATAACTATAATTTTCTTAATCATTGTTGATCCTGTATATTACAATGAGAAACAAAATAAAATAAGAATTAATCAAAATTATAGCTTAAATGTGGCTTAAAATAACAACAAATTATTCTCCAAATTTTAATATTCCTAAAAGACAAAAAAAAAACATTAAATATATAATCATCCATTACACAGGAATGAAAAATGAGCTGTTAGCTTTAGATAAACTGACTGATCTCAAATCAAAAGTAAGCGCTCATTACTTTATAAAAAGAAATGGAAAAATAATCAATTTAGTGCCAGACCTTTACGAGGCTTGGCATGCAGGAAAATCTAATTGGAAAAATATTCAATCTTTAAATCGATACTCAATTGGTATTGAAATACAAAATTCTGGCCATGAAAATTTTTATGAGAAATTTTCCAACATGCAAATAAATTCTTTAAAAAAACTTTTAAGATTTTTAATAAAAAAATACAAAATAAATCTTAAGAATATATTAGGACATTCAGATATTGCTCCAAATCGTAAAAAAGATCCAGGCGAAAAATTTCCTTGGAAAGAATTGGCAAAACTTAAACTTGCGCATTGGCATAAACTTGATCAAAAAAAACTTGAAAAGTACAGATTTAAAAGAATTAAATCATCAGATAAAAATAAATTTTTTATTAATCTTCATAAAATCGGTTATGCAAAAGTTCAATCAAGAGGCCCCGTAAGTAAAAAAAAATTTTTAATCAAAGCTTTCCAGCGAAGGTTTCGACAGAGTCTAGTAAATGGAATTTGTGACCAAGAATGCCTAATTTTGAGTAAAAATTTGCTGAATTCCTAATTAATTATTGTTGAAAAAATTTGATTAAGTAATACATTGATATTGCCAGATAAATGACTTATCGCTTTAATAACTTAAAGAGGAAAGTCCGGGCTCCGCAAGGATACAGTGCCAGGTAACACCTGGCGGGGGCAACCCTAGGGATAGTGCCACAGAAAATAAACCGCCATAACATGGCAAGGGTGAAAAGGTGTGGTAAGAGCACACCGGTTCTATTGGTAACAATGAACGCTGGAAAACCCCACTGGGAGCAAGACTAAATAGAGGTGACAATGTTGAAAAACTAAAAGCCATCCTTGGCTAGTCACCTGGGTTAGTCGCTTGAGTTTGGAAGAGATTTCAAACCTAGAGAAATGATAGGTTTAAATGACAGAACCCGGCTTATAGTTTATCTGGCAGACTTTCCTAAATTTAATTATCAACAATTTATTATATAGATATTCGAATTTGCTTATTTAAACCTTTAATTGTATGTATTGACACCAAGCTTAAAAACCCATATTATCCCATATATTCCCATTATACGGGAATAAAGGATTTTATGGTTTATGTTTTTATCAACCTACGAGAACAAAATAGACAAAAAAGGAAGGGTGTCGGTGCCAGCAAGCTTTAGATCTTATTTATCTAACTTAGGATACAATGGAGTAATTTGTTATCCCTCATTTAATAATCAATCAATAGAGGCGTGGCCACAAGATAGAGTTGAAAAAATTTCAAATTCAATAGATTCTCTAAATCCTTTTGAGGAGAAAAGAGATTATTTTGCTACATCGATATTGTCAGAAAGCATTAATTTACAATTCGATGGTGAAGGAAGAATTTCACTTACACCAAAATTACTAAAACATGCAAAAATTAAAAATAGCATGGTGTTTGTTGGTCAAGGCAAGACTTTTCAGATATGGGAACCAACAATTTTTGAAAAATTTAAGGTCACTGCAAGAAAAAAAGCAAATTTAAGTCGTGCAAGTCTTAAATGGGAGAGTTAACTAAATAAATAAAAAAAGAGGGGATAACAAAATGACAATTAACTTTAAAACTCCAGAGATTAGAGAGTTACAACCAAGACTTTTGGTAATGGGAGTAGGTGGAGCAGGTGGAAATGCAATAAATGAAATGATTGAAAATGGAATGCAAGGTGTCGAATTCATTGCTGTTAATACTGACGCACAAGATTTAAAACACAGTAAAGCAAAATCAAAAATTCAAATTGGTTTGAATTTAACTAAAGGTCTTGGTGCAGGTGCAAAAATTGATATAGGTCAAGCTGCAGCTGATGAATCTTTAAATGATATCATTAATGTTTTACAAGGTGCAAACATGGTTTTTATAGCTGCTGGGATGGGTGGTGGAACAGGAACTGGTGCTGCACATGTAATTGCAAGAGCTGCAAAAGAGTTAAATATTTTGACTGTTGGAGTAGTGACACTACCGTTTTTATATGAAGGCCCGTCAAGAATGAGAAGAGCTCAGATTGGTCTTGAGGAGTTAAGAAAACATGTAGATACTATTATTGTAATTCCCAATCAAAATTTATTTAAAATAGCAAATGAACAAACTACTTTTGAAGAATCATTTAATCTTTCAAATAATGTTTTAATGCATGGTGTACAAAGTGTTACTGATTTAATGGTAAGACCAGGAATAATTAATTTAGATTTTGCTGATGTTGAAACAGTTATGGCCTCAATGGGTAAAGCTATGATGGGAACTGGAGAAGCTGAGGGTGAAGGCAGATCTATGAAAGCTACAGAAATGGCAATTAGCAATCCTTTAATTGATGACTATACTCTGAAGGGCGCGAGGGGATTACTTGTCAATATTACGGGTGGTAAAGATCTTAAATTATTTGAAGTTGATGAAGTAGTTAACAAAATAAGATCTGAGGTTGAGGCTGATGCTGAAGTAATTATAGGTGCAATTACTGACCCATCTCTTGAAGGTAAAATAAGAGTATCAATTGTTGCAACTGCTTTAGATGGACAACAACCTGAAACAAAATCAGTTATAAATATGGTACACAGGATACAAAATAGAAATCCTGGATATTCTGATTTTTCAAATTTAGGATCTAATACTGCTTTTAATTTTTCAACTAGTACACCTATTTCAAGTGGTGCTAATGCTTTAAAATTAGAAAATGAAATTTCAACTGAAAATGTTAGTGAAACTCTTTCAACTGAGAATATTGATCAAATAAATAATCAATATCATGAAGAATTATTAAAAAATCAACAAGTTGAAAGTTTAGTTGAAAACACTAAAGAAGATGAGGAAAGTTCTTTCACTAGAGAAGCTGTCGATGAGACACCTCAAGAAAATGAAATAAAAGATGATTTAAAAGAGTTTGGAGTGGACAGGAATGCGCCAGACTTATTTAGTTCTCAAGAAGAAACATCTTCAACAGAAAATCTTTTGTCCCAAGAAAATGAGGACCAAGAAGATGATTTAGAGATACCAGCATTTTTAAGAAGACAAAAAAATTAATGGTCTTCGTAAAAATAAATGGAAGCCACCATAGTACAGGATAAAACAAAACATTATCCAGTACTGCTAAAAGAAATTATTAGCATTATTACCCCTCAATATGGTGGCACATTTATTGATTGTACCTTTGGTCAAGGTGGTTACACTCGAGAAATTCTTAAGAACAAAAACAACAAAGTGATTGGGTTTGATAGAGACTCTGAAAGTTTAAAAATTGCAAAAAAAATTGAAAAAGAATTTCCAGACCGATTTACCTTTAAGAATTTAAATTTTAGTAAATTAGGAAATTTAAAACTCAAAAATGAAAATGTTAGAGGTATATTATTTGATTTAGGTTATTCATTTACACAGGTTAAAGATCCAAAAAAAGGATTGTCTTTTAATTCTGGAGGATCGTTGGATATGAGGATGGGTTTAAACGAATTTTCAGCTAAAGAAGCAATAAATAAATTAGATGGAAAAAGTCTTATTAAAATTTTTAAATTTTTTGGTGACGAAAGAGATTCAAAACTAATCGTTAAGAATATTCTTAAAGATAGATTGTTAAAAGAAATAGATACCCCTCATTTAGTAAAAATTATTGAAAAATCAAAAAAAGGAAATAATAAAAAAATTCACTCTGCAACTAAAGTTTTTCAGGCATTAAGAATTTTTGTTAATAAGGAAATAAGTGAGCTAATTTATGGAATGATACATGCAGCTAAGGTTTTAAAAAAGGATGGTCTTTTGGTTATTGTAACTTTTCATTCTTTAGAAGATAAAATTGTAAAATATTTCTTTAGAAGTCTTTCAGAACATAAAAGTGTATCTAGATACCAACCTGATAAAATACACGAGGAAATCTTATTTAAATTACATCAAAAAAAGCCAATAGTGCCATCGACTCTAGAGCTTAAAGAAAACCCTCCTTCTAGGTCCGCAAAATTAAGGTGCTTAATAAAAAAGGAAAATATTTACAATTTTAAAACTGATATTTTAGACAAATTTAAAGATTTAATTGAAATTGAAAATCTTGGACATAACTTATGAAAAAAATTCTAACTATTGGTTTAATTTTTTCACTTATTGTAATTACTTCTTTTATAAAAAATTCTACAAAGAAAATTGATGAAGAATTGTTCAGTTTAAAAGAGAATATATCAGATTTAAATTTAGAATTAGATAATGTGAAACTTGAATTTGACTATTTAAGCTCTCCAGAAAAACTGATTAGTTATCAAAATCTTTATTTTGAAAATAGATTAACCCAAAAGAGTATAAATGAAATTGGAATTATTGGCTTCACGAGAGAAAAAATTCTTACAAACGATGTCAAAATTATAGATAGCGAAAAATAATATTATGAAGTTTATTCTCCAAGAAAACAAAGAAGAATTTGAATTTAAAAGTGACAAAAAAAACTTTGATATTAAGTTTAATAGAGTTGCATTTATTTTTTTTATTTTTTTTCTAATTTCTTTAATTTATTGTATTCATCTTACTCATCTGGGATCAAGAGATTTAAATTCCAATATTTCAAAGAATTATGGCTCTTTTAAAAAAATTCAGAGAGCAAATATCTTAGATCGAAACAATCATTTTTTAGCAAAAACTGTTAACTCTATTGATATTGGAATAAATCCAGTTGAAGCGATAGATAAAAAAAAATTGTTACTTAATCTAAAATATATTTTTCCTGATAAAGATTTTGAATTAATTAATTCTAAACTTTCAAAAGATAAATTTTTTTGGTTTGAAAAAAAAATTTCAGAGGAGAACTATGAGAAAATTATGATGTTGGGTGATAAATCAATAAAACCACATGAAAATCTTATAAGAGTTTATCCACAAAAAAATTTATTTAGTCATATAATAGGACAAATAGATGATGATAACTTGGGGATTTCTGGGTTAGAGAAATCATTAGATGTAGACTTAAAAAAAAACGATAAATCTATTCAACTTACTGTCGATAAAGATATTCAGTTCCTGATAAGAGAAGAGTTAATAAAGTTTAATAAAATATTTAAAACTAAAGGTAGCGCCTCAATTTTAATGGATATTAATAATGGTGAGATATTATCGATTATTTCGCTGCCTGATTTTGACCCTAATCAAAGAGAAAATATTACAGATGTGAATTATATTAATAGAGCAACTAAAGGTGTTTATGAATTAGGTTCTGTTTTTAAAACTTTTACCTTGGCAGCAGCCTTAAATGAAAAGATAATAGAGCCAAATACTGAATTTAAAAATTTAGAAAAAAATATTACTTGTGGAAAAAATAAAATAAGTGAATATGACAAAAAAATTCCCTCCAACTTAACTGCTGAAGAAATATTAATCCGCTCAGGCAACATAGGTTCGGTAAGAATCGGCCAAGCAATTGGGATTGAAAAATATAAAAAATTCTTAAATGATCTTGACTTAATTAATTCAATACAATTTGACATAGAGGAAATGGGTAAACCAATACCCTTTAATTGGGGAAAGTGTAAGCTTGCAACAACTTCATATGGACATGGAATAACTACTACAATTTTACAATTAACTAGCGCTTACTCTACTATTGCTAACGGTGGTTTTAGGATCAATCCAACTCTTATAAAAAAAGAAAAATATGTTAAACGAGAAAGAATTTTAGAGGAAAATGTTTCATCAAATCTTGTTTCAATATTAAGAAAAATTGTAACTACAAAAGAAGGTACAGCAACTCTAGCTAATGTAGAAGGTTATGAGGTTGCAGGGAAAACTGGTACCGCAGAAAAAATTTTAGAGGGTGGATATTCCCGAAAAAAAATTAATACTTTTGCTTCAGTATTTCCATCCTCAAATCCCAAGTATAGCTTAGTTGTGATGTTGGATGAGCCTAAAACAAATAGTGAGTACGTTTATAATTATAGAGATGGATCAGGAATAAAATACAAAGGAACTCCTTTTAATACTGCGGGTTGGACTTCAGTTGAAGTTGTTGGTCAAATTATAGAAAAGATTGGGCCTATTTTAGCCACAAAATACGCGCAAATTAATTAACAATGTTATTAGGCAATTATTTTACCAATTTAGATAATAGTAAAAAAAAAATTTTTTTCTCAGGGATTTCATTCAATTCAAAAGAAATTAAAAAAGATAATATTTTTTTTGCTATAAAAGGGAATAATTTTGATGGAAATAAATTCATTTCTATTGCAATAAAAAAAGGCTCTAAAATTATTATAAGCGAGAAAAGAATTACAAATCCTCAAAAGGATATTTTATTCATTCATACTAAAAATATAAGAAAACTTTTAGCAGAAATCGCTTTTAAAATTTATAAGAATAAACCAAATAATTTAATTGCTGTAACTGGAACAAATGGAAAATCATCTGTTTCAGATTTTTATTTTCAATTGTTAAAACTTAATAAAATAAAAGTCGCCTCAATCGGAACATTAGGTGTAAAATCGAAAAATATAAGACGAAATTTACAAAATACTACGATAGACCCAATTCGAATGGGACAAATATTATCTAAATTAAAATCTCAAAAAATTAATAATGTAATTATGGAAGCATCCAGCCATGGTCTAACTCAACATAGGTTGGATGGTCTAAAGTTTTCATCTGGTATTTTCACAAATTTATCTCAAGATCACCTAGATTATCATAAAAATTTTAAAGAATATTTTAAAGCAAAACTGTACCTCTTTGAAAATTTGATAGGAAAAAAAGGAAATTTAATAACAGATGAAACATTACCAGAATTTAAAAGAATAAAAAAAATCGCAATTTCTAAAAAATTGAAATTGCAGGTTTTAAATAATAGCAAAAATCAATTTCAAATTTTATCTCATAGTTATAGAGGTGAGAAACAAATATTAAAAATTAGATACTATAATTTAACAAGAGAAATAAATCTAAATCTTATTGGAAAAATACAATTAAAAAATATTTTAATGGCGATTATTGCAGCAAAAAATAGTAATATAAGTTTAATCAAAATTCTAAATGCTTTATCACAACTTAAGCCAATAGATGGAAGACTTGAAAAAATAGGTAAAATCAAAAATAGGTCTAAAGTAATACTTGATTATGCACACACACCAGATGCACTTAGAATATGTCTTTCAAACCTTAAAGAGCAATTTCCAAATAAAAAAATAATTTTACTCTTTGGTTGTGGTGGAAATAGAGATCAAAATAAAAGATTTAAAATGGGAAAGATTGCATGTGATTATTCTAACGAAATTTATTTAACAGATGATAATCCTAGATTTGAAGATCCAAGAAAAATAAGAGATGATATTAAAAAGGGTATTCAAGGTACTTCGATAAAAGAAATTCCTGATAGAAAAAAAGCTATTTCTGAGGCCATAAAAAATTTAAATACAGGTGATATTTTGTTGGTTGCTGGAAAAGGTCATGAGAAAACTCAAGATTTTGGTAAAAAGAAAATTTATTTTTCAGACAAAAAAATTATTTTAGATTGTATTAAACTTAAGAATATAAACTTATCAAAAAACTTTAAGATAAATATTATTAAAGAATTATCGAAAATCAAAAATAAAACTCCTTCAGTAAAAGCAGATAAAGCAAGAATTAACTCCAAAGAGGTAAAAAAGAATGATATCTTTTTTGCTATTAAAGGAAAAAAAAATGATGGAAATAAATATATTGGAGAGGCATTTAAAAATAAAGCATCATTAGTTGTAGTAAATAAAGTTCAAAATAAATTTAATAGCAAACGCCAGATAAAAGTAAGAAATACATTAAAATTTATGACTGAAATTTCAAAAATATTTAGACAAAATATCGATACAAATATTATAGCTATTACAGGAAGTTGTGGAAAAACTACTCTCAAAGAATTATTGGGCAATGTGTTAGGAAAGATTTCTAGTGTTAGTATTTCTCCAAAATCATATAACAATAAATTTGGAGTTCCATTAAGTTTACTTAATTTAAAACATAGTGATGAATTTGGAGTTTTAGAGGTTGGTATGGATAAAAAAGGGGAAATAGATAATTTAACAAATATTATAAAACCGAATGTTGGCTTGATAACTAACATAAATTATGCACATGCAAAAAATTTCAAAAATATCAAACAAATTGCTTTAGCTAAAGCAGAGATAATTAAAAATATATTACCCAATGGTTTTGTTGTCTTGAATGCTGATGATAGTTTTTTCAAATTACATAAAAAAATTGCTGAAAATAATAATATTAATGTGATTTCTTTTGGGATTAAAACTAAAAAAGCAAATGTTAAGTTATTTAATATTAAAAAAGTTAAAAAGGCATTTAAAATTAAAGTTAAACTTAATGATAAGTTTAAATATTTTATAATTTCTAATAATTTTCAAAGTAATATTTATAATATTTTAAGCGCTTTAAGTGTAATAAGTATTTACAAAGATGTGCTTAAACTTAATGAAAAAATTTTCTTAGATTTTAGAAGTCCAGCAGGTAGAGGAGATCATTCTACAATAAAGATAGGTAACAAAAAAATAAACTTAATTGATGAAAGTTATAATTCTAATCCTCTATCTCTAAAATCAGCCTTAAAAAATTATGACAATATAGATACAAAAAAATATCGTAAATATCTTTTGCTTGGAGATATGATGGAACTTGGTTCACATTCAAAAAAACTTCACCAATCAATAGTTCCTTTAATAAACGAGACAAATATTGATAAAGTATTTGTTATGGGAAAAATGGTAAGAGAAATATTCGATAATATTGTGAAAGTAAAAAGAGGAAGAATTTTAGAAAATAAATCAGGAATTTTTGAATTAATTAAGAAAGATTTTAATAATAATGATTATTTAATGATTAAAGCCTCAAATGCGACAGGTTTCAACAGTATAGTAAATAACTTAAAGGGTTTAGATTAAATGCTTTATCAATTTTTACTAAATTTTGTTGATAGTTTTAGTTTTTTAAATGTATTTAAATATCTAACATTTAGGACTGGTTTATCTTTTTTTACTTCATTAATTATTGTCTTAATTATTGGAGGAACTTTTATAAAATTTTTTTCAAAACAAAAAATTTTAAATCCTATCCGTAATGATGGTCCAGAAGATCATATAGTTAAGAAAATAGGAACTCCGACTATGGGAGGAGTAATTATTTTGATTGGTTTGTTAATATCAGTACTATTCTGGGCTGATTTATCGAATTTAAATGTTTTATTTTGTTTATATATCGCACTTTCTTTTGGTTTGCTTGGGGCATTCGATGATTATAAAAAAATAAAGTACAGTAACTCTTCAGGTATCTCATCAAAGTTAAAATTAACCTTTCAAATAATACTAGCAATAATTGGTGTTAGTTTTTATGTTTACTTTAATGACTATCAAGATTTAACTAATCTATACTTTCCTTTTTTTAAAAACCTCATCATTAATCTCGGATGGTTTTTTATACCTTTTTCAATATTTGTAATTATTGGTTCATCGAATGCTGTAAATCTCACTGATGGATTAGATGGGTTAGCAACAGTGCCTGTTATACTTGTTGCAGCTTGTTTTGCATTTATAAGTTATGTTACAGGAAACATTGTATTCTCAACTTATTTACAAATTCCTTACATAGAGGGAACTGGGGAGGTTTCAATTTTTTGTGGAGCAATCATTGGCTCTTGCTTAGGCTTTTTATGGTTCAACGCACCTCCAGCAAAAATTTTTATGGGAGATACTGGATCTTTGTCTTTGGGTGGCTCTCTAGGAGCAGTTGGTATAATAACAAAACATGAAATAGTTTTAGCAATTACTGGAGGTTTATTTGTTCTTGAAGCAGTTTCAGTGATTGTGCAAGTAATATCATTTAAACTTACTGGTAAAAGAGTTTTTAAAATGGCACCAATCCATCATCATTTTGAGAAAAAAGGTTGGCCTGAATCAACAGTTGTAATTAGATTTTGGATAATTTCTATTATTTTAGCAATGATAGGACTTGCTACATTAAAACTAAGATAATGAATGATAATTCACAAATTTTCTTTAATAAAAAAATTTTAATTTATGGATTAGGAAAAAGTGGACTATCGTCATTCAATTTTTTAAGAAATAAAAATGATGTTTATTTATTTGATGATAACCCAAATCTTAAAATAAATAAGTCGATTAAAAAAAAAACTCTCAATTTTAAAAAATTATTAAAAACCAAATTTGATATAATCATATTAAGCCCAGGAATTGATATAAAAAAATGTAAGTTAAAAAATTTACTTAGAAAAAAAAATAAGATTATCTATACAGATCTAGATGTTTTTTACTCATTTTATAAAAATGTATCATTAACAATAACTGGCACAAACGGAAAGTCCACCACATGCAAACTTTTATATGATATCTTAAAGAATCAAAAAAAAGACGTAAGATTAGCAGGGAATATTGGTACACCAATACTATCTATAAATAAGATCTCAAAAAAAACAATTTTCGTTATTGAGGCTTCATCCTACCAATTAGAATATAGTAAAATTTTTTCATCAAAATTTGCCGCTATCCTTAATATTGCGCCAGATCATTTGGAGAGACATGGTAATTTAAAAAATTACATAGAGGCAAAATTTAAAATTTTTAATAATCGAAAAAGAGGAGCAATTGGATTTGTAAATAAAAATGATCATTTAATTCAAAAAAGAATTAAAACAATAAAGCCTAAATTAAAACTGGTAAATGTAGATACAAAATTGAACAATCTAATTTTAAAAAAAATTAGAAACAAATATTTTTTATCAAGATCAAATCAAGCAAATCTCTCATTTGTTTTAGAAATGATAAAAAAATTTAATGTAAAACCAAATAAATTATTAGAAAGCGTAAATAAATTCAAAGGATTGAATTATAGGCAGAAAATTATTTATAACAAAAATAAATTAATCATCATTAATGATTCTAAATCAACAAGTTATTCTTCTTCAAAAGAATTACTAGAAATGTACAAGAATATTCATTGGTTAATTGGTGGTATTCCAAAAAAAGATGACAAAATATCGTTATCAAAAAAATATTTTAGAAATATTAAGATTTATGTCTTTGGTAAAAACTTTAAAAAATTTTCAAAAGATTTAAAGAAAAATGCAGAACTTAAAAGTTTTAAAAATTTAAATCTTGCAGTATCAGCAATTTTTAAGAATATTCATAAAAAGAAACACTCAAATAATACAATCTTATTTAGTCCAGCCTCTGCATCATTTGATAGTTTTAAAAATTTTGAGGAAAGAGGATTATATTTTAATAAGTTGATAAAAAGATATATTAATGAAAGAAAAATTATTTAGTTATATTTCTTTTTATCAATGGTGGAAAAGTATTGATAAACCTATTCTATCATTGATCTTAATTTTATTTTTGGCGGGTTTATTCTTCTCATTAGTATCAACTTCCCTAATTGCATCTGATAAATTAGATACGAATACTTATTTCTTTTTTTTTAAACATACAGTTTTTGTTTTTTTTGGCTTTTTTTTAATTTTTATTTTATCTTTTATACCTAAAAAAGAAATTTATAGAATTTCACTAATATTTTTCTGTTTATCATTAGTTTTGTTGTTCCTGGTTCCAATAATTGGAGTAGAGATTAAAGGTTCCAAGAGATGGATTGATTTGTTGGTATTGCCAAGAATACAACCTATTGAGTTTGTAAAGCCTTTTTTAATAGTGATAATGAGTATGATAATTTGCTCTCAAAAATATACTAATTTTAATTTTAAATACTTCTTATCTTTTTTGTTAACTATATTGATATCGAGTCTTTTGATACTTCAACCAGATATTGGTCAAACTCTTTTAATCGGTTTTAGTTGGTTAGTTTTGATTTTTATTTCTGGTATTAGTATATTTTTTTTGAGCTTAGTTCTTTTTATCTCTCTAGCCATGATAGCATCTATCATTAGTTACCTTCCACAATTTAAATACATAAAAGATAGATTATTTTCTTTTTTTAATCCTGAAATGGGTACTCATAACTTTCAATCAGATAAAGCATTAGAAGCTATAATAAGTGGAGGTTTTTTTGGAAAAGGCATTGGAGAGGGAACATTAAAAAACAGAGTACCTGAAGCTCATACAGATTACATTATTTCAGTAATTTCGGAAGAGTTTGGAGTAATCTTCATAATGTTAATTTTATTAACCTACCTAGTATTAATATTTTCAGTTCTGAAAAAAGTTTACATAGAAAATGACAAAAAGATCAAACTAATCCTAACCGGATCTATTAGCTTAATACTCATGCAAGCAATGATTCACATAGGAGTAAATATTAGATTATTCCCAACTACGGGAATGACTTTACCATTTTTAAGTTATGGGGGTTCATCGATTATAAGTATTTCTATAATGTCTGGTATAATTTTGAATTTAACGAAAAGAAAAGTAACTTAATGAAAAATATATTAATTTCAACAGGAGGATCAGGGGGACATGTAGTGCCAGCAAAAATTCTAAGTGAACATTTGCATTCAAATTTTAATGTTTTTATTTCTACTGACTCAAGAGGGCTGAAATATCTAGATGATGAAAAAAATGATATTATTTTGATAAATACTCCTAAATTAAATCTGAATATATTTTTTATATTTAAAATATTTCAAGTAATTTATTTGGTGATTAAAACGGTTTTATTATTAAAAAAAAATAAGATTAATGTCGTTTTTTCAACAGGAGGATATATGTCATTACCTGTTTGTTTTGGTGCAAAATTATTAGGAATAAAGATATACCTACTTGAACCCAATATTGTTTTAGGTAGAGCAAACAGACTCTTTTTGGGTTTTTGTAAAAAAATTTTTACTTATACAGAAAGCTTAAAAAACTTTCCTGAAAAACTTAAACATAAAATTCAAATAATAACTCCACTAGTTAAAAAAAATTTTTATGAGAAAAGAGAAATTAAAACAGAAAATAAAGCATTCTGTCTTTTGGTTGTTGGTGGCAGTCAAGGAGCAAAGATTTTTGACAATGTGGTAAAAAATGTAATCGTTAATTTGTCGAAAAAAAATAAAATTAAAATCATTCAACAAACTCATAAAAGTAATACTGATCAATTAAGAAGTATTTATGATAAGGCTAAAATTGAAAATACCATTTTTGATTTTGAGGAAAATTTTGCAGATTTGATAAATCAATCAGACCTATGTATTACGCGTGCTGGTGCATCTACCTTAGCAGAATTATCAATCATGAATAAACCGTTCCTAACAATCCCTTTAGTTTCAGCAAAAGATAATCATCAATTTGAAAACGCAAATTTTTATAAAAATTTAGGTTGCTGCTGGATTATGAATCAAAAAGACTTTAATGACGTTAATTTAGAAAAATTTTTAAATCATATAATTATGAATAAGTCCGAATATATTATAAAAAAAAATAACTTAGAAAAACATAATTCCCAAAACTCATGGAATAATATAAATCAAAAAATATTGAAAATTATAAATGAAAATTGAATTAGCTAAAAAAGAAATTATCCATTTTATAGGCATTGGTGGAATAGGTATGAGTGGTCTTGCATTGATTATGAAGGCAAAAGGTTTTCAAATTCAAGGTAGCGATATTAATAAGAACAAAAATATCGAAAAATTAAAAAAACAGGGTGTTAGAATTTTTATTGGTCAAAAAAAACAAAATATAAAAGATGTTACAATTGTAGTGACTTCCTCTGCGATAAAAAAAAGTAATCCAGAATTACTAGAAGCTAAAAGAAAAAAATTACCAGTAATTAAAAGAGGTAAGATGTTAGCAAATCTTGTTTCTTTAATGAAAAATATTGTCGTAGTTGGATCTCATGGCAAAACAACAACGACATCTTTAGTAAGTTCTATTTTTGAAAATACAAAGTTAGATCCTACAATAATCAATGGAGGCATAATAAATTCGATAAAGAGCACTGCAAAATTAGGTAAGAGTGACTGGTCTATATTAGAGGCAGATGAGTCAGATGGAAGTTTTATTCATATTTCTCCAACATACTCAATTATTACAAACATAGATAGAGAACATCTGGATTTTTATAAATCAATGAAGGATTTAAAAAATCATTTTCTACACTTTATAAAAAAAGCTCCATCATTTGGAAAAACTTTTATTTGTATTGATGATAAAATCAACAATGAATTAAGTAAAGAAATTAAAAATAAAAATTTTTTTACATATGGAATCAAGTCTAATGCTAATTTTCTTATCAAAAATATAATTCAAAACAAACTTTTCTCAAAATTTGATTTATCTATAAATTTACCAAATAAAAAAAGAACAATCTTAAAAAACTTTCAGATACCATTATTAGGTGTTCATAATATAAGAAACTCTACAGCAGCAATTGCAGTTGCTCTTACTGTAGGAATTCCAGTGTCTAATATTAAAAAAGGTCTGAAAAACTTTAAAGGTGTCCAGCGTAGATTTAATAAGATATTTACATTTAACGGAGTTGATTTTTATGATGATTATGCACATCATCCTACTGAGATAAAATCTGTTTTAGAGGGAGTAAAAAAAGTTTTTGATAAGTGTGAAAAAGTCTGTGTTTTTCAACCACATAGAATATCAAGATTAAAAGATTTAAAAAATGAATTTACTCACTGTTTCAGAGATGCAGACACAATTATATTATGTCCCATTTTTACAGCGGGAGAAAAAATTAAATTAGGTTTTCATTATAATGATTTTGCAAAAGAAATAATTAAAAATTCAAAAGTTAAACTATTTATGATTAAAAATAATATTGAATTAGCAAAATTTCTCAAACAAAATATTTATGGAAATAAAATCGTCATAGGAATGGGTGCTGGTACAATCTCAAATTGGATGAAAAAATTACCTGAATTAATGTAATGCAGATACATCAACTTAAAGATTTGTTAAAAGACTTTGATAAAAATGTAATTTACGATCAAGATTTAAAAAAAAAAAGTTGGTTTAATATTGGAGGAAAGTCCAAAGTTTTTTATAAGGCGGAAAATTTAAAAGATTTAGTTAAATTTCTCAAATTACTCGATAATAAGGAAAAAATCTTTATCATTGGTGCAGGATCAAACACCTTAATCTCAGATAATATTTTTGATGGAGTCGTAATAAAGCTTAGTAAAAATTTTAATAGAATATCTTTATTAAGAGAGGACGTAATAATTTCTGGAAGTGGCGTTTTAGATAATAGCCTATCTAGTTTTGCTGCTGAAAATAATTTGAGTGGATTTGAGTTTTTATCATGTATTCCAGGATCTATTGGTGGGGGAATTAAGATGAATGCTGGATGTTTTGGAAAGGAATTTAAAGATATTCTTCTTTCAATTCAAGCTATAGATCAAAAAGGAAATCTAATAACAATTCCATCAAAAGAAATAAATTTTGATTATAGAAAAAATGATTTATCTGACGATCTGATTTTTTTAAGTGCTTCTTTCAAAGGAGTTAAAAGTACTTTCAACAAAGTAAATAGTGAAGTAATAAAAATGAAATCTTTAAAAGAAAAAAATCAACCAATGAGAATTAAAACTGGTGGAAGCACTTTTAAAAATCCAATAAATCAAACGAATAAAAAAGTTTGGGAGTTGATAAGAGAATCAGTTTCTATTGATACTAAGTTTGGTGATGCACATATCTCAGAAAAACATTCAAACTTTTTTGTAAATAAGGGTAATGCAACGTTCAATGATATGAAAAAATTAATTGATTTTGTTTCTAAAAAAGTTCTAGAAAAAACCGGTATAAAATTAGATAAAGAAATTAAAATATTGGAATAAATTGAAAAAAAAAATTTTGATAATCTCAGGTGGTATTTCTAAGGAAAGAATTATCAGCTTGGAGACAGGAAGACAGGTTGCTAAAGAACTAAAAAAAAATAATTATAAAGTAAAAATATGCGAGCCAGACAAAGATTTAATATCTGTAACAAAAAGTTTCAAACCTCATTTCATTTTTAATGCTCTACATGGGCAGTTTGGAGAAGATGGATATATACAAACAATCCTTGAGACAATAGGTATACCTTATACTCATTCAGGTGTAATTGCCTCTGCTAAGGCAATGGATAAAGAAATTTCCAAAAAAATTTTTATTAAAAATAAAATTTTAACACCTAAATATTTCATTTTTACTTTTAATAAAACTAATAAAGAACTTATAAATTTAGTAAAAAAAAAGTTGAACTTTCCTGTTGTAATTAAACCAATTAATGAAGGTTCTAGTGTAAATGTTTATATTTGTACCAAGAATAATTTATGGAGAAAGATAAAATTATTAAAAGATTATAAAAAAATATTGATAGAACAATTTATTCCCGGGAGAGAAATACAATCAGCTATAATTGGAAAGAAAAAGCTCGGAGCAATTGAACTTAAGCCAAAAAGAAAATTTTATGATTACCAGGCAAAATACAATTCTAATGCTAAGACAGAGCATATCATTCCAGTAGACCTGCCAAAAAAAAAATATAAAGCTCTTATGGACATTACTTTTAAAGCACATAATTTGATGGGATGTAGAGGTGTTACTAGATCAGACTTTAAATATTTTAAAGGAAAATTTTATCTTTTAGAAATTAATACTCAACCTGGAATGACAAAACTATCTTTAGTTCCAGAGATATCAGATTATATTGGAATTAATTTCTTAAATTTAATTAAATTAATTTTAAAAGATGCATCTATTAATAAGTAAAAAAATTGTAGTTTACTTTTTAATGTTTTGTTTTCTTGTATCAATAAATAATATTTCATTCATGAATGTTAGTTTTCCAAAAATTAGCGAGGTAGAGATAAATGGTTTAAACCCAGATGAAAGAAAAAAAATTGAAGATATTATTTATGATTCTAATTTTAAAAATATTTTTTATTTAGATAAAGAATATTTAAAAAGAAAGATCAATTCAATTAATATTATTGAACAATTTGAAATATTTAAAAATTATCCATCAACTTTAAAAATCTCTATAGAAAAAACAGAAATACTTGCACAAACAAAAAAAAATGGTTTTGATTATTTGATTGGATCAAATGGAAAGTTAATTGAAAATAAAGATTTCATATTAGAACTTCCCTTTATATTTGGTGATTTAGACATTTCAGAGTTTCTTAAGTTAAAAAGTAAAATTGATAGCTCACTTTTTGAGTTTAGTGAAATTTCAAACCTATATATATTCAAATCAAAAAGGTGGGATATTGAAACTCTAAATGGAAATTTAATAAAACTTCCAAAAAATAACATTGAGGAAATATTAAATTTGTATGTTCGAATGTCTAATGAAAAAAGAATTAATGAAAAAACAATTGTCGACTTTCGCCAAAAAAATCAAATCATATTAAATGAAAAGTAGTTCTGTTAATAAAACATTTATTTTTATTAGTTCAAATAAATTTATAATTATATCACTTGGTGAGGCAAATAAAATTAATTACAAAAGGGAAACTATTTTAAAAGATCAAAATACAAAATTTGATCTGGATTTATTCAGTGAATTTTTAAATGAAAACATTTTTAAAATTGAAAAAGAATTGGGTGAATTCATTAAAATTATCTATTTAATAATCGAAAATGAGGAAATTTTTTCAGTTGATTTTTCAATAAAAAATAAAATTAATGATACGCCTCTAAATGCAAAAATAATTAATAATCTGTTAATAGAATCAAAGAATTATTGCGAAGAAACTTTAAAAAAATCAGAAGTTATTCATATGAAAATTGATCAATTTAATATTGACAATGAACACTATAATTTTTTACCTGATAAAGATACCTGTAAGAGTTTATCTTTGGATCTAAGTTTTATCTGTATACCCAATAATGTATTGGACAATTTTGAAAAAGTATTAAACAAATTCCAGATATCTATTTATAGGACAATTAGTTATCAGTATCTTAATAGCTTTTTTAACATTGACAGCAATAATTTAGAGTTAGTTGCGCAAAAAATTCTGACTGGTTTTAATGAAAATGAAGTGATTTTAACGAGAAAAAAACCTAAAAATCTCGGTTTTTTTGAGAAATTTTTCAATTTTTTCAATTAATCTGTATTTTCTCGTAATATTTGTTGTTTTTAATTTTATGTGACTCAATATTAAAACATCAATGTGTCTTTATTAAACCAAAAAACAATTAAAAAAAAAGTTTCTTTTAGTGGGGTGGGTCTTCACAGTGGCAAGATATCTAAAATCTGTGTTAAACCTTCAGAGCCAGATACTGGAATTGTTTTCAAAAGAGTCGATTTGAGTGAGAATAATCTTATTTATCCAAATTTCATGAACGTAAGTAACACAGCTCTTTGCACAACTATAAGCAATAGCTATGGTGTAAAAGTTTCAACTATTGAACATTTAATGGGTGCATTATTTGGACTTGGAATTGATAATGCTTTAGTAGAAATTGATAATGAAGAAGTTCCAATTTTAGATGGATCAGCCAAGTTTTTTATAAATGAAATTTTATCAGTAGGTTTGGAGTCAAGTAATAAGCCTATTAAGATTATAAAAATAAATAGAAAAGTAGAAATTAAAAATAGTGATAAGTTTATTTCAATCGAACCTTCAAAGTTAAGTTTAGACATAGATTTTCAACTTAAGTATCAAAATCAAATTATAGGTAATCAAAGAAATAAGGTAAATGTTTATGAGGATAATCTTGAAGAAATTTTTAATTCAAGAACTTTCTGCTTATACGAAGATATTGAGGTAATAAAAAAAAATGGTCTAGCTAAAGGTGGAAGTTTAGAGAATGCAATAGTGGTTAAGGACGAAAATATTTTAAATAAAGATGGTTTAAGAAATACAAAAGAATTTGTTAATCATAAAATTTTAGATTGCATTGGAGATCTTTTTACATGCGGATATAGAATGATAGCAAGTGTAAACTGTTCTCAGGGAGGACATTTTATGACAAATAGCTTGCTGAGAAAGGTATTTGAAGATAAAGATAATTTTTCTATTATTGAAATACAAGAGAGAACACTTCCACATACATTGATAAATAGAAGCTTATTAAGGTCAATAGCTTAATTAAATATTCATCTTTGAGATTTTTTTAGTATATATATTTAATATATGTCTAAATTTAAAATCATTTTAATTTTTTTTACTTTATTATTTTTTAATTCATGTGGAAAAGAAGTAGAACAAATTAAACTTATCAAGGAAACCAGTCAAAGTGACGAAGTTATTTCGGCATATAAAAAAGGCATGAACTTTTTAGAAACTGGTAATTATTTTGCTGCAAGTAAAAAATTTTTAGAAGTTGAAATATTATTGCCACAATCTAAATGGGCACCAAAATCAGTTTTAATGGCATCATACTCTTACTATCTACAAAGTTATTACTCTTTGGCAATAGAGAATCTTAAAAGATATTTTAAAACCTATCCAAAAGATAAAAATTTGGCTTATGCACATTATCTTTTAGCAATGTGTTATTATGAGACTATTGAGGGAGAAAAAAAGGATTTGGCTCCTTTGATGCTATCTAAAAAAGAACTCATTTTTATTATCGAAAATTATCCTGACACTGATTATGCTTATGATGCGAGATATAAAATTGATTTAATTAACGATATATTAGCAGCTAAAGAAGTATATATTGGCAGACATTACTTTAAGAAGAAAAAATGGATACCCGCTCTAAATAGATTTAAAAATGTATTAAATAATTATGACACAACAGACCATGTAGAAGAAGCAATTCATAGATTAGTAGAAATTTATTACATATTAGGCATGGAGGAAGAGTCACTTAAATATGCTGCATTACTGGGTTACAATTATAATTCAGGTGAATGGTATAAAGAAACATATAGAATTTTTAATAAAGAATACAAAGTTTCCGTTCGAGACAAAAAGAAAGAAAAAAGTAAAATCTTAAGTAAAATAAAAAGCCTTTTTTAAAAAATGATTGATGAGAGTATTAATAGAAAATATCTAAATAAAATTAAATTATTTCAAAAATACAACAAACATTACTATAATTTAAATCAACCTTTAGTTGATGATAGTGAGTTTGATAAAATAAAATTGGAGATAATTGATTTAGAGAAACAATATAAATTTTTAAATCACAAAGATTCTCCCTCTAATTCTGTAGGTTTCAAACCCTCTAAAATTTTTAAAAAAATAAAACATAAAACGGCAATGTTGTCCCTGAGCAATGCATTTAGTGAGGAAGATCTTATAAACTTTGAAAAAAAAATTTTGAATTTTCTCAATAATGAAACAGGATTAAATATTGAGTACAGCGCAGAGCCTAAGATTGATGGAATATCAGCATCTTTATTGTTTAAAGATGGAAAATTTACAACTGGTTTATCAAGAGGTGATGGAAAAGAGGGAGAAGACATTACAGAAAACTTAAAAACAATTAAAGATATCCCGCATGAAATCAAATTAAAAAGTTTTCCTAAAGAAATAGATATAAGAGGTGAGGTATTTATTCAAAACAGCGATTTTAAAAATTTAAAAAATAAATTCGCAAATCCAAGAAATGCTGCTTCCGGCTCGTTGAGACAAAAAGATTCTAAAGAAACACAAAAAATTCCACTAAGATTTATTGCCTATACTTTTGGTTATGAAAAAGGTTTAGAGGTTTCTACTCAAGAAGATTATTTAAAAAAATTAAAAGAATGGGGTTTTAAAACAAATCCTTTAAACAAAACAATTGGAACAATAAAAAATTTAATGAAAAATTATAATGAAGTTGAAAAAAAAAGAGATCAAATAGATTTTGATATCGATGGAATCGTCTACAAAGTAAATGATTTTGGATTACAAAAAAGATTAGGAAATGTTGCAAATGCTCCAAGGTGGGCTATTGCACATAAGTTTTCTGCTAACAGTAGTGTCTCGAAAATTGAAAATATTGAAATTCAAATTGGTAGGACTGGCGCCTTAACACCTGTAGCAAAAATAAAACCAGTAAAAATCGGAGGTGTTGTTGTTTCAAATGCAACTTTGCATAATGAAGAAGAGATAAATAGAAAGGATATAAGAATTGGAGATACGGTTTTAATTGAAAGAGCGGGAGATGTTATACCTCATGTAATTTCAGTTGACTTAAAATTGAGAAATAAAAATTCAAAAAAATTTAATTTTCCGAAAAATTGTCCGTCTTGTGGGTCAAAAACTGTTAAAGATTTTAATTTTACCACAAAAAAAGAAGATGCTGTAAGAAGATGCTCAAGTGAAGGGTATGAATGTGAAAAAATGGCAATAGAAAAGATAAAACATTTTGTTTCTAAAGAAGCTTTCAATATTGATGGTTTTGGAAAAAAAATTGTTGAAAATTTTTGGAATTTAAATTTAATCAAATTTCCACAAGATATCTTTAAACTTGATTACGTAAAAATAGAGAGTTTAGAAGGATGGGGAAAGCAATCAGTTTCAAATTTAAAATATTCAATTAACCAAAAAAAAATAATTTCATTTGAAAAATTTATTTATGCATTAGGAATTAGACATATAGGCTTAGAAAATGCTAAAATTATAGCAAAAAATTTAAAATCATTAGGAAATTTTGTCTCTTTATCCAAAAAAAATAATTTTGATAATTTAATCAATATTGATGGGATTGGTGAGACTCAAATTAGTTCAATAAAAAATTTTTTTAAAAATAGTACAAATTTAAACGTTTTACAGAACTTAGAAAAAATACTCACAGTAAAAAATGCTGAAAATAAAAAAACCGATGGCATATTAAATAATAAAACGTTTATGTTCACTGGTAAACTTTCAAACATGAGCCGTTCTGAGGCGAAATCTCTAATAGAACAAAATTCGGGGTCAATAGTTAGCAATGTAACAAAAAAACTTGATTATCTAATAGTTGGAGAAAAACCAACAAACAGAAAAATTGATATTGCAAGGGGTTTAAAAATAAAAATTTTAGACCAGTCTTCTTGGCTTAAAATGCTTAAATAAATCTAGTCAACCATTTTTTTTCATTTTTGTTGAGAAATGGTGATAATTTTGAATAAACCTCTAAATGATATTTAAAAAGATAACTTCTCTCCTTTTCATTTAAAAGTTTATAATTAATTAAATCAATTTCTATTGGTGCCAAAGTTAAATTTTTGAAAAATAATCGACCTTTAATTTTTTTTGCATAAATTAAATTTTCAATACGTATTCCAAATTTACCTTTTTTATAATATCCAGGTTCATTACTCAAAATCATTCCATTTTCAATTTTAATTGTATTATTTCTTGAAATAGCTTGTGGACCTTCATGAACATTTAAAAAATAACCCACTCCGTGCCCAGTTCCATGGGTATAATCCATATTATTTTTTTTAAGAAATTTTCTTGCCTCGATATCAATCAATTTCCCAGTTTTTTTTATATTCAAATCTGTTTGAGCTACTGCGATGTGTCCTTTTAAAACATTTGTATAAATATTTTTGATATATTTTTTTTGATTTGAAAAACAAATTGTTCTTGTAACATCTGTGGTTCCAAATTTATATTGCCCACCAGAGTCACATAATAAAATTTCACTTTTTTTTAATGTTTTAGTATTATTTTTTGTTGCTCTATAATGAACAATAGCTCCATTTTTTCCACTGCCTGCTATTGTTTTAAAACTTGGAAATAAATATTTCGAACTCATTTTTCTAAATTTTTCTAATTTGTTTTGAGCATCAACTTCCGTGATATCTAATTTTTTCTTATTTTTTATCCAATAAATAAATTTTGTTAGTGCAACCCCATCTATGATGTGAGCATCTATCGTATTTTTAATTTCAAGCTTATTTTTAACTGATTTAAAAAGGTAAATTGGATCTTCTTTTTTAATTACGCTAAATCTTTTCTTTAAAATTTCCTCAAAATACACAGAGCAAGTTTTTTCATCAATTAAAATACTTCCTTTATTTAAATTTTGAAATAAAGAGCAGATATTTTTTGGATCAATTATTTGATTTTTTTTTAATCTTTTTTCTTTAATAAGTTTTTTTGATTTATCTCTCTCAACAATTAGATAAATATTTCTTTTTTTACTTATAACAAGATAACAGTTAGGTATTGGGCTATTTGGGTTATCATATCCTCTAATATTTAATAACCATGCAATATTTTCTGGAGCAGTGATAAATAAATAATCAGATTTATTTTTCTTTAAATATGAGCAGACTTTAGAAATTTTTTGTAAGTGATTTTCACCAGTATGTTCTTTGTCTAAAGTGTAAAAAGGATGTTTTTTTTTACTTTTTAATTGATAAATTTTATCAACTAAATTTTTATCAATTAAAGTTACTTTGTTATTCTTTAAAAAAAATCTTTTAATTTGTTTTGAAGTAAATAAAGTGGGATCAATTCCTAGGTTTAGATTTTTGAATATATTTGTATTAATTATTTTTTCATAATCTATAATCTTAAAGTTCTTACCGCTTTCAATCTTTGCTTGAATTGTATATCTCCCATCAACAAATAAAAAACTTTTCTTTTTAAGAATTACTGCATATCCAGCTGACCCGGTAAAATTAGATATAATTTTTAGTCTATCTTTATTTGAATACTCTGAGAAAAATTCGTCATTTTTTGGGACAACATAACCATCAATATTATATTTAATAAATTGATTTCTTAATTTATCTATTCTGTTTTTAATCATTTAATTCTTTTTTGATATCTAATCCAACCTGGACTTCTCTTGGGATCATCATCTAATTCAATATCTTGATTGAACTCAAATTCATCAAATATCTCTTTATTTTCGTCAAAATATGAATTTTTTTCCAAATTATTTTCTGGAAGTTCATCAATAAATCTTGAAGCCATACTATCAATCCAATCTCCTTGATAAAATCTATTCATGGAGAAAGAAATAATTGCATTTTTTTTTGCCCTTGTAATACCCACATAAGCCAATCTTCTTTCCTCCTCTAATCCATTATGTCCTTTTTCTTCAATTGATTT
This sequence comes from Pelagibacteraceae bacterium AG-430-P08, assembly GCA_003212925.1. Taxonomy (GTDB): domain Bacteria; phylum Pseudomonadota; class Alphaproteobacteria; order Pelagibacterales; family Pelagibacteraceae; genus Pelagibacter. The sequence continues at coordinate 37,245 of QCOL01000003.1, read as the reverse complement.
TTGATGAGGAAATAAACCCTCTTCCCACCCAGGTAAAAAAACCACATCAAACTCTAAACCTTTAGCCGCATGCATTGTCATCATATTAATTTTTTCGCCTTCCCAATCTTGATCAATAGAAGTTGCAAGAGATACATGGTCTAAAAAACTTTCTAGATTATCAAATTCCTTCATTGCACTTAATAATTCTTTAATATTTTCTAACCGATTTTCATTTTCGAGATCTTTTTTGTTTTTTAGCATGGAAGAGTATCCAGACTCATCTAAAAGTGTTTGCAGCAACTTGACATGATTAAATTTTCTAATTTTCATATCATTTCTCCATTTTGAAATTAAATCTAAAAAAATACTTAAACCTATTTTTGCTTTAGGTTTTATTAGATTTTTTTCTATCATCTTTCTTGCCGAGTATTCCAAACTTATCTTATTTTTTTTTGAGTATTCATGAATAATTTTAATCGTGCTATCACCAATTGATCTCTTAGGATTATTAACTATTCTTTCAAAAGCTAAATCATCTTTTTCTTGATGAATTAGTCTTAGGTATGCAATGCAGTCTTTAATTTCGGCTCTCTCATAAAACTTAATCCCTCCTAAAATTCGGTAGGGCATGCCTATTTTTAAAAATCTTTCCTCAAATTCTCTTGTTTGAAAAATCGCTCTTACTAAAATTGCAATATTATTTAATGAGTATTTTTTTTTATTTTTTTCCACTTCATCAGAAACTCCGATTGCTTCATCTTTTCCATTTTTAAAACAGTTTAATTTAATTAAATCACCGTCTTCCATTGTTGATTTTAGAGTCTTTCCAACCCTATTTTGATTGTTAGATATTAAGGAAGAGGCCACAGATAAAATATTTTTTGAGGATCTATAATTTTGTTCCAGTCTTATTACTTTAGTATTTTGATAAATTTTATCAAACTCTAAAAAATTTTTTATTTCAGCACCTCTCCAACTATAAATTGATTGATCATCATCACCAACACAACATATATTTTTATTTTTTTCTGCTAATAAATTTAACCATTTGCTTTGTATGTAATTTGTATCTTGATACTCGTCTACAAGTATATATTTAAAATTTTTAGAATAGATTTTTCTAATATCCTCATTTTTTTCTAAAATTTTAACAGAGTGTAAAATTAAATCACCAAAGTCACATGCATTTAATTCTATTAATTTCTGTTGATAAATTTTATAAACAGGCAAAATTTTTTTTTCATAAATATCTTTTGGATCAACTTTCACTTCACTGGGATATAATCCTTTATTTTTCCATTTATCAATTATGGCAATAATATACCTTGGAGCAAGTTGTTTAGTGTCGATGTTTTCTGCTTTACAAATATTTTTGATTAACCTGATTTGATCATCGGTATCAACAATAGTAAAATTTGAATTTAGATTAACTGCCGGTGCATGTTTTCTTAATAACTTTGCACAAATTGAGTGAAATGTACCAAGCCACGATAAACCAACCGCTGATGAACCAAGAATTTTGCTTACTCTATCTTGCATTTCTTTTGCAGCTTTATTTGTGAAAGTAACTGCAAGAATTTGATTTGGAAAAGCCTTCTTGTTTTTAATTATATGAGCGATTCTGCTTGTTAAAACCTTTGTTTTTCCAGATCCAGCTCCAGCAACTATTAATAGCGGTCCATCCAGAAATAAAACAGCTTGTTTTTGAGCTTCATTTAAATTTTTTAAATAATCAGAGTTTACCATTTAAATATTTTAATTATAAGTTTGAACAATTTATGTTTAATTTAATTTATTACAAAAAAAAATTCCGAAAATTATTAATATCAATAAATAAAATTTTAGAAAGTTTTTTTATAGAATTAGGAAGATCAAAACACCAAAAAAACAAAAGCAAACCTTTAAGAAAAAAATTAATTGATCTAGAACATAAGTTTGAAAGTTTTTTTAATAAATTTAAAGAACTTAAGAAATACAATCAGAGCAAGAAAAAATTAAGTTTTTTTAAAAATAAGACAGTTTTATCAATAGCAATAATTTTTATTTTATTTTTAAGCTATTTCTCTGTGCCCATTTTTTACAATGAATATGTAACTAAAAATTTTTTAAAAAATCAGATTAATAAAAATTACGAAATAGAAATTAGATTTAATGAAAAAATTAAATACAGTTTTCTCCCAAAACCATATTTCTATACTAAAAATTTAGACATTTTCTATGATGGTAAAATTATAGGCAGTTCTAATTATGCTAAATTTTATATTTCTTTTAATAATTTTTTTTCTTTTGAAACATTAAATATCAAAGATGTAATATTTAAAAACACTGATTTTAATGTTAATGCAAATAATATAAATTTCTTAACAAAAACTTTAAAAAAGTCTGGGAAACAAGATAATTTTTTATTCAAGAAATCGAAACTTTTTTATAAAGATCAAAACGATGAATTATTATTTTTGTCTAAAGTAGATAACTTAAAATTTTTTTACGATGATAAAAATGATTTTCAAAAAGTAAAGACGGTATTTGAGATTTTTAATATTCCTTTTAAATTAGACGTCTCAAAAGATTTAACTAATCAAAATAAGAATATTAAATTGATATCCAAAAAAATTCGTTTAGATTTAGAAAGTTCAATTGAATATGATAATTCTGAAATAAGTGGTTTCTTAGATATTGACTTATTTAATAAAAGTAATTCGTTTGATTATGTTATTAAAAGTGAAAAATTAAATTTCGCATCAAAAGACAAAAATTTTAGCGGTGGTTTTAATTTTAAACCTTTTTATTTTTTTAGTAATTTAAGTTTTGATTATGTAAGCCACAGAAAAATATTTAAAAGCGAGTCTCTAATGCTTGAATTACTCGATTCAGAATTACTAAATAATCGTAATCTTAGTGCCAATATTAACATTAGCGTAAACAAAGTTGATAAGTTTGAATATTTAACTGATTTCATTCTAGAAATTCAGCTTGATGATGGTAAAATTTTTATGACTAATTTTGATGCTGAATGGAACCAAGCTGTCTCAATTAAATCTAATGATATTGAGTTTACAAATGATGAAAACGGAAAAAAGTTAATTGGTGAAATCTTGTTTGATTTTAAAGATGTAGAAAAATTTTTTAGATATTTTCAGATTAAAAGAAATTATAGAAATGTTTTTGATCAAATCAATGCTGATTTTATTTATGATTTTTCTCAGGATAAATTAATTTTGAATAATATTAAAATTGATAATGAGTCAAATCAGATTCTTGAGAGCTTTTTAGAGGAATATAATAGTAAAAATAAAAATTTGTTTAACAAAGTAACCTTTAGAAACTTTGTAAAAGATTTTTTCCAAACTTACGCAGGATAAATCATTTTTTTTGGATTAACTATTCTGTCATAACTTTTTTCGTTAATCAATTTTGATTTTAAAGCCTCATGTTTTAGAGTTGTTTTATTTTTCAACGCTAGTTTTGCAATTTTTGCAGAGTTATCATAGCCAATATGTGGGGCTAATGCAGTTACTAACATTAAAGAATTATCCAAATATTCTTTTATCTTTAGTTTATCTGCTTTAAGTCCTTTTATACAATAAAGTGAAAAGTTTTTTATACTATCGGCTAATAAATTTATTGATTGTAAAATATTATGAGCGATTAAGGGTTTAAATACGTTTAGCTCAAAATGTCCATGCGAACCTGCCATTGTTATTCCATTGTGATTACCAATTACTTTGACACAAACCATTGTTACAGCCTCTGATTGTGTAGGATTGACTTTTCCTGGCATAATTGATGATCCTGGTTCATTAGCAGGCAAAATAAGTTCACCGTAACCGGCTCTTGGGCCAGAGCCTAAAAATCTAATGTCATTTGCAATTTTCATCAGACTTACTGCAGTAGTATTCAAAGTACCAGAAAAATTAACAATTTCATCATGTGCTGCAAGCGCTGCAAATTTATTTCTTGTAGGTTTGAATGGCAACTTAGTTATTTTCTTTATCTCATTGATTATTTTTTTATCAAAATTTTTTTTACTGTTTATTCCAGTACCAACAGCTGTACCACCTTGAGCAAGAGAATAAATTTCTTTTAAAGCATTATTAATTCTATTAATACAATCCTCAATTTGAGATTGATATCCAGAAAATTCCTGACCTAAAGAAAGCGGAGTTGCATCTTGAAGATGAGTTCTTCCAACTTTGATAATATTTCTAAATTTTGACATTTTTTTCTTGAGCTCTTTGTTAAGCAAAATTAAAGATGGTAGTAATTTATTTTTTGTCTCTATTGCAATGGCAATATGCATTGCTGTTGGAAAAACATCATTAGTTGATTGAGATTTATTGACATGGTCATTAGGATGCACAGGTTTTTTTGAACCCTTTTTACCACCTAATTTTTCTATGGCTCTATTAGCTATGACCTCATTAACGTTCATGTTTGTTTGTGTACCAGAACCAGTTTGCCAAACTTTGAGTGGAAAGTGCTCATCAAGTTTTCCAGCAATAATCTCATTACTTGCTAAAATTATTGCTTTTGAGATTTTGGGTGAAATTTGCTTTTCTTTTTGGTGAACTTTTGCGGCAGCTTTTTTAATTATTGCAATAGATTTTATTAGAATTGGTCTGACTAAAAAATCTCCTATATCAAAATATTTTTTTGATCTTTGTGTTGAGGCACCCCAATACTTATCATTTGGTACGTTTATTGATCCAATACTGTCAAATTCTTTGCGAAATTTCATTGATAATACATTATTATGTATATATTAAAATTAAGTTAACTAACAGGAGCAAAATGACAAATTTTGAAAAAGTAGGTACTTTTATGAAAACTTTTGGTCAAGAAGTAAAACAAAGTTCCTCATTTAGCACCGAGAAGATCAACGAATTAAGAGTAAGTCTAATTAAAGAAGAAATTGACGAATTAATAGAAGCAGTAAATAAAAAAGATTTAGTCGAGGTAGCTGATGCATTAACAGATATTCTTTATGTAACATATGGTGCAGGCCATGCATTTGGTATTAATCTTGATAAATGCTTTGAAGAAGTTCAAAATTCAAATATGAGTAAGTTAGATAATAATGGAAAACCCATTTACAATGAAAAAGGTAAAGTAATGAAAGGTCCTAATTATTTCAAGCCGGATTTAAGTAAATTTATTAAATAACAAAAGGGGCGTTCTGTTTTTCATCCCTTGATTAACAATATACAGAGTATAACACTTTTTCAAAACTTCAGATAATAGATTTTTCATTTTAAGGATTTATTGAATTTTAACTTCGTGAATTGGTCCTTGAAAGACTTTTCACTCTCAGCGATTATGTGCTCCAGATTGTCTAACATCGTAATCATTTAAAACTTAAAAAACTTTAAGTAAAATTTTGGCATAGGATTGGCAAGAAGTATGTTAGAATTGTCATTAATGAAAAATATTTTACACCAAAACAAAAACATTACTTTAATCTCTTTAAAAACAAAAAATTTAAAAAAAAACCAAATATTATCTATATGCAAGTTAAAAAATTCATACTGGACTTGGACAGTTCCTAAACAACTAGAATGGTATAAAAGAACAGTAAAAAAAACAGATATTAATAATATGTTGCTAATTAAAAAAAAATTAGTTGGTTACACTTTATTAAGAAAAAGAAAAGCAATTATAAATAATAAATCCATTATTTATTATTATTTCGACAGTTTTATTTTACATAAAAAGTTTAGAAATAGAGGTTTAGGGAAAATTTTAATGTTATTTAACAATAAAATTTTAAATATGCTTAAATCACATTCTTTTTTGACTTGTTCAAAAAAAATAATATCTTTTTATTTAAAATATAATTGGAAAGTATTACCAAAAAATAGTTTTAAGATAATGGATCACAAACCTGCTTGGTTCAATAGTATGTCAAATATAAATGGGATGACGTTTAATTTAGATAAAAAAGTTAAGAAAAAAATATTTTATTTTTTAGTTAAATAATATTATTAAAAGGGGCGTTCTGTTGCCAGGTGCCCCAAACCCCGTTTACCTAATTAACAAGTTAATTAAGCAGCAAGTGCGTAACTTTCGTTAGCAATTATAAATTAGCCCTTTACGGAGGAACAATTCCGAACGAAAGAATAGCCTTTAGTCACTCGTCGAATCTAGTTCACCCCCATAAGTTGTAAATGGTGGAGGTGGTGGGTACTGCCCCCACGTCCGCAATGGTTATTACGAAATTCGTTTATCGTCATAGTTGGAAATCCAACTTTATTAATATAAAAGGAATTGCTAGAGATTCAATAACAATCATGAAATTAACAAAAGAGCAAATTGCAGAAATAAAAAGTCAACAATCACAAAGCAATTCAACAAAAAGAGTAACCTCTCCTGAGTTAGAAAAAATTCTTTATGAAGCTTTACCAGCTCTTGACCATGGTTTTGTGCGAGTTGTTGATTATATGGGAGATGATACATCAATAGTACAATCGGCTAGAGTTTCATATGGCAAAGGTACGAAACAAGTTTCAACAGATGCAGGATTAATTAAATATTTAATGCGTCATTGGCATAGTACACCTTTTGAAATGTGTGAAATTAAATATCATATTAAGCTACCAATATTTATCGCTCGTCAATGGATTAGACACAGAACTGCAAATGTTAATGAGTATTCCGCAAGATACTCAATTTTAGATAAAGAATTTTATCTACCAACCAAAGAAAATCTTGCTGCTCAATCAACATCTAACAGACAAGGTAGAGGCGATGTTTTAGAGGGTGAGCAAGCTAAAGAGGTTTTAGAACTTTTAAAAAAAGATGCTGAAAGAACATATTCCAATTATGAAACAATGCTTAATGAAAGATATGATGGGTCTACAATTGACGAAAATAAGAAAGGTTTGGCAAGAGAGCTTGCGAGAATGAACTTAACATTAAATACCTATACTCAATGGTATTGGAAAACAGATCTATTAAATCTTATGAACTTTTTAAGATTGAGAGCAGACCATCATGCACAATATGAAATTCGAGTTTATGCAGACATAATGCTGGATACGCTTAGAAAATGGGTTCCAATAACTTATGAGGCTTTTATGGATTATAGAGTTGGTGGAACCGAAGTTTCTGCTAAAGGAAAAGTAATTGTTCAAAAACTTATCAAAGGTGAAAATATTTCTTTGGAGGACTCTGGTTTATCTAAAAGAGAATGGAATGAATTAATGGAAGCTTTTGATCTTAAAGATAAATTGATTTAATCTTATTGGCAAAATCTATATAAATCTTTGAAATTTGGTTATTTGGATCTTCTTCAACAATTGGTTTGCCTTTATCACCTGATGTTCCAACTTTTGGATCAATTGGAATTTCTCCCAAAAATTCTTTATTAAACTCTTTAGCAGTATTTTTAACCCCACCTTTACCAAAAATATTATATTTTTTATTATCATCTCCAATAAAATAACTCATGTTATCAACTAATCCCAAAATTTTTACTCCAAGTTTATCAAACATCTTAATTCCTCTTTTTACATCTAAAAGAGCTACCTCTTGAGGTGTAGAGACAATTATTGCACCATCCATCTTAATTTCTTGGGAAAAAGTAAGCTGAGTGTCTCCAGTTCCTGGAGGCATATCAATAATTATAAAATCTAAATCTTTCCAATTAACTTTTTGCGTAAAAGTTCTAATTGCGCTGGTCACCATTGGTCCTCGCCAAATCATTGGGGTTTGTTGATCAGTTAAAAAACCAATAGACATGCATTGAATATCATACTTGTTTATAGGTTCTAATTTTTGTCCATCACTTTTTGGTTTTTCATCAATCCCCAACATCTTTGGGATTGATGGACCATAAATATCTGCATCCAGTAAACCAACTTTGCATCCAACTTTTTTTAAAGCTACAGCCAAGTTTGTTGCAAAAGTGGATTTTCCAACACCTCCTTTTGCACTAGAAATAGCAATTGTAAACTTTGTACCCTTAATTGGATTTTTCTCAGGCAATTTTCTACCCATTTTAGCTCTCATTGCGTCACTTAATTCTGGTTTTTCCTTTGGCATAATCGGATCTTAACTTGTTTTTCCACATAAAGACATTATATAGATTGCCATATGTCAGATGATTTTAGACAAAGTGGTGGAAGTCCTTGGGGCACACCTCCAGGAGGAAGCGGTGGCGGAAGTGGCAATGGCTCAGGTCGAGGTCCAACTCCCCCAGATGTAGATAAAATTATTAGAGAGTTTCAAGAAAAAATAAAGAAATTTTTACCTGGTGGAAGTTCTTCAGGTGGTAAACAAGCTATTTTAGTTTTAATTATTTTGGGTTTCGTTTGGCTAGCAAGTGGACTTTATAGAGTATTACCAGATGAGCAAGGAGTAGTTCTAAGATTTGGTAAATTTGTGAAAACAACTCAGCCAGGATTAAATTATCATATTCCTTTTCCAGTAGAGTCTGTGCTTACTCCAAAGGTCACAAAAGTTAATAGAATTGATATTGGTTTTAGATCTGAGAGAGACAGTGGTTTTACATCTCAAGGTGGTGTAGCTGATGTTCCTCAAGAAAGTTTGATGCTAACAGGGGATGAAAATATTGTTAATATCGATTTTTCAGTTTTTTGGGTTATAAAAGATGCGGGAAATTTTTTATTTAAAATACAAGATCCAGAGGGAACCGTTAAAGCAGCAGCGGAAACTGCTATGAGAGAAGTAATAGCAAGATCTGATATTCAACCAATTTTAACTGAAGGTAGATCAGTCATTGAGACAGACACCCAAGAAATTATTCAAAAGATTTTAGATGAATACACTAGTGGTATTCAAATCACACAAGTACAAACACAAAAAGCCGATCCACCAGATCAGGTGATTGATGCATTTAGAGATGTTCAGGCTGCAAGAGCTGATATGGAAAGATCAAAGAATGAGGCTGAAGCTTATGCAAACGATGTTATCCCAAGAGCCCGAGGGGAAGCAGAAAAAATTTTACAAGCTGCTGAAGCGTATAAAAAAGAAGTCGTAGCAAAAGCTGAGGGTGAAGCCAGCAGATTTTTAGCAATTTATAATGAGTATAAAAATGCAAAATCTGTAACACAAGAAAGAATGTATTTAGAAACAATGGAAAAAGTTTTAGCTGATATTGATAAAGTGATAATTGAAAAAAATGCAGGTTCAGGTGTAGTGCCTTACTTACCTTTACCTGAATTGCAAAAAAAGAAAGTAACAAATTAATATGAATGCAGGAAAAATCACAGCCGGAATTATTGTTGCACTTGCAGCAGTTGCGTTCTTTTCAATTTTTATTGTTAAAGAAGTTAATCAAGCAATTGTTCTTCAATTTGGTGATCCAAAAAGAATAATTTTAAAACCTGGATTAAATTTTAAAATTCCGTTTATCCAAAACGTTGTCTTTTTAGATAAAAGAATACTTAATTTAGATACACCACCAGAAGAAGTAATTGCCTCTGATCAAAAGAGATTAATAGTTGATGCATTTGCAAGATTTCAAATAGTTGATCCACTTAAGTTTTATATTTCAGTTGGAAATGAGAGAGTGGCAAGATCAAGATTGGCTACCATTATTAATTCAAGAATTAGGAACGTTCTTGGACAACAAGAACTTCAAACTTTACTTTCAGAGGACAGAACAAAACAAATGGCTTTAATTCAAGAAGGTGTAAATAATGAAGCAGAAAATTTTGGAATAAAGATAGTTGATGTCAGAATTAAAAGAGCTGATCTTCCCCAAGCTAACAGTGATGCAATTTTTAGAAGAATGCAAACAGAGAGGGAAAGAGAAGCAAAAGAATTTAGAGCAAGAGGAGCTGAAATGGCAGTTACAATTACATCGACTGCTGACAAAGAAGTAACTGTAATTTTAGCTGAGGCTCAAAAAAAATCGGAAATTATGAAAGGTGAAGGAGATGGTAAAAGAAACAACATCTTTGCTGCAGCGTTTGGACAAGATCCAGAATTCTTTGCATTTTATAGAGCGATGCAAGCTTATGAAAAAGCTTTAATAGGTGGAGAAACATCTTTAATTCTATCTCCAGACAGCGAATTCTTTAAATTTTTTGGAAATATAAAACCACAAACAGAGTAAACTTTGATGAAAGAATTGATCATTGCATTTGGTCTATTCTTTTTTATTGAAGGAATTTTGTATGCCTTATTTCCATCAAAAATGAAGAATATGTTGAAAAAGCTGGAGTTAATCAAAGACAGTCAATTACGTACTGGTGGATTAATCTTTGCTTTAATAGGATTTATAATTATTTATTACGCAAAAAGTTAAAATGATGAAAATAAAAGCAATATTTCTCTCTTTAATATTAGTAATAAATTTTTCATCAGTATCTAATTCTCAAAATATTCCTAATTCATTTGCAGATTTAGCTGAAAAATTAATGCCTTCAGTAGTGAATATTTCAACAACCCAAACTATTGTTGAGAGAAGTAATCCATTTCCAAATTTTCAGTTTCCACCAGGCTCACCATTTGGTGATATGTTTAAAGAATTTGGAACACCTCAAGAAAGACAATCCTCAGCACTGGGCTCAGGATTTATTATTGATGAAAAAGGAATACTAGTTACAAATAATCATGTGATTGAAGGGGCAGAGGATATTGTTGTTCAAGTAAATGGTGAAAAAAAATTTAAAGCAAAAGTTATTGGAGCAGACCCTCTTTCAGATATTGCAGTACTAAAAATTGAGTCAAAAGAAAAGTTTTTACCTGTGAGATTTGGTGACTCAGATAAAGCAAGAATAGGTGATTGGGTTATTGCTATTGGAAATCCATTTGGGTTAGGTGGCACAGTCACTTCAGGAATAATTTCTGCAAGAAATCGATCCATTGGATTATCAAGATATGAAGATTATATTCAAACAGATGCATCTATTAACTCAGGAAACTCAGGTGGTCCCTTGTTCGATATGAATGGTAATGTGATAGGAATTAACACGGCTATTCTTGGAAGAAGTGGAAATGTAGGAATAGGTTTTTCAATACCATCAAACAGCGCAAAGATTGTAATTGATCAATTAATTGAATTTGGAGAAACAAAAAGAGGATGGCTTGGAGTTAGAATTCAAGATGTAACAAAAGAAATTGCAGATGTTGAAAAATTAGATGAACCAAGAGGAGCTTTAGTAGCAAGTGTTGCACCTAATAGCCCATCTGAAAAAGCTGGAGTTAAAAGTGGAGATATTATTTTGGAATTCAATGGTGAGAAAATAAATCAAATGAAAGAACTTCCAATAATTGTTGCAAGAACTGAAGTTGGAAAAAAAGTAAAAGTTAAAATCTGGAGAAATAAAAAAGAAATTATTAAAACAATTACACTTGGAAGATTGGAGACATCAGAAGATTTTAAAATTTCAGAAAAAAAAGAGGAACTACCAAAAGAAACCTTAATTGAGAATCTGAAAATAAAAGTAAGAAAACTCTCTGATCAAGATATTAGAACGAGAAACTTACCCAACCAAACTAGTGGTCTCGTGATTACAAGTATTGAAAAAAATAGTCCTTTAACTGGCTCGATCGAAGTAAATAGTATTATCCTAGAAGCTCAGAAGAAAAAGATAAGAAATGTTGAGGACTTAAATCAAGCTTTAAAACAAGTTTTAAATAGTAACCAGAAGACAATTTTACTTGTGATCTATAATAGCCAAAATCAGAAAAGATATATAGGTGTTAAATTAGATTAGTTCATGGATTTAAAATCCAAAATTATTTTAATTTATGGACCTACAGCTTCTGGAAAATCTAAATTTGCAATTAAACTAGCAAAAAAAATTTCAGGTCAGATTATAAATGCTGATAGCATGCAAGTTTATAAAGAACTAAAGGTTTTAACAGCAAGACCTTTTAAAAAAGATTATCAAAATATCAAACACCATTTATACGGATTTCAAAACGCTAAAAAAAATTTTTCTACAGGAGATTGGCTTAAATTAGCAAAACAAAAAATTTTGCAATGTAGAAAAATTAAAAAAACACCAATATTGGTAGGAGGCACTGGTCTTTATTTTAAAGCTTTGACAGATGGTTTAGTTAATATTCCAAAAATTCCTATTAATTTTAGAAATAAAGTAAGAAATTTACATAAAAGGATAGGACAAAAAAAATTTTTTTTAAAGTTACTAGAAATAGATCCTTTAATTAAAGATCGAATCAATTCTTTAGATGTACAAAGATCTTTAAGAGCATATGAAATTAAATCGTTTACAAAAAAGTCTATGATTAGCTGGTTTAAAAACACAAAGTCAGATTACGATCACAATGATTTTTATAAAATTTGTATTGATTTTCCAAGAAAAGATTTATTAGACAAAATAAGTCAGAGATCTGAAAATATGATTAAACTAGGTGCAATTTTAGAAGTTAAAAAATTTATCAAATTGAGAGTTCCAAAAAATAAAAGTCTTAGTAAAGCAATTGGAATAAGTGAGATTAAGCAATATCTTCAAAAAAAAATCCAAACAGAACAATTAATCGAGAAAATATCAATAAAGACTAGGCAATATGCCAAAAGACAGAGCACCTGGGCTCGAGGACATATGAAAGATTGGAATAAAGTTACTCCCGCAGGTTTGGAAAAGCTCTTAAAAAAAATTTAGATATTCTCTACTTAGTCTTGACCAATTAGCACAACTTCAGCTAGATTGCTTGAATGTCTAAATTATATACCGGTGCAGAAATTGTATTTAAATGTCTTAAAGATCAAGAGGTTGAATATATTTTTGGTTATCCAGGTGGAGCAGTTTTACCAATATACGATGAACTTAAAAATCATACATCAATTAAACATATACTTGTTAGACATGAGCAAGGAGCAGGTCATGCAGCAGAAGGTTATGCAAGATCATCAGGCAAGCCCGGAGTAGTTTTAGTAACATCTGGACCAGGTGCTACTAATGTTGTTACAGCATTAACTGATGCTTATATGGACTCAATACCTTTAGTTTGTATTTCTGGGCAAGTACCTACTCATTTAATAGGTACTGATGCTTTTCAAGAATGTGATACAACAGGTATCACGAGGCCTTGCACAAAACATAATTGGTTAGTTAAAGATATTAAAGAATTACCAAAAGTTATGCATGAAGCTTTTAAAGTAGCAACAACTGGTAGACCTGGACCTGTATTAATTGATATCCCTAAAGATATTCAATTTGCAAAAACTAATTACACAAAATTTAAAAAAGAAAAAAAATTAAACGGAAAAATACACAATAAATTTTCTGAAAACGAAATTAATCAATTAATTGACTTGATTTCAAAAGCAAGAAAACCAGTTGTTTACACTGGGGGTGGAGTAATAAATTCAGGCCCTCAGGCAAGTGAAACTTTAAAAGAGTTTGTTAGATTAATTGGTTTTCCAATTACATCAACTCTACAAGGATTAGGTGCATTTCCAGGCGATGATAACCAATTTATTGGAATGTTAGGTATGCATGGAACTTATGAAGCTAATAATGCAATGCATGATTGTGATTTGTTAATTAACATCGGTGCAAGATTTGATGACAGAATAACGGGTAAGATCGATGAGTTTTCTCCAAAATCAAAAAAAGTTCATATTGATATTGATCCATCGTCAATCAACAAAATTATTAAAGTAGATCTTGCAATAGTTGGAGATGTTAATGAAGTAATAAAGTTGGCTATCAAGAAAATAAATAAAAAACAAAATGGATTAAAAGATTCAAATAAACAAAGAATTTCAAAATGGTGGGAACAAATCCAAAAGTGGAGAACAAAAGACTCCTTAGGTTTTATTAATAGTGATAAAGAGATCAAACCTCAACATGCTGTAAAAAGATTATATGAACTAACAAAAAATCAAGACACTTTTATTACAACAGAGGTTGGTCAACATCAAATGTGGGCTGCCCAACATTATAAATTTAACAAACCTAATAGATGGATGACATCGGGAGGTCTTGGAACAATGGGATATGGACTTCCAGCAGCTGTAGGAGTTCAAATTGCTCATCCAGATAAACTTGTGATCGATATCGCAGGTGAAGCATCTGTTTTAATGACAATTCAAGAAATGTCTACAGCAGTTCAGTACAATTTGCCTATAAAGATATTCATTCTGAATAATCAGTACATGGGAATGGTTAGACAATGGCAAGAACTTCTGCATGAAAAAAATTATTCAGAGAGTTATTCTGAGGCTTTACCTGATTTTGTTAAATTAGCTGAAGCTTATGGATGCAAAGGTATCAAGGCTGATAATCCCGATGAATTGGATGATAAAATTAAAGAGATGATCGATTATAATGGCCCGGTAATATTTGATTGTCATGTAGATCCTAATGAAAATTGTTTTCCAATGATACCATCTGGAAAGCCTCATAATCAGATGATTTTAGGTCCAAGTGATAAAGAAGAAAATAAGATTACGGGTAAAGGGAAATCATTAGTTTAATGTCATCTCCAAAATCAGCATATAGTATTCCCACTAAAAAAGGAAAATTAGATACTCATATATTTGTTGTTTGGGTTGATAATGAGTCCGGTGTATTGGCAAGGGTAGTTGGGTTATTTTCTGGTAGAGGATATAATATAGAGTCTTTAGCGGTTGCAGAAGTTGATGCAACAAAAAATATTTCAAGAATTACCATCGTAACAACAGGAACTCCACAAGTTATTGATCAAATCAAACTTCAGCTGAAAAAATTAGTTCCAGTCCATAAAGTTGCAGATTTTAAAAGAGAAGATAAAAATGTCATTTTTAAAGAGATGGCATTACTCAAAATTGTTGCACAAAAAAAAAAGATAGAAAAGTGTCTTAAAGAATGCAAAAAATTTAATCCTGTAATTTTAGACAAAACAAATAAATCAGTAGTTGTACAAATAACTGCTTTAAGAAGAGAAATTGATAAAATGAGTAAAAAATTAAAACCCTATGGTCTTACAAGCACCTCAAGAACTGGGGCAATAGCTATGACCAGAGGTGCTCAAACATTTAAATAAATTTATAAAGGAGAAAAAAATGAAGATGTTTTATGAAAAAGATGCTGATGTAAACTTAATTAAAGATAAAAAAGTTGCTATTTTTGGTTATGGCAGTCAAGGGCATGCACATGCTCTTAATTTAAAAGATAGTGGGGTTAAAGAAGTAGTCGTTGCTTTAAGAGACAAATCAGCAAGTAAAGCAAAAGCTGAGTCAAAAGGTTTGAAGGTAATGAACTTATCAGATGCAGCAGAGTGGGCTGATGTTTGTATGATCCTAACTCCTGATGAACTTCAAGCAACAATATATAAGAATCATATAGAACAAAGAATAAAAGAGGGTACAAGTTTAGCTTTCGCTCATGGTTTAAATATCCATTATGAATTAATCAAAGCAAGGAAAGATTTAGATGTATTTATGGTTGCTCCTAAAGGACCTGGTCACCTCGTAAGAAGTGAATTTGAAAAAGGGGGTGGAGTTCCTTGTTTGATGGCAGTTCATCAAGACGGTACAGGTAAAGCAAGAGATTTAGCTCTATCATACGCATCCGCTATTGGAGGTGGAAGATCTGGAATTATTGAAACAACTTTTAAAGATGAATGTGAAACAGATCTATTTGGAGAACAAACAGTTCTTTGTGGAGGTCTTGTGGAATTAATTAAAAATGGATATGAGACATTAGTTGAGGCAGGATATGAACCTGAGATGGCTTATTTTGAGTGTTTGCATGAGGTAAAATTAATTGTTGATCTTATTTACGAAGGTGGAATTGCAAACATGAATTATTCAATTTCAAATACTGCAGAGTATGGCGAGTATGTTTCTGGACCTAGAATTATAAAGAAAGAGGAAACCAAGAAAAGAATGAAAGAAGTACTTGAGGATATTCAATCTGGAAAGTTTACCAAACAATGGATGGAAGAGTGCAAAAATGGACAAAAAAACTTTTTGGCAACACGTGCTAAATTAGCAGAACACCCAGTTGAAAAAGTTGGAGCTAATTTAAGAGCTATGATGCCATGGATTGGAAAGAAAAAACTAGTAGATAGTGACAAAAATTAATATAAAGGGTAAATGGAACAGATTCAAAATCTCACTAGAGGAGATTTAAATTTTTTTGTAAATCAAAACGTACAAATTGATATCCCAAACTTCGTTATAAGTCTAATCTGTGCAGTTATTTTAAGTTTCCTTGTTCAATTATTTTATATTAAGTATTCATCATCTTTATCGAATCGGAGAGAATTTTCTAAAAACTTCGTAATTTTAGCCGTTACTACCTGTATTGTGATTATGATAGTTAAAAGTTCATTAGCATTATCTCTTGGACTAGTAGGTGCCTTATCAATTGTTAGGTTTAGAGCTGCAATTAAAGAACCAGAGGAATTAGTTTATTTATTTCTTATTATTGCTATTGGTTTAGGATGTGGAGCTAATCAATTAGCCATAACAACAATTGGCATAATATTTGCTTTAATTTTAATCATTATTTATTCAGGATATATGAAAAACTCCCGAAAAAGTATTGAGGATAATATTAATCTTGGGGTTATAATTGATCAAGATATTTCAGATACACAGATAAATAATCTAATTAATGATATAAGGAAAGTTTCTTCTGAACTAAAATTTATATCAATGTCTAGAACTGAAAATAACACAACTATAAACTTTGATGTAAAACCAAAAAAATTCGAGAAACTCTCAATTCTAACAGGTCAAATTAAAAAAAAATTTAAAAATTCAAAAGTTGTCCTAGCATATAATGATGATTTGTCTTTATGATTATCAAAAAAGAAGAAAGGAAAAAAAAAAATAGTTTTTTCAAATTTACAACTTTTTTATATTTTTACTTTTTTTCTAGTTTAGTTGCAGTATCGATTTTAGTAATTGTTATTTTTCAATCTCAAACATTTATTCAAAAAAAAGATAAATTTTTGGAGTATCTTTCAATTGGTGGTAGATATGAATATTTATATTTGCCAATCATTGCCTTTAAAGCGGTTAAAAGTAATTTTTATGAATTGGAAAATATTGATTTTGAGATTCCATTTGAAAATACAATTATTTTAGAAAATTTAAGAAATGACTCAATTATTAAGGGTGTTTTACCGTCGGCAGATAAAATGCCCAAAGTAAAAACAAAAATTATTTATGACGGAAATGAATTTAATGCCGATATAAGACTTAAAGGAGATAGGATGATTCATTTTGCTGATAAGGAAAAATCTTCCTATAAATTAGAATTAGATAAGAATCAGTACATTTTTGGAATTAAAAAATTTTCAATACAAAAACCACGCGTAAGAAATTATATTCATGAATGGATTTTTCATGAGCTCTCAAAAA
This sequence comes from Pelagibacteraceae bacterium AG-430-P08, assembly GCA_003212925.1. GTDB lineage: Bacteria > Pseudomonadota > Alphaproteobacteria > Pelagibacterales > Pelagibacteraceae > Pelagibacter. The sequence continues at coordinate 19,970 of QCOL01000003.1, read as the reverse complement.
AAGAACAATTAATTAAACTTAAATATAAATTTATCAATCTTTCAATTAATGGTGATGATAAAGGGCTTTATGTAATTGAAGAGGGATTTGGAAAAGAACTTATTGAGAGAAACAAAAGGAGAAATGGACCAATATTTGGTTTAGACGAAGATATAAGTGAAAATGACAATGATCCTGTATTTGAAATTTATAATAAAAAGTATTGGCAAAAACCTGAAAATAATTTGCTTGTAAATGTAGCATCTCAAAAATTACATGATTTTTTTAAAAATAAATTATATGTGGAGGATGTTTTTGATTTAGATAAATGGGCCGCATATTTCGCAATTTTAGATTTAACAGCAAATTATCATGGCGCTTATCTTAAGAGCGTTAAATTTTATTATAATCCTCTTAATGGTTTATTCGAACCAATTCCGTTTGATGGTCACAGATTAAAGCCAAACTACCATAAGTATAATCTTAATTATGACAATAAGATCTTAATTGATATGATTGAAAATTCAAATAATACACAAGAAGTATTATTTACATGGATAAAGAAATTTTTCTTTAAAGACAAAAAATTAAATCAAAAATTTTATAAATTGTATACATCCTATTTAAATAAAATTAGCTCAAAGAAATATATTGATAATTTTTTAGCAGAAAATTTGGATGAAATAGAAAAAATTAACTCGCATATTTATGCAGATTATTTTTTTTATGATAATAGCAGAAATTATGGAATAGGGTTGTATTATTTTTTGATCAGCGATTTTAAATATCATGCTCAAAATATTAGAGAGAAATTAAAGACAAAAGACCAAGCACAACTCTTAAAAATTAATGAAGGAGAGTATTTATTTAAGCCATATTATAAAAACTATGAACAATTAGTTGCTGAGAGACTTATTTGCTCAGTCGAAGATAAAGAAATAGAAATGAAAATATCTCAAGATATTAAAAATTTCGAAAATACAACTATAAAACTTGATAAGTTTAATACTCAAAATCTAAAGTGCAATAAACTAATTTTATTAAATAAATTTAATAACAAAAGAAAATTTTTAAAAGTTGATCATTTGAATTCTTATTATTCTTATGAAAATTTCCATAGAAAATATTTTCAAAATTACAAAAATTTTTTTAATGAAGATAATAATAATTTGATTTTAAAAAATGATACTACTCGAATTAATAGCAATGTTTATATTCCAAAAGGATATAAGGTCGTTATAAAGCCTGGTCAAAAATTACTTTTATCTAATAAAGTATTTATAATTTCAAATTCTCCTTGGCAAATTGGAGGTAATGGCAAACGAGTGGTAATATCAGGGGAAAGTGAAGATCTTGGAGGTGGTATTTTAGTCAGTGATACCGATGAGCTATCTGTAATTAAAAATACAGATTTTTCATTTTTGAGCGGATATGATTTGAAAAAAAATTTTGAACATATAATTTTAGGGTCAATAAATTTCCATCAAACTAATGTAGAAATAGAAAATGTGCGTTTTAATGATATTTCTTCTGAGGATGCTATAAATATTTTTAGATCAAAATTTAAGATTAAAAATGCAAAATATAACAACATCTTTTCCGATGCAATTGATATCGATTTTAGCGAGGGAAAAATTATTCAGACAAATTTTGTAAATATAAACAATGACGCAATTGATTTTTCAGGATCTAAAGTAGATATTGAGGATGCATTTTTTGAAAATGTAAATGATAAAATTATAAGTGCCGGTGAAGACTCCAGGATAAATATTTATGAAATTACAGGAACAAATTCATATGCTGGTATAATAAGCAAAGATGGTTCAGAAGTTTATTCTCAAAATGTAAATTTTGATGGAGTAAAAATTCCATTTGCTGCTTATCAAAAAAAAAATGAATATAATTTTCCATCACTTAACGCAAAAAATTATAAACTTAAAAATTTTTCTGCTAAATCAGTCAAAGATAAAACAGCAAAATTGTTTATAGATGATGAAATAATTGTAATGAAACCAGAAAAAATTATTTCTTTAATGTATGAAAAAAACTTTTCATTAATAGAATGAATTCATGAAAAATAAAGTAAATAGATTCGAAAGAAAGTGGTTGTTTCGAAGTAATAATTATCTAGCATTGATAAACTCATTGATCAGATCTAAATTATTTTTTAGGACACAGTATCCTCTAAGAAAAGTTAACTCAATTTATTTTGATACTTATGACTATAAATCTATAAGAGAAAATTTAGACGGTGTAAGCAATAAAAAAAAAATTAGAGTTAGATGGTATGGTGAAAAAAATACTACTAAAAATCCAATAATTGAGACTAAAAGTAAAAAAGGATTTGAGACAAAAAAAGAAAGTATGCCAATCAAAGAATTGCATGATCTAAAAGTTTTCAGTCTTAAGAATTTAAAGATATTAAAAGAAACAATCAATTCAAAGCTTAAACAAAAAAAAATTATTTACCCAGTTTTAACGACTCACTATCAAAGAGAATATTTTATATCTTTGAATGGAAAAATTAGAGCTACTATTGATTATGATTTAAAAAGTGTTTTTCTCAATAATTCAAGTCAAGTTGATATAATTAAAAATTTTAAAAATATCTGCATTTTAGAATTTAAGTACTCAACTGGTTTAGATAAATATGTAAGAGAAAATCTTAAAGATATAAGCTTGAGATTGTCAAAAAATTCAAAGTTTGTTAATTCTGCTTTCGAAAAGCCAAAATTCTTTTCATAGTTATTAAATTGGGTCAAAAACGTCGTTTTATTTTGCAATCTAAACGTTAGGTTGTATATTTCCCCATATAAAAAAAAATATGAGCAGTAAAGATCGGGTATTCATTTTTGATACAACAATGAGGGATGGTGAGCAATCGCCAGGCGCCTCTATGAGTGTTGAAGAGAAAATTCAGATATCAAGAGTTTTTGATGAAATGGGAATTGATATAATTGAGGCGGGTTTTCCAATATCGTCGCCAGGTGACTTTGAAGCAGTTAGCGCAATTAGTAAAAGTGTAAAAAATTCAATTCCTTGCGGTCTAGCAAGAGCTACAAAAAAAGATATAGACGCTTGTCATGAGTCTTTAAAATTCGCAAAAAGATTTCGTATACATACATTTATTTCAACAAGTCCAGTTCATATGAAACATAAACTAAATATGACAGATGAACAAGTTTTAGGCGCTATAAAAGAAAGTGTTACTTATGCCAAAAAATTTACAGATGACGTTGAGTGGTCATGTGAGGATGGCACAAGAACAAATTTAGAATTTATGTATAAAACCATAGAACTTGCCATTAAATGTGGAGCAACAACAATTAATATTCCTGATACGGTTGGCTATTCTATACCTGAAGAATTTGCAAAAACTATAACTTCAATAAAAAACAATGTGCCAAATATTGATAAGGCTATTATTTCTGCACACTGTCATAATGATTTGGGCTTAGCGGTAGCTAATGCTTTGTCAGGTTTATCAGCAGGAGTTAGACAAATTGAATGTACTATAAATGGAATAGGTGAAAGAGCGGGTAATGCAGCACTTGAAGAAATTGTAATGGCTATAAAAACACGAGATGACCTATTACCTTATGAAACAGCAATTAAAACTGAACTAATTAGCAAAGCATCTAAAATTGTATCTAATGCTACAGGTTTTCCTGTTCAATTTAATAAAGCGATTGTTGGAAAGAATGCTTTTGCACATGAGTCAGGAATTCATCAAGATGGAATGTTAAAAAATAGAGAGACTTATGAAATAATGACCCCAGAAAGTGTTGGTGTAAAAAAAACATCTTTAGTAATGGGTAAACATTCTGGACGTCATGCATTTAAAGATAAACTAAGTGACTTAGGATATGCTGATGTTACAGATGATGTTGTCCAAGCAGCTTTTGGAAAATTTAAAATTTTAGCGGATAAGAAAAAACATATTTACGATGAAGACATTGTTGCATTAGTCGATGATAGTTTAATTATTGATAATAAGATAAATGCAATTAACTTAAAATCATTAAAAGTATTTGCTGGAACTGGTGAGCCCCAAAGAGCTGACATGACTTTAGATGTTTTTGGAGAAGTTAAAAAGACTTCTCAAACTGGTGATGGTCCAGTTGATGCCATATTCAAATGTATTAAGGAACTTTATCCTCATGATGTAAAATTATCTCTTTATCAAGTTCATGCAGTTACAGAAGGAACTGATGCACAGGCTACGGTAAGTGTAAAGATAGAGGAAAATGATAGAACTACAGTGGGTCAGTCTGCTGACACAGATACTTTAGTAGCATCGGCAAATGCTTATTTAAATGCTCTAAACAAAATGCTTATTAAGAGAGAGAAAAAATCTCTATATAAAAATATAGAACCAAAAAAATTGAAGGAGAGTATATAATGGGAATATTTGATAGTGTTAAAAAAATATGGAGCCAAGACATGGCCATCGATCTTGGAACTGCCAACACATTAGTTGTTGTTAAAGGACAAGGTGTAGTTTTAAATGAGCCATCTGTTGTAGCGATTGTAGAGCAAACTGGAAAAAAACAAGTTTTAGCTGTAGGGGATGAGGCAAAAACAATGTTGGGAAGAACACCTGGAAATATTAGCGCAATTCGACCTTTAAGAGATGGTGTTATTGCTGATTTTATAGTCACTGAGGAAATGATCAAGCATTTCATTAAAAAAGTTCATAAAGGTAGAACATTCGCCAATCCAAGAATATTAATTTGTGTTCCTACTGGCTCTACTCCAGTTGAAAGAAAAGCAATTCAGGACAGTGCTTTAGCGGCAGGTGCTAGAAGAGTTCAATTAATTGAGGAGCCTATAGCTGCAGCTATTGGTGCAGGTTTACCAATATCAGAGGCAACAGGATCAATGGTTGTTGATATCGGTGGTGGAACAAGTGAGATTGCTGTCATGTCATTAGGAGGTTTAGTTTATTCAAAATCTCTAAGAGTTGCTGGTGATGCTATGGATGGAGCATTAGTTAACTATATGAGAAAAGAATATAATCTTATGATAGGGGATAGCACAGCTGAAAAAATTAAAAAAGAAATTGGTACCGCTATTCCATCAAATAATAATACTTATGCTGTCAAAGGTAGAGATTTAAGATCAGGAACTCCAAAAGAAGTCAATATTACTGAGGAAGATACAGCAGAAGCATTAGATGGTATTTTAAGAGAAATGGTTAATGGTATTAAAGATGCGCTTGAGGCTACACCACCAGAATTATCAGCAGACCTTGTTGATATGGGTCTTACTTTGACAGGCGGTGGAGCTTTATTAAAAAATATAGATAGAAGATTTTCTAAAGAAACAGGATTGCCGGTGCACATTGCTGAAGACCCATTATCATGTGTTGCAATTGGAACTGGTAAAGCTCTGGATCAAGAACAAACATTCTCTACGATGCTGACTGAATATTAAGAAAGATGGCTGAAAGCAGAGATGATTTTATAATAGCAATTAGATCTGCTTTTTTAAATAAAAGTACAAAACAAAAATTTTCTTTATTAACTTTAGTTTTTTTTTCAATATTTATAATTGTTTTATCAAGTTTTAATTTCAAGGCGATAACTGTAACGAAGTCGATAATAAAAGAAATTGTTTATCGTTCTTCCTTTATAGTGTCGATCCCTGAAAATTTTATCAAATCTTCTTATGTAAATTTAAATGAATACACCAATTTTTATAAAGAATATAAACAAACCAAAGAGGAATTAGATCAGTTAAAATCTGAAAATATTTCAACAAAAATTATTAAAAGTGAAAATGAGGAGCTCAAAAGTCTTATTGACGGTTATACCATTACTTCAAATAAGATTTTGGCTAAAGTAATAGTTGATCATGAAAGTCCTTTTTTAAGATCGATTATTATTAACAAAGGTAGTAAGGAAAAGATAAAAATTGGAACAAATATTTATGATCGAAGCTATCTTGTGGGACGGGTCATTGAGGTAAATTATACAAATTCAAGAGTATTGTTATTAACTGACTTAAATTCAAATATTCCTGTTTCTATTACACCAGGAAATGTTCAAGCAATTGTTGTTGGCAATGGAGATAAAAAAGGTGAAATTAGATATATCAAGAACGATCTTATAAACAAAATTAACGATAAAGGAATTGCATATACATCAGGAACTGGCTCAATTTTCAAAAGTGGAATTCCTGTCGGAACGATTGATTTAAAAGATGAAAATGAAAAAATTTTGATAAACTTTTATAGTGATTTTAGTCAATTAAAATATGTTTTTGCAGAAATTGATGAGATTATTCCTACAACTGTTGAAACTGAAGAAAATGATCAAACACAAGTCTCTTCTAATACTGAGCAAATAAAATTAGACTTAATAAGTGATGAATTGCAAATTTTAGAGGATAGTAACACTAAATTTTTAGAGGAAAATAAAGAATTGAATACTTTAACTAACGATTTAATTAAACAAATTGAGATATTAAAGTCAGAAAATGAGTTTCAAAAAAGTGTTATTCAACAACATAATTTAGATCAAGAAGAGCTAGAATTTTTAAGATTAAATTTAATCTATAGTTCAAGATGCCAATCTAAAAAACTCTTTAGCACTGGTTTTAAAGTAGGTACCGAAGAATATAAAGAATGTATAATGCGAAAAGGAAAGATAAGTGATTAGATTTCAAAAGAAAAATTTACTTTACAAGATATATACTTGGTTACCAATTCTTGCTTTATTTATATCTGTATTTAATGAATTTGATTTCAATTATTTAAACATTGATTATTTTTCATTTAATTTTCCATTTATATTAATTTTTTATTTCGCTTTAAAAGCATATCAACGATTTGATTACTTTTTAGTTTTTTTAGCAGGGTTATTTAATGATACTGTTGTGGGCTTACCCTTAGGCATAAGTTCTATGTCATATATCTTAATTTGTATATTTGCCACTTACCTTAGAAATATAACAATCAGTCCAAATTTAATAAAAGATTGGTTCTATTTTTTGTTTATCATTAGTTTGATAAATTCAATCAATTTTTCAGTTTTATTTTTGTTTTTTTCTTATGAATTGGATATTACACTTTTTATTGTGAACAATTTTTTTACATTTTTATTTTACATAATATTTTCAATATTTTTTAAGAGGTATTTAAAAAGTTTAGATGATTAATATTAATATAAGTGACAGTGCAATTAAATTAAATTCATTAAATCGAAGAATGTTTATTCTTGCGACAGCTAAAATTATCATTCTAGGTGGAATAGTTAGTAGATTATTTTTTTTACAAGTTAAAGAGAATAAAAAATACTTAACACTATCTGATAAAAATAGAATTCGAGAATGGAAGTTACCCCCTATTAGAGGAGAATTTCAAGACTATTTTGGAAACACGATTGCTGGAAATTTTGAGGCGTACCAACTCCATATCATACCAGAGGAGGTTGAGGATTTTAGATATGTAATTTATCGTGTGAAAGAATTATTGGAATTAAGTGATAAACAATTTAAAAAAATTGTAAAAAAAAAGAATGAAATAAAACCATGGGAAACATTAATTGTTGCAGATAATTTAAGTTGGGAAAAATTTTCTAAAATTAATAATCACCTTTATGATCTTAATGGTGTTAAACCAGTCATTTCAATATCAAGAGATTATCCGTATAAAGAAAACTTCACTCATGTTTTGGGTTATGTAAGCCAGGCTAATGAAAATGACCTTTTAACAAATGAAAATATAAAAGAAAAATTTGTACCTGGATTAAAAGTTGGAAAAACAGGTTTAGAAAAATCATTTGAACAGAAATTAATTGGATCAAATTCTGTGGAGCGATATGAGGTTAATGCTTATGGTAGAAGGATTAGTCAATTAGCATTTCAAAAAGGAGATAAGGGAGAAACAATCAAACTTACAATAGATACAAAAATTCAAGAGTTAACAAATGAGTTACTTAAAGAAAAAGCTGGATCAATATGCGTAATGGATATTTATACAGGTGCAATTATTGCAATGCATTCTTCCCCGTCCTTTGATCCCAACTCTTTTGTCTTTGGAATAAGCCAAGATGAATGGCAACTGATAAGAAACAATCCAATGAAACCCCTAGTAAATAAATCATTATCAGGAAATTATTCACCAGGATCAACCATAAAGCCTATAGTTGCCTTATCCGCTTTAGAAAATGAAATTATTAAACCAGATTTTACAGTTCAATGTAAAGGACACAAAAATCCTTTAGAATTGTACGGGCAAACTTATCATTGTTGGAAAAAAGAAGGACACGGATTTGTAAATTTAAGAGAAGCAATGAAGCAATCTTGTGATACATATTTTTATGAAGTTGCAAGGCGGTTAGGTGTAGATCGATTAAGTGTTACTGCAAAAAAATTTGGACTGGGGCAGAAAGTTTTTAAAGATGTATTCGATAATGAAAAGAATGGTTTAGTTCCTAATACAGAATGGAAAAAAAATGCATTAGGAAGAAATTGGGTGCTTGGTGAAACAATAATTACTGGTATTGGCCAAGGATTTATTCAAACAACTCCAATACAATTATGTTTAATGACTGCTCAAATAGCTAATGGTGGATACAAAATTTATCCTAAAATAGTGGTGAATGATGACAATCAATATGCAGATAAGTTTACGCCATTATATAAAAAGTCTCGAAATATCAAGATTGTTCAAGATGCAATGTTTAGTTCTACAAATGAAGTGAGAGGAACTTCTTACAGATCTCGTTTGGATGATCCTAAATATCGATTCGCTGGAAAAACTGGAACTTCACAGGTAAAGAAAATAACTGAACTAGATCGTGAGTTAGATCTTAAAACATTTCAAATTCCTTACGAAGAGAGAGATCATGCTTTATATGTAGCATTTGGGCCTTATAAAAGCCCAAGGTATGCGTTAAGCATAATTATAGAACATGGTGGCTCTGGAGGAACTGTTGCAGCTCCTTTAGCTAAAAAATTATTTAAAATGATTATTGATAGACACGAAATTAGAAAAAATTACGATAACAAAAAATATTTGGATATCTAATGTACCAATACAGAAGATTTAATAACAAAAATGGTTTTTTCCAAAAATTTGGAAATTTAGATTATATCCTTTTATCATGTCTTTTAATTCTTGGATTTATTAGTCTTGCAACAATGTATTCTACTGACGGGGGTGAAGTTTTATTTCATACAAGAAGTCACTTCATAAAATTTGTTGTTTTCTTTTCAATGATGCTGGTGATTTCATTTATCAACATCAAATTTTGGTTCTCTCTTGGTTATTTATCTTATGCAGTTATTTTAGGAATGTTAATTTGGACTATAAATTTTGGTATTACTGCATCAGGATCTAAAAGATGGATTGATTTATATTTTTTAAATATTCAGCCGTCTGAATTGATGAAAATTTTTATTATTTTATGTTTAGCAAAATATTTTCATCGAATGAAAGCGCAACATGTTAACTCTTTTTATAGCCTATGTTTTTCCTTAATAATCATATTCGTTCCAATGAGTTTAGTAATTATACAACCAGATTTAGGCACCTCACTACTTATTGCAATAAGTGGAATAGTTGTATTGTGGTTTGCTGGATTAAATCATAAATATTTTTTTTATTCTTGTTTACTATCAATCATTTCTTTGCCAATTATCATTTCTTTTCTAAAACCTTATCAAAAACTTAGAGTATTAACTTTTCTAAATCCAGATAGAGATCCTCTAGGAGCCGGTTATCAGATTATCCAATCTAAAATTGCTGTTGGATCAGGAGGTTTCACTGGTAAGGGTTTTTTAAAAGGAACACAAAGTTATCTAGAATTTCTACCTGAGAAACATACAGATTTTATATTTACCCTTTTTTCGGAAGAATTTGGTTTTATAGGGTCAGTTTTGTTACTTTTAATTTATAGTATAATAATTTACCGAGTTATCAGAATAGGTGCGCTTTCTAGAAGTTATTTTGCAAAATTATTTTGTTACAGCTTTGGAACATCAATTTTTATATATGTTGTAATAAATATGAGTATGGTTTTAGGTCTACTCCCTATTGTAGGTTCACCTTTACCGATAATGTCATATGGTGGTTCATCAATGTTAGCCACGATGATAGGATTTGGAATTGTGATGAGTGCCAAAACTCATAGTCAACAATCCATTGCATAAGTATAATTTGTCGCTTAATCTTAATTAATATTTCATTATATAGTCTTTGAATGAATAAACTTAAGGTAGGTATAGTTGGAGCTGGTATTCAAGGTATTTCCAATGCTTTATTTTTGCAGAAAAAAGGTTTTGATGTAACGATATTTGATAGAGAAAATCCAGGAAGCCCTGTAGCATCTTACGGAAATGCTGGTCATTTTTCTCCCTATGCTTCATTGTCTTTAAATAGAACTGATATTTTATTGGACGTTCCCGCTATGCTAATGAGCTCAACAGGACCACTGGCACTTAAATGGAATTATGTTCCAAAAATGATCCCTTGGTTTATGAAATTTATATTGAACACCACAAAAAATAAAATGATGCATACTGCAAAAAATATGCACCAAATTTTAGACTTAGCCTTACCTGCTTATGATGAATTATTTGATGAAGTCGATATTGAAGGTTTAGTTGAAAACAAAGGAATCTTATATATTTGGAACGATCAAGATTTAAAAAGCAGAGAATTGGAAATTAATGTTAGAAAGGAATTAGGAGTTCAGCAACAACTTGTAAATAAAAAAGAAATTCATGATTTAGAGCCTAATATAAAACCTTTTTATCATGCTGGTGTTTATTATCCTTACGCAAGACATGCAAGAAATCCAAAAAAAATCCTGCTTAAATTTTTTGATTTATTTCTAAAAAAGGGCGGGCAATTTAAAAAAACGGAGGTTAAAAGTATAGACTTTCAAGATGAACTACCAATCTTAAAAACGGAGTCTGAAAAATTTTCATTTGATAAATTGGTGATAGCCTGTGGAGCCTTTTCAAAAAAATTAACTGATAATTTAGATGAAAAAATACCTTTAGATACTGAGCGTGGATATCATGTTCACTTTAAAGATTGTGACCATCTTTTACAAAGACCAGTTATTTTTTCAAATCGAGGATTTGGAATTACTCCAATGGAACAAGGATTAAGAGTTGTAGGCACTGTCGAGTTTGGTGGATTGAAAAATCCTTTATCAAAATCTCGTATTAAAAATTTGATTAATAATGCTAAATACATGTTGGGAGATTTACCCGATCATGAAGATGAATGGTTAGGATTTAGACCAACATTACCTGATTTTTTACCTGTTATGGGTCCATCAAAAAATCATAAAAATGTATTCTATTGTTTCGGTCATCATCATTTAGGATGGACATTAGGACCAATATCTGGAAAGATTGTCTCTGGAATGATAGCTAAAGAAAACACCAATTTAAATTTAGCCCCTTATAGCTCAACAAGATTCAATTAGCAAAATGCAAAGTACCAAAGCATATATCATGCTGGTATGCGCAACTTTATTCTGGGCTGGTAATTTTATGGTTGGCAAGTATGCTTTCTTGGTCGAGATACCACCTTTAACTTTAGTATTTTATCGTTGGTTACTTGTTTGGATTATATTGTTACCTTTTACTTTTAAAGAAATAATTAAATATAAAGATACGATTTTAAGTAATTTACCTTTGTTATTTTTTTTAGGTTTTACAAGTGTTGGTTTATTTAATTCTTTTACTTACTTATCTTTAATTCATACCCAAGTCATTAACGCATCTCTTTTTAATACAGCTATTCCAGCTATAATAATTTTACTTTGTTTTTTATTTAAAGTTGAACAAACTAATAAATATCAAATTTTAGGGCTTATCATTTCAGTGTGTGGTATTCTGGCGATTATTACCAGACTTAAGCTAGACATTTTGTTTTCCCTAAATTTTAATAAAGGCGATTTGATAATGATAGGAGGTGTTATTACGTGGGGAGTTTATTCAACTCTCTTAAAGAAAAAAAAATTTACTCTTCCGTTATTAACTTTAGTTCATGTTATTTGTACATTCGGTTTGATAACTGTATTGCCTCAATTTTTATATGAATACTCTAATGGAGAATTAATTAAGTTCGATATAAATTTAGTCTATACTTTGATATTTTTAGCTCTTTTCCCAAGCATAGGCTCTTATTATTGTTGGGCAGGTGCTGTTTCTATCATTGGCGCAAATAGAGCAGGTATTTTCTTATCTTTAATTCCGTTGTTTAGCACCATAATGGCAATACTATTTTATAATGAGCAATTTAAATTTTTTCACTTGATTGGTGCAATTTTAATTATATTAGGTTTATTTTTATCAAATAAGGAAATTAAAAATGCTTAAAGTTGCTATCTTAGACGACTATCAAAATGTCTCTCAACAATTTGTTGATCTTGAAAAATTAGCAGGAAAGTACGAAATCAAAATTTTTAGTGAGCCTTTTGAGGATGAAGCAGATGCTCTTGATAAATTAGCTGATTTTGAAGCTCTATTAATTATGAGGGAAAGAACTCCTGTAACAAAAAATTTAATTGAAAATTTAACTAAATTAAAATTTATAATAACCAGCGGATTAACAAATAAGTCCATTGATCTTGAGGCTGCAAAAAAAAGAAAAATAATTGTTAGTGGGACAGACAGTAATCAAAATTCAGTTCCTGAGCTCACTTGGGCATTAATTCTCGGATTAGCAAGAAATCTAAAAGAGGAAATTGATAATATGTACCAAGGGTACTGGCAGACTACTATTGGAGTAGAATTAAAAGGAAAAATACTTGGTTTAATTGGTCTAGGAAAGATTGGATCGCAAGTTGCTAAAATTGGAAAAGCATTTGGTATGCAAGTGATGGCATGGAGCGAAAATCTTAATTTAGATACCTGCAAAGAATTAGATGTTTTACCTTGTAGCAAAGAGGATTTAATTAAGAACTCAGATTTTTTATCTATACATGTCCAAGGGGGTGATAGATACAAAGACTGTATTACAATTAAAGAGATGGATAAAATGAAAAAATCTGCTTTTTTAATTAACACTTCTAGGGGACCAATCATAAGCGAGGACGATTTAATAATTGCGTTATCCACAAATGAAATAGCTGGAGCTGGGTTAGACGTATATGAAAAGGAACCTTTGCCAGATAATAATAAACTTAGATTTTTACCAAATGTATTATTAACTCCTCATATTGGATATGTGACCGCTGAAAATTATCAAATTTTTTACAGTCAAATGATCGAGTCACTTGAAGCCTGTGTAAACGGTAAACCAATTCGTGTCATTGAATAATAATGGAATTACCAGTCGTTAATCATAAAGATTATTTTGCAAAAATTGGAGATGATCATAAATTTCCAATAAACAAATTTGGTGATCTTGCAGATTATTTAATAAGCAATAAAATTGTAAAAAAATTTCATGAACCCTACCCCTGTTCATTAGAAACTTTAAAGAGAGCACATTCGGAGGAATATATTAATCATATTAAAAACAAAACTTTGGATGAAATTGGTGTAAAAAAAATAGGATTTCCATTAGTGGATAGTGTAGTTCAAAGATCTTTTATAGCAACTGGTGGCACAGTATTGGCCTCTAAGTTAGCAATAAATTATGGCGTAGCTTGCAATACTGCAGGCGGTAGTCATCATGCAAATTATCAAGGTGGTGCGGGTTACTGTGTTTTTAATGATGTGGCAGTGGCATCACAATATTTGTTAGATAGAGGGTTAGCTGGGAAAATCTTGATTGTAGATTTAGATGTTCATCAAGGCAATGGTAATTCAGATATATTTAAAGACAATAGAAATGTTTTTACTTTTAGTATGCATTCTAAATCAAATTATCCTGCAAAAAAATCTATTAGTGATTGTGATGTGGAGCTTGAAAACGATTTAGAGGATAAAGAATATTTAAAGATACTAAAATTTTATTTAAATCAATTAAATGAGGAAAATTTTGATTTTGTTTTTTATATCGCAGGTGTCGATATTCATTTTAACGATAGACTTGGAAAACTAAAAATTTCTGATGAGGGGGTTAAAAAAAGAGATGAAATTGTTACCGAAAACTTTTTTTCTAAAGGAATACCTCTTTGTGGTGTTTTAGGTGGTGGGTATAATAAAGACGCAAAAAAGCTTGTAGAATTACATTCTTATTTACATCAATCGTGTGCTAAATTAGTTTAATAGTATGAGTAAAAAGAACTCAAATTTAACTGCAGAACAAAAATTAGTTATGTTTGAAGATGGTACTGAGCCTCCAGGTTCAAGCGAATTAAATAATGAAAAGCGAGAGGGAAGTTATCACTGTGCAAATTGTGATGTAAAATTATTTGACTCAAAAACCAAGTATGAAAGTGGATCAGGTTGGCCATCATTTTATCAATCATTGCCAGATGTTTTTGAAACTAAAACTGACCATTTAATAGGTTATGCAAGAACAGAGTATCACTGTAAAAATTGCAATGCCCATCACGGACACATTTTTGACGATGGACCTTTGCCAACCGGAAAAAGATATTGCAATAATGGTGTATGTTTAGTTTTTAAAGAAACCAAATGAGTAAAATTAAGTTTGTCTTTTATTTGATTTTAGCTTTTGTTGCATACAAAGGTTTTGTTGCATTTAAAGATTTTGAGATTGGTGTTGATAATCGTGTAGCCGAAATAGAGGAGAAAGCAGGTTTTGAGAGAGAAGATGAAGTCATCGGTCTTATGATGTATTTAGGCAATCCTCCAGAATTAACAGAACATTTGTATACGGAAAACAGATCAAAATGTTTGGAGATGAAAGAAATAGCAGAAGAAACCTCGTTTGCGTATTATGAATGTGCGAGAGTAAATGCCGTAATTAGCGGCAAAAAAATTGTGAGTATAATTGAGGAGCTTGAAGTAATTGAATAATTACAAATTAAGTACATAAAACCCACAAATAAGGAGTTATTCAATTAAACTTAAGAGATGAAAATTAAAGCTAAATTTACTATAAATCGCTTCTATGTGTAAAAATTTAAAGCACTTATTAAATATTTTTTTTTTATTAATTTTTGTTTTTTTGATAAAAAATGCAAACAGTGCTGATGTTAATATAGCAGAGGATACTAATACACAACAAACCTTACAAGCTAGCTCAACTTTAACTATCAAATCTGGATTTGCTCTCCAAAACGCTGCACTAGATAGAATTGTAAAAGGTTATAATCCTGAAATTGATAATGCTACAGTTGTTATTGAAGAAAATGCAACCATTGAAGGTAAAGCAAATACAATATTTGTCAGAGAGACATCAGGCTTTACTCTTACAAATTCTGGATCTGTTATAGGGAATGGCTCGAAAGCTATTAATTTAAGAGATACACAAAATCCAACGATTACAAATAATGAAGGAGCTACAATAAGTGGTACATATAATGTAATTGTTCAACAATCTACAGCCACAGAGGATGCAACAGGACTAACAATTACAAATCATGGTACAATTAAAGCAGTGGGAAGCACTTCTGAAAGAGCAATTTATATTTATCAGTCTGATGGTGAACTTGCAGAAGATGCAACTATCACAAACTCTAGCACAGGAAATATTTATAATACTCAAAATGCTCCAACTATAGCAATCGATACTAGCTCTACATTAACCAACTCAGGGACAATCGAAAATAGATTTAGCCCATCATCTAGATCTATTCATGTTATTGGTAATAATAATACTGTTACTTTAAAAGATGGTGGTAAAGTAATCGGTTTAATCGACTCTGATGGAACAGGAAATAAATTAAGAATTCAACATGGTGCTGGACAATCTTATTTATACGAAACTCAGGGTACATTTGATTTAGAAGATCTTGATGGGAATATTATAGTTAAAGGTTCTGCTGGTTCAGTGGGACAAGGTGGAAGTGAAATTTTAGATGAGCAACTTGGACATAAATCAATTAAGCTAAGAAATTCAATTACCAAATTTAAAAGAAGTGAACAATATTTAAATCAAGAAGATGCATGGACAGAGATGTTTACATCTTTTGAAAAAAGACAAGGAGAAAAAGAGTCCTTAAGGTTGGAACATACTAATTTGAGAGCTGGAGCAAACATAATTCAACCAGGGCAAAACTCAAATCAGATATTCTCCATTGAAACTGGAAGACAAGAATTTTCTAAAGATCATAATATAGATCGTGTTAGCATTTCAGCTGGTCTACTTTTAGATGAAAAACTAACTAAATTTAATTCAAATTCTGAAACCTTTTTTGTAACGGGTGTAACGTTAAATAAAAGTACAAGAAGAATTCTTACGAACACAACCACTAGCGGATTTTTAGATGTAGAGGACGAGTATTTCAATTACGATGCTGTTTTAGGAACAAAGTTTTTAAATGATGAGATACCTGATTTTAGTTATTCCATAGGTTACAGCTTCACTCCTAAACACGAAGAAAGCCACTATTACAAATGGGAAAAAAAGGATTTTATAAACGCATCAATAGCATTCAGCGATGAATATTTGATTTTAAATGATGATAAATCAAAATTATATTTCAATTGGCTAGCTGATTTCAGAGAAGCAATTATGGAAGAAACTCAAGAGTTTCGTGTTAACAATGTATTAGCGGAGTATCAAGCAGATGATGATTTATCAAGAGAAATTACTATCACTGCTGGATTAGATTATGAATTTCAACCTTTAGACAATAGTTTATTTTCTATAAATTTAGATGGTCTTTATTCGAGCCAAGAGACCTTTGGTGCTCAAGCCAAACTATATTACAAATCAATATTTTAAATTATATCAAACAACGACCTATTCTGGTTAATTTGATGAAACTATATTATTGTTTTTTTATAATATCTGTGAATAAATAATAAAATGTTTGAAAAATTAGAAGAATTAGCCAAAAACAATAAAAAAATTTCTGATTTTCATATTAGATCAGGCTCTCCACTTGCTTATAGACAAACTGGAGAAATCATAATGGTTAAGGATGTTGTAGTTAAACCACAGGATCTAATCGATATGATGACTACAAATTGTAATGAGCATGAAACTAAAAAATTTCAAGATACCCACGAATTAGACTCTGCTGTTACTATAAGTGGGTTAAGATTTAGAGCTAATTTCTATAAAACTCTAAATGGTCCAGCAGCAGTTTTAAGGCGTGTAGAAAGCAAAATACCAGAGATGGGTCAATTTGATTTGCCAGATGTTCTTTATGATATAATTGATATGCATAAAGGATTAGTATTGGTTACTGGACCAACTGGATCTGGAAAATCAACTACACTGGCTGCAATTGTTAATGAAATCAATAAAACAAGAACTGCTAATATTATAACAGTAGAAGATCCAGTAGAATTCATACATACCGACCAAAAAAGTATAGTCTCTCATAGAGAAGTAGGAAAACAAACACAATCCTTTGCAAGCGCATTAAAGGCTGCTCTTAGAGAAGACCCTGATGTTATATTGGTAGGTGAGATGAGAGATTTAGAAACTGTAAGTTTGGCTTTAACTGCTGCAGAAACTGGGCATTTAGTGTTTGGAACGCTTCACACTAGTGGAGCACCCAATACAATTAACAGAATTATTGACGTATTTCCTCCAGAGCAACAAGCTCAAATACGTGCACAATTATCAACATCTTTAAAAATGGTTGTAACTCAAAGATTATTAAAAACCAAAGATGGACTCGGTCGAGTTGGTGCTTTTGAAGTAATGAAATGTAATGCTCCAATACAAAACTTAATCAGAGAAGCAAAAATTCATCAAATACCAAGCATCATGCAGACTGCAGTAAAAGATGGAATGATCACAATGACAAAATCATTGGAGAATCTAGCTCAAGCAGGAAAAATTGATGCAATCAACACCAAAGAAAATTAACGGCTTTACAATTTTAGAAGTAATAATTGTTCTTTCACTGGTAGGAATAATTTCAGCAATAGGTATTCCACAATTTAATTCTTGGAATAAAGACAGAGTAGTAAGAGCTGAAGCAGAAAGAGTAAGAGATATAGTAACTAGTATTACCTCCCAAGTTCAAAGGGGGTTATATGGATTTGGACAGTTTCAAGTAGACGTTACAGGAGCCAATGTATCTTTCAGTACTAACGGAATGTTAATGGCCAACATTTCAACAAGAGTTTTTCGAGATGGTACAGATGTATGTCTATCTGGCGATCTTGCTGAAGATTACTGGGATCATTTTGGTACTGATAGACAAAATGCAGAGGTCAGATTTTATCAAACAGATGAAATTAAAGTCGATATAACAAATGGTGTTGTATGTTTTTCGAAAGATGGCTCTTTATTTAGTGGTGGTTTAGATTTTGGTGATAACGCGGAAGTAGTTGAAACTATTTTTATTTGTTCCCGTAATACTGAAACTTGTGAGGACCCAGAAGGAGAGGACATCGAATTAACTGAGACAGAAGAAGGGGGTGCTCAACCAGAGGAAGCGGATGACGATGACGATGACGATGACGACATTATTTATGTTGTTAGCTGGTCAAGATTTGGTAACGTTAAATTAGAGAAATGGAATTCAAATTCAAGTCAATGGATAGTTCAATAAATGAAAAATATTAAGCAAAAAGGACTGACTATAATAGAAGCATTGATATCAACTGCTCTGATAGGAATAGGTTTTATAGCCATATTTCAAATGGTAAATTTTTCTGTAACTTCCATAAATACTTCTGGTGAAAGAACCAAAGCAAACTTCTTATCGTCGATGATAGCTGAGGGTTTTATCGGTTATAAAGATTCAATAGGCGGTTTGAATAACGTAGATAAGGAAGAGATTTTTTTCAAGGATGGAAAAGCTTTTATTAATAAAGATGATGAGGACGTTAGGTGTCTCAAATTTTCAGAATATTATATGGCGCTTTCAAGAGGAAATAGGCCTCAATGCTCAACATCAACAGGGGGAGAAGAACCAGAAATGGGGGATAATCCAGGTTGGAGTAACCACGCCTATACAGCTGGAACAGTTACACCTGGATCACTAAAATTTGATAATTGTGATCAAAGAGCCGCCAGCGGTTACAACAAAGATAATTTAAAACCAATTCATGGACCAGGAGCTCAAACAGACGAAAATGTTGTAAATAATAAAGTGATCAAATGGACACGTATGTTAGGAGAAGATAGATCAATACGGTGCAAAAGCAAAAAAGATTTTAAAACTGTTGATATGTTTGAAATGTGTATTTGGGATTGTCAAATATTTAATCCTAATATTTATGATGAAGCAATGTATGTTGGAAGAATTCAAATAAACTTGAACGATGGTAAAAAAAGAAAATTTTTATATTTTCAATCAGATTATAAAATTAAAAATACTTATTCAGATTATATTTCATCAGAAGGTGATCGAGATGATGATGAACTAGAGGGGTTCGGTGGCTAGATATAAAAATAATATTACTGGATTTACATTAATCGAAATTCTAATTGGAGTAGTTATTTCTGCGATTATGATGGCAGCAATGTTTACGACCTATACGGTAGTAAGCAATTCATACAGTCAAGTAAGTGATGTAGCTGGAATAAGTAGATCAGGTAGAGACATTGTTACACTAATGATGAGAGATATTAGATTGGCAGGCTTTAAGTATCATTATGGTACTTTTTCAAATGCAAATACAGACTATCCAAAAAGAGATTATCTTGAATTTGTGGCTGGTGATACAGAGAAAACTAGAGAAGATAGTCATGCGCCAATAATAATTTATAAGAATACATTAAATTACGCAGATATTGAGCCTGACCTTGATGAAGGAGGATCGTATGTTCAAGGGTTAGATGGAAAACATAATCCAGATGATTTTTGTTGCGATAGAATTCACATTGTTTATGGAGACTTTGTTGAAAGAGATACTGCTCAACCTTACAAAAGATATAAAATTACTTATTATGCTGTGCCGATGCAAAGAGTATCTAGCAAAGAATATGGGGTAAACGAGGAGGATCCAACAAAATATTACGGATTATATAGATC
>QCOL01000002.1 GCA_003212925.1 Pelagibacteraceae bacterium AG-430-P08 | reverse complement strand
ATCCAAAGAATACTCAGCTAGAGTTCCATATTTTTTGACCCCTGCTAAAATTTTAGTAATCCCCTCTTGACTTTGATTTAAGAGCTTTACTTGTTCATTGAAATTACCAACCTTCTCATCAACTTTAGTGAGTGCCTCGGTCATATCCTTTGTAACCCCAGTTGATAAAGAGTTAAATGAGGTAGACATCGAACTTAGAGATGTATTGATTGTAGAGTTTAAGCTATCTTTTAATCTAATAATTTCTGCATTCAAATTTGCTATTTCATTAGTCTCATCAGCTCTGTTCTCTTTCTTGGAATTAATATTTAAATACAAAATAGCCAAGATTGCTCCAAACATTAAAATCAAAATTATTAATAAAATTGTGTCCATGATTCGTAACTTGTATTATAAGGGATTTTTATGGAATTATATCTTATTTTGAAAATTATTTTTGGAATAGGGGTTCTAATAGCTACTTATGCAATAATAAGAAATTTAGATATCATCAAAATTATTCTCATATACTTTAAAGATAAATTACTTAGAAAGTAATTCAACAAAGTTTTTTAAACCTTCTTTTTTACTATTTTTTTTTGAAGTAAAAATACAAGCTTGAGATTTTAAGATTTCTCCATCTTTCAATATACGTAGGTTATTCGCTCTAAGGGTCTCACCTGTAGATGTTATGTCTGTAATTAATTCGGCTGAACCAGTAAAAGGGTACGCCTCAGTTGCTCCTAAACTATCAACCAATTTAAATTGAGTAACACCTTTAGAAAATAAAAAATCCCTAGTTAAATTTGGATACTTAGTTGCAACTCTTAATCTTTTTTTCTTTTTATCTTTAAATTCAAATGCAATTTCTTCAAGGTCAGCTATTGTTTGAACATCGATCCAAGGATCAGGTATAGCTACAACTAGATTAGCATTTCCAAAATCAAGTTTTTTAATAACATTTATTTTGTTTTGGGTATTTATCTTACTTTCTTTTAATAAATCAAAACCCGAAAAGCCAATATCTAAAGAGCCATCTCCTAATCTTTCAATAATTTCTCTAGCGTGCAAATATAAAATTTTTATGTTTAATTTATTTTTTATTGAACCTATCAAATCTCTTTCTCCTCGCTCAGAAATAAGCTTTAATCTTTTTTTAGTAAAAATTTTTAAAACATCTTTTCTTAACCGTCCCTTACTTGGTATTCCTATATTTATTAAATTTTTCATGATTGGTAATTTAAATTAAAAGCCGCTCCAACGGCTGGTATTTGTTTTGTTGAACCAAGATCAGAAATTAATTTGTCATAACGACCACCATTACAACAATTAATAATTTTCGACTTTAATTTGATGTCTATTTTAAAAACTATGCCAGTGTAATACTCCAATTGTCTACCAAAGGCTGATGAGAAAACCACACTTAATTTAGATATTTTATTTTTTGAGACAGGAAAATATTTCTGATCAACAATAAGGTTTATTTTATGTTTTTTAAAGAATTTATTTAATTCCTTTGCAGCTTTATTTATTGGACATTTAATTTTTAGAAACTCTTTAATGATTTTTGATGTATTACTTCCTTTACTTGTTCTTCTTGGATCCTTAATCTTTTTATCAAACCTTTCTAAAATTTCTTTTAATGTTCTACCTGCAACAATTGATGATTGATTATCCTTTAACATTTTTAAATATCGTCTTTTATCAACTTCAACAATAGTTGGATCTACATCAGAATTTGTCTCTAATCTTTTTAGCAAATCACTGAAATAATCTTCTCGCCAAAAATGTCTTGTAAGTCTTAATTTCCATCTTTTCGGTATATCTAATTTAGATACTAGAAGATTAAAAATTTCTACATTGCCAATTGTGAGTGTGCCAGTTGAGTATTTCAAATTTTTTAGTGATTTAAGTGATGTATTTATTATTTCTTTGTCATCATTTTTTTCATCTTTTGATCCTATAATCTCAAAACCAACTTGATTTCGGATTATAGAGTCCTTTTTATTTTGAGATTTTCTATAGGCCTGTCCGCTATAAAATATTTTTTCTTTGCCCTTTAAATTGTTTTCTAAATATCTAAGACAAGAAGCAATGGTAAGGTCGGGTCTTAAACATAATTCATTACCTGTCTGATCTGTAAATGAAAAAATAAATTTTCTAAAACTTTCACCAGATCTTTGAACTATATGATTAGTCTCAATAACTGATGGTAATTCAATATATTTAAATCCTTTAGACTGAACTGATCTAAGGATTTTGTTAGAAAAATTTTTTGATTTCATTTATTAAATTTTCTTTTGGAAATGTAATTTGGTTATTCTCCCCTTTAGCCCCAAGTAGATTTTTTAATGTTATTTTATTATTTTTAAATTCATTTTCACCGCAGATAACTGCAACTGTACATTCTCTTTTGTTAGCATAAGTAAGTTGCTTACCTAGATTTTTTTTACTATCCAAAAATATTTCAGAATTGATATTATTTTTTCTTAAATTATCTAAAATTTCATAATAATTTTTTAAATATTCTTCATCCATTACACAAACAATAACTGGATTTTGTGTATCAACTTCTATTTGATTTAATTGTATCATTGCAAATAGCAATCTATCAACACCAATACTCACACCTGTCCCTGGAATATCTACACCCTTAAATCTTGAAATTAATTTATTATACTGTCCGCCTGAACAAATACTTCCAATATCAACTTGCTTACCCTTAATATTTTTTGCTTTAAAATTTAGATTTGTTTCAACACAAAACCCATCATAATAATCTAGACCTCTAACTATGGTAAAATTAGTTTTTACTTGATCAGAATAATTTCCAAAGTTTAAAACTTCAAATAATTCTTCTAATTCTTTAATGCCCTCTTGGGTAACAGGATTTTTAAAACTTTCTTTAAGTTCCTTTAAATCTTTAATCCTTAAAAAATTTAAGATTTTTGAAGCTTGCACATCACTTAGGTTTGCTCCTTTTGTTATAGCTCCACTTTTATCTTTTCTTTCCTTTTTTAATAATTCTTCAACACCCTTTAAACCAAAACCTGGTTTATCAAGTTTATCTATAGCTCTCATTACTTTGATTTGTTTATCTTTTTCAATTTTCAAATCCTCAATCAGACCTTGAACGATTTTTCTGTTACTGACATTAATAGTAAACTGATCTTTTTTTAAACCACAATCTACTAAAGTATTTGAGATCAAATTACACAGTTCAGCATTGGCTTGGGCTGGATTAACGTTTCCAACTATATCACAATCTGCTTGGGTAAATTCCCTATACCTAGCATTTCCAGATTTTTCATTTCTAAATACATTTTGAATTGCATATCTTTTATATATTGAAGGAAGCTCTTGATTATTTTGTGCAACAAATCTAGCAAGTGGACTTGATAAGTCATATCTTAAAGTAATATTCTTTTCACCATCATCGAATGTAAACACATCAGACATAGGATTATCTTCGTCCTCCGCAAGAAAGGAGCCTATATTTTCACTAATTTCAAATGATGGTGTTTCTAATGGATCAAATCCATATTTTATAAAATTTTTCTCAATAACCTTTAATAGTCTTTTTTTGAGAAGTAATTTTTTATTCCATCTATCTTCAAAACCTGAGGGTAATCCAGGAATTAATTTATTTTCTTTATTCATTTTTTGGTACCTTGAGTAGGTTACGCTCCTACGACTTCGGATCCACAAACCGACGTGATACTATTTCACCATCAAGGCATATCCTTTTTTGTTTTATCTTATTTTCTTGTTATTTAAAATTATAATATAAATGATTATTCGCTAGCTTTAGCCAGCGTGGAAATGAGCGTGCACACCTCTATTAGTTCCTCTGAGAGCAATTCTAAGAGTACCTGAGTTTAATTTGTAATTAGTCTCATTTTTATTCATGAGCAGCGTTTTAGACAAAAATTAAAATTATTCAACCCTAAAAAGAAAAAGACGTTTTCTTATTTCTAAGAAAACGCCCTTGTAAAATATTTAAATTAATCTAATTTTTTTAAATTTACTGCTGAGGGGCCTTTTGGACCATCCTCTAAAGTAAATTCTAATTTATCTCCTTCATTTAGAAATCTCATTCCTGCAGCCTTTACTGCGCTGGCGTGAACAAAGGCATCTTTTTCTTTATCGTCTCTCTCTATAAAACCATAACCTTTTTTGCCATTAAACCATTTTACTTTTCCTTGAATTGTACTCATCTTTTTACTCGTCCTTTTGTTATTTATTTAAGATAGAAGTTAATTTCTTTGTATATTAATTTCAAGATGTTTTGGTGGTGCCTCGGGAAGGATTCGCACCTCCGACACAAGCCTTTTCAGGGCTCTGCTCTACTCCTGAGCTACCGAGGCAAAAAGTTAACCTCTAAAGATAATTCTGCCTTTAGTAAGGTCATAAGGTGTCATTTCTACAGTCACATTATCACCTTGTAATACTCGAATTCTGTTTTTTCTTAACTTACCTGCAGTATGTGCTGTAACTACGTGACCGTTTTCCAATTGAACTCTAAACATAGCATTAGGTAACAGGTCAGTTACTTTACCCTTAAATTCAAGTAAATCTTGTTTTGACAAATTTTATTTTCTCCTAATTCGTTTTTTCACAGATTGAGCGTGTGCTGCCAACCCTTCATAATTTGCAAGAGTTATAACTGATGGTCCAAGCTTTTCAATACCCTTTTTTGATAAGTTTATATATGAAATTCTTTTGTAAAATTCATTAACACTTATACCGCTTGAAAATTTAGCAGAACCATTAGTTGGTAATATATGGTTTGAACCAGCATTATAGTCAGTCATTGCCATCACAGCATATTTTCCCAAACAAATAGAACCAGCATTTTTAATTCTTGAAATAAAAGATTTGTAATTTTTTACATTTAATTCTAAATGCTCAGGAGCAATTTTATTCACAATATCAATTATTTGTTTATCTGAGTTTACTTGAATTAAAATTCCGTTATTTGATAAACTTTTTCTTGCGATAGCTGTTCTTGGAATTTTTTTTAATTGTTTAAAAATTTCACCTTTAGTTTGACTAATTAAGTCTTTACTTTTAGAAATTAAAATACATTGAGCAAGTTCATCATGTTCTGCTTGACCAATAAGATCGCTTGCAATCCAGCCTGGATTTGAAAATCTGTCACCAACAACGGTTACTTCCGATGGTCCAGCTATCATTCCCTCAACACCAACATCCCCAAAAACTTCCTTTTTAGCAGCTGCTACATACTTATTACCAGGACCCACAATCTTGTTCACTCTATTAATTTTTTTTGTTCCATAAGCAACTGCTGCAATCGCTGATGGACCACCAATAGAATATATTTCTTTAATTTTACATTTTTTTGCTGCATATAATACTGCAGCATTTTGTTTTCCTTTATATCCTGGATTAATCATAATTATTCTTTTTACTCCTGCAACTATCGCAGGGATAGCATTCATTAAAACACTTGAAGGATAAGAAGCTGATGATCCTGGCACATAAATTGCAACAGATTCGATTGGTAGATATTTGTATTCTAATTTATTTTTTAATTTATCTATGTAAGAAATATTTTTAAATTTTTGTAATGAGTGAAACTTGTAAATTCTTGAATAAGCTAGATCGATAGCATTTTTTACTTTAGGATCTAGAGATTTAATAGATTGTTTAATTTGACTAAGACTAGGTTTAATTACTCTATTCTGGTTAAATTTCTTCTCATACTTTAACAATGCCTTGTCACCATTTTTTTTTACATCATTAATTATTCTAATAACAGAGATAGAACTCGTTTGAACTTTTGTTTTTCTTCTTAATAATAAATCTTCTAACTTTTTATTAAAATTTCTTAATTTACTATCTAATATTTTCATATTTATTTAATCTCATTTTGATCCTCTAACCTTACTTCAATCGTTTCTGTAGTCAAAACAATGTGACTATTCTTATCAAAAATCAAATTTATTTCATAATCGTCTTTATTTTTCAAATAATCGATGCCAATTAAGTTTAAAATTTCCTCTTTATTTCCTTGATTGATATTTTTAGATTTAACCTTATCAACAAAATCGAATCTGCAAATACTGTTTATTTTTTTATTCATTTGGTCAGACTCAATTTTGATTCTTTCGATCGATAATAGAAAAACCTTGCTTGAT
Source organism: Pelagibacteraceae bacterium AG-430-P08 (assembly GCA_003212925.1). Lineage (GTDB taxonomy): Bacteria > Pseudomonadota > Alphaproteobacteria > Pelagibacterales > Pelagibacteraceae > Pelagibacter. Next base: position 107,316 of record QCOL01000002.1, on the reverse strand, counting down.
GCTAGATACTTAATATTGTTAACTTTTGTTTTTGAGCCTGAAACACATGCTGAGATCATTTGCAACCCCTCTTGATCATTTGCAATAATTTTAGCTAGGTATTTACTCACTATTTTAATCTTTTTATTTTAACGCCAATTTTTTTTAATTTATGCTCAATATTTTCATATCCACGATCCAAATGATAAATCCTGTTAATTATTGATTTACCTTTAGAAACCATCGCTGCTAATACCAATGAAACCGATGCTCTTAAATCGCTAGACATTAATTCAGCACCAATAAATTTAGTATTTCCAAAAATGTAAGCTTTATTATTCTTTACATTTATTTTTGCACCAAGTCTGCGCAGTTCAGCTACATGCATAAATCTATTTTCAAATATATTTTCAGTGATAGAGCTTTTTCCACTTGCCTTACACATCAAAACCATAAGTTGTGACTGTAAATCAGTTGCTACACCTGGATATTCTTTAGTTTTAATATTTTTAATGGATCTAATTTTCTGTGGACCTTTGATAAAAATTTTTTCTTTATATACTTTTATTTTTGCACCAAATCTTTTTAATAATTCTAACTCGGTTTTGATAATTTTTGCATCAAAATTCGATATCTTCAAGTTTCCTTTTGCCAATGTTGCTGCAACACAAAAGGTACCAGCCTCTATCCTATCAGCCATGACTGAGTATTCTGTTGGATTTAAAGTTTTTACTCCAACAATCTTACATGTTCTACCAATCCAGGAAATCTTTGCTCCTGCTGAGTTTAAAAACTTTGTTAAATCTTTTATTTCAGGTTCAATTGCACAATTTTTTAAAATAGTAGTACCCTTTGCTAAACAAGCTGCAATTATAGAATTTTCTGTAGCTCCTACAGTTAGTTTAGGAAACTTTATAGTAGTTCCTTTTAATTTACCATCGGATTTGGCTAAGATATAGCCATCTTTTAAAATATAGCTCATCCCAAGTTTTTTCAAAGAGTCTAAATGATAATTTATTGGTCTTGCTCCAATTAAACATCCACCAGGTAAAGAAATTTTTGATTTGTAATATCTAGCAATTAAAGGACCTAGGACCAAAATTGAACCTCTCATTGTTTTAACAAGAGAATAACTTGCGAATGTTTTAAGATTTTTTTTATTGTGTATTCTAGCGACTCTTTTATCTTTAGATAAAATAATTTTCGATCCTAAGGATCTTAATAAACTTATCATTGTATTAATATCATTTACCTTTGGTAAATTTTTTAACACAACTGGCTGATTGAATAATAAAGTCGCTGCTAAAATTGGAAGTGAGGAATTTTTGGATCCAGAAATTTTAACTTCTCCCCTTATCCTACTTGGGCCTTCAATAGAAAACTTATCCATAAATTATTTCTTAATTTTTGCAACCTGAATTGTGGTTTGCCCCTGATATTTGCCATTCTTGGACTTATATGTTGTCTCTGGTTGTGTATCTGATTTAAAAAATAAGAATTGAGCAATACCCTCATTAGAATATATTTTTGCTGGATTAGGTGTAGTGTTACTTAGTTCAATTACTATATTTCCTTCAAATTCATTTTCTATTGGTGTTACATTACAAATAATACCTGTTCGAGCATAAGTACTTTTTCCAACACAAATGCATAAAACATCTTTTGGTATTCTAAAATACTCAACTGTTTTCGCTAAAACGAATGAATTTGGAGGAATAATGCAATATGGTCCTTTTCTCTCTATAAAATTATCATCAGAAAAATTTTTAGGGTCCACCAAAGAACTGTTAACATTGGTAAATATTCTGTACTCATCGGAGATTCTTACATCATAACCCATACTACTAAGGCCATAAGATATTTTTCCTTCAGAAACTTGATGATCTAAAAATGGTTCAATCATATTATGTTCCTTACACATTTTTTTTATCCAAGTGTCAGGCTGGATTGACATTATTTATTTTTCTTCTTGTTTTTTTTTTGAAAGAGTTTTCTTTTTTTTAAATTCTTTTTGAGAGCTAAACTTAAACGCTCATTTTTATCTTTTACAGTCATTCTTTATTTGGATTTGTAAGAAAATCTAGAGTAATTGGTTTAGATGTATCTAAAACTTTTTCTTTATTATCATCTTTTTTGGCACCTTCTTTTGCTAAACGCTTTGCTTTTTTTTCGGCAAGCTTTTTTTCTCTCTTAGCTTGCTTTTCCATAAGTTTAGCACTTTTGGTCGACTTATAATCGTAATGAATGCCCATAAAAATTTCTTTATTAGATATAAATCATATTGGACAAAAAATTAAGGCAATAATTTGAAAAAATGCTCTATTATTCTTAAAATACAATTTATGATTATTGCTCCTGTAGTTAAATGGCATAACAAGTCCTTGGTAAGGACTAGTTCCCTGGTCAGTACAGGGTGGGAGCACCACTAATTTTTATAAAATAATTTTCTAAGGAAAATTGTAATGAATACTAAAAAAACAAATGCAAAAATAGGTATATATATTTCAGAGGAAAATAGAATATCACTTAATTTGGGAACCTCTGCGTTTTCCTCTATAATTTTTTCTAATCCATTTCCAATGGAAACAACTAAAAAAATTTGAGGAATAATTCCTATGCATGTCGCAAAGAAAAAATTTCGTATTTTTACATTAAAAAGAGTTGGCAAAAGACAACTTAATTGCCATGGGACTCCTCCTATAAATCGGTATATTAATAGGTAGATAAATTCTGAGTTTTTAAATTTTATTTCGAGTGTTTTGAACCTATTTAAAAACTTTTCTCTAACTATATCTTTTAAAAAATAGTTTCCAAAAATATAAAGAAATGTTGCGCCAATACTTAAACCTAAAACCACAATAATAGTTCCAATCCATTTTCCTAAAATAAAACCGCCGAGAAGAGCGATCGGTGATCCAAATCCTAAAAAAGGAAACACCCATAAGACAGTTAAAAATAAAAATATCAAAGATATTAGAAATAAATTAGAACTTTTCAATTCAAGAAAATATAACCTATTCTCTTTTATAAATTCATATGATGTTATTTCTTGGAGACTAAATTTTGAAAAAAACAATAATAAAAATATTAAGACCAAACTTAAATATGATATTCCAATAAATAATTTAACTTTTTTAGTTTTTTCCATTATTAATTATCGTATTTGTAAAATCTTATATTTGCTATTTATATATTTAATTACTATAAAGATCGAAATTTTATTTAATTTAAATCACTTTATGAAAAGAACATACCAACCTTCAAAAATAAAAAGAGCTAGAAAACATGGTTTTAGATCTAAAATGAAGACAAAGGGTGGAAAGAAACTTTTAGCTAGAAGAAGGGCTAGAGGTAGAAAATCATTAACAGTCTCAGGTTAGTCAATGAAAAGCAAAATACTTGCTCTTTCAAAAAATGAGGAATTTCGAACTTTACTTAAAAGTAAAAAAGCTTCTAATAAATACGTCACTATTTTTTTTGGAAATCTTACTAACAAAAATAAAAATAGTTTAAACATCTCATTTGTGGCAAAAAAAAAAATTGGTAATGCTGTCAAGAGAAATAAAATCAAAAGACGACTAAGGAATATAATGAACGATGCATACAAAAAAATATCAATTAATTTAAATTATTCGTATCTTGTTATTGCTAAGTCAACTATGCTAAACAGTGAATTTAAAAAGATAAAAGAAACGTTATTTTTAGAATTTGAGAGAATAAAATAATGAATTTTGGAACTTATATACTAGTAAAACTAATTACTCTTTATAAATATTTAGTAAGTCCTTTAATTGGTCATTCATGCAGATATCTTCCAACCTGTTCGGAATATAGCATTGAGGCATTAAAAACATATGGTTTTTTTAAGGGTCTCTCTTTAAGTATTAGGAGAATTTTATCATGCCATCCTTGGAGTAATGGAGGCTTTGATCCAGTAAGAAAAGTTAAGGTCAAAAAATAATGGACTCAAAAAATACAATTGCAGCTATAGCATTATCTTCAGCAGTAATAGTTTTATATTCACTATTTTTTATTCCTGAAAAGTCAACAACAAGTCAAAATCTTGTTGAAAAAGAAAAAATTGAACAAAGCACAGATACACCAAGCTTAGAACAAAAAGAAACTCTTATCGAGATTTCAAGAAAAGATGCTTTAATTGAAAGTGAAAGAGTTGAGTTTGAAAACTCTAATGTGATCGGCACAATAGCCTTAAAGGGAGCAGCAATAGATGATTTAACTTTTAAAAATTATAATGTTGAACTTGAGAGTGATGAAAAAATAATATTATTAGGGCCTAGAAATATTAAAGAAGGTTATTTAATTGAAAGTGGATTTGTAACATCTGATAAAAATATAGATATTCCAACATCTGAGACTATCTGGTCTATAAAAGGAAATAAAAAACTAACTGACAATTCTCCAATTAAGTTATCCTGGACCAATGATCAAGGAATTACCTTTGAAAAAGAAATTTCTTTGGATGATAAATATTTATTTTCAATAAAGCAAAGAGTCATAAACAAAACAAGTGGAAAATATGACTTTTATTCTTATGGTCAGATTATAAGAAATGAGATCCCAGACATAATAGATTTTTTAATTCTTCATGAAGGACTAATTGCAACGTTAGATGATGAATTAATTGAGGAAGATTATGACGATATTCAAGAGAAAAAGTTTACAAAAACTGCTCAAAAAGGCTGGTTGGGTATTAGTGATAAATATTGGATTACTTCACTAATACCTCCACAAAATAAAGAGTTTAAAACAACATTTGATTATAAGGATAAATTTAGAGCAAATTTTATTGCAACTGAACCGCTTGAATTGGGTCCAAATAATTCTATTGAAGAAAATTTACAAATAATAGTTGCTGCTAAAAGAGTAGATGTCATTGATGGCTACGCAGAGAGTCTTACTATAGATAAGTTTGACTTGGTAATTGATTGGGGTTTTTTATATTTTATAACAAAACCTCTATTTTTTGGTATAGATTATTTTTTCAAACTACTTGGTAACTATGGATTAGCTATCATAGCTATAACAATTTGTATTCGTCTTGCTTTTTTTCCTTTGGCAAATTTTTCTTTTAGAAGCATGGCAAAAATGAAAGCCCTTACTCCAGAAATGGTAAGATTAAAGGAGCTTCATAAAAATGATAAAATGAAATTACAACAAGAAATGATGGCTCTTTATAAAAAAGAAAAAGTCAACCCAATGTCTGGGTGTCTTCCAATTCTCGTTCAAATACCAGTATTTTTTGCTTTGTATAAAGTTTTATTCGTTACTATAGAAATGAGACATATGCCTTTTTATGGATGGATACATGACTTAAGTGAACGTGATCCAACAAGTATATTCAATTTATTTGGGCTGCTACCTTATGATGTGCCATCATTTTTAATGATTGGTGCTTGGCCCGTTGCAATGGGAGTTTCTATGTGGGTACAACAAAAATTAAATCCTGCTCCCACTGATCCCATGCAAGCTAAAATATTTATGTTCTTTCCACTCTTTTTAACCGTAATATTAGCGCCTTTTCCAAGTGGCTTAGTAATTTATTGGACTGTGAATAATATTTTAACTATGGCCCAACAAGTATTTATTATGAAAAGGACTACGGTTAAAACTGTCACTTAAAAAATTAATTATTACACAATAATAAAAATGGATTTAAAAAAAATACTTCCAAAAAATGGACCACCAATTGACGAAGTGTCTAAATACATAGAAAAATATAAAAATGACCTCATAGTAATAAAATACGGAGGAAATGTTTTTATAGATAGAAATATCTTTGACAATTTTATAACAGATATAAATATACTCAGTAAGTTAGGTATTTCATTTGTAGTCGTTCATGGAGGAGGTCCAAGAATTAAAAGAGAACTAGACAAATCAAATATTCAATCAAAATTTATTAGAGGTTTAAGAGTAACAGATAAAAAAATAATAAACATTGTTGAGTCAGTGTTGATTGATTTTAATAATGATATTGTCGATTCTTTAAAAAGATTTGGTACTGATGCAATCTCCATTCATACGAAAAAAAACAATATAATTAATGTGACACCAGAAGCAAAAGAGCTGGGTTTTGTGGGAATACCTAAGAAAATTAATAATGATCTTATAGAAAAAATTCTTAATAAAAAACAAGTTCCAATAATTTCACCATTAGGTTTGGGAGATGATAATCATCCATATAATATTAATGGTGATACAGCTGCTGGTGCAATCGCAAAGTCATTAAAATCCAGAAGATTACTATTAATGACCAATGTTGAAGGAGTTCTAGATAAAGACAAAAAACTAATTAATGAAATTACTTCAACAGAAGTTTTAAAAATGGTTGAAAATAATATTATTACAGAGGGAATGATACCTAAAATAAATACTTGTTTAGATGCAGTTAAAAATGGGGTTACAGCAGTCGGAATAATTGATGGAAGAAAGCAACACTCTATATTGTTTGAAATTTTTTCTGACAAGGGTTCTGGGACATTGATAAGAAAATGAAAAATTTTAAAGAAATGAAATACCTTCTCTTGGATCTTGATGGGGTTTGTTATGGAAAACACAACAACTATTCGCTTGAAAGAGTATTTGGTCAAGTTTCAAAAAGAATGACAATGTTTATATCTGAGAAACTAAAAATAGATATGGAGAAAGCAAAAAAATTACAGACAAACTATTTCTACAAATATAATACTAGCTTAAATGGTTTAATGATACATCATGATATACCACCAGAAGAATTCTTAAAATATGTCCACACAATAGATCTTTCATTTATGAAAGAGGACAAAATAATGAGGAATGAACTTGAAAAAATTAGACATGGAAAAGTTTATTTTTACTAATGGGAGCGCTGAGCATGCTAAAAATATTTTAACTCATTTAGGTGTTTATGATCTTTTTGGAAGAGATAAAGTTTTTTGATATTAAAGATGCCGGGTATGTGCCAAAACCTGAGGCTCAAACTTTTGATTTAATGGTTAAAAAAATTTGGATTAAATCCAAAAGAAACCATTTATATAGAAGATATCGCAAAAAACCTGAGTATTGGTTATGAGCGAGGCTGTGCAACTGTTTGGTTAATTAATGATGAACATTTTGGCAAGATAGATTCTGATAAAGATTATATCTCTCATAAAATTGAAAATCTGTCTTTATTTCTTAAGGAAATAAGGTTATTAAAAAGTCAATAAATTATGTCTATAGAAAAAATTATAAATGATGCTTGGGAAATTAAAGATCAAATAAACCAAAATTCAGACCAAAAAAATCAAAAATGCAATAGATCAAGTTATTAGTGATTTGGACAGTGGAAAATCAAGAGTTGCTGAAAAAATAAATGGTGAATGGGTTACACATCAACATTTAAAGAAAGCAATTATGTTAAGCTTTAGAATTTATCCAATGGAGAACTTAAATGGTCCTTACAGTAGTTGGTACGATAAATCTCACTTGTTAAAAGGTAAGACTGCAGGTTGGTCAAAAGAAGATCATGAAAGAGCTGGCTTTAGAATGGTTCCTAACTCTCCAGTAAGAAAAGGATCATTTGTTGGAAAAAATGCTGTTTTAATGCCATGCTATGTAAATATCGGAGCTTATATCGATGAGGGAACGATGATAGATACATTCGCAAGAGCAGGCAGCTGTTGTCAAATTGGAAAAAATTGTCATATTTCAGCAGGATCAGGAGTTGGTGGAGTTTTAGAACCTGCACAAGCTTTACCTACGATAATCGAAGATAATGTTTTCCTTGGAGCTATGTCAGAAGTTGTTGAGGGGGTGATTGTTGGGGAAGGTTCAGTTTTAAGTATGGGTATGTATATAGGTCAATCAACTAAAATAGTTGATCGAAAGACCGGTAATATCACTTTTGGTAAAATTCCGCCTTACTCAGTTGTTGTCCCAGGTTCATTGCCAGACAAAAATAATTCGGCTGCACCATCGTTGTACTGTGCTGTAATAATTAAGCAGGTTGATGAAAAAAACAAGGTCAAAAACTTCTATAAACGACCTTTTACGAGACTAAAATGAAAACTTTAAATCAGTTACAATTAGCTAAAGAGCTAATTAGATTTCCTTCAATTACTCCTGTAGATGCTGGTATAATGAAATTTTTAGAAAAAAAAATTGAAAAGACTTGGTTTCAAAACAAAAACACTCGAATTTAAAGAAAGGGGCTTTAAGCCTGTTAAAAATTTATATGCAAGATTCGGAAATAAAAGTCCAAACTTCTGTTATGCAGGTCACCTAGATGTTGTACCTCCAGGAAATATAAAAGATTGGACAACTAATCCATTCGAACCATCTATCAAAAAGGGTCACTTAATTGGAAGAGGTGCAAATGATATGAAAAGTTCTATTGCAGCTTTCGTTTCAGCTGTAAGCACGTTTTTGTCGAAAAAATAAAAAATTTAATGGATCAATTAGTCTGTTGATAACAGGTGATGAGGAAGGTGATGCAGTTAATGGCACAAAAAAAAAGTTGTAGAGTTTTTAAGAAAAAAAAAAGAAAAGATTAATTTTTGCTTAGTGGGTGAACCAACTAACCCAAATGTTTTGGGTGAAATGATTAAAATTGGTCGTAGAGGCAGTTTAACTGGTAAATTAATTATATTAGGTTTACAAGGTCACGTTGCATATCCTTCTAGAGCAAATAATCCTTCAACCATAATTGTTAATATCCTAAAAAAATTAAAGGAAATTCAGTTTGATAAAGGAACCAGAGATTTTCAACCTACAAACTTGGAAGTTACTAGGATAAATATAAATAATACTGCAGATAATGTTATTCCGGCGACAGCTGAAGCGACATTCAACATAAGATTTAATAATAAATATTCCTCAAGTTCTCTAAAAAAAAACTTAACAAAATTTTTAAAAAAATGACCAAAAAACATAAATCAAAATTTAAAATTGAGTACAAAGTTTCTGGTGAAGCTTTTTTGACAAAACCTAACAAAACAACATTTATGATACAAAATATTATTAAAAAGATAACTAAATTAAAACCAAAATTATCTACAACAGGTGGAACTTCAGATTTAAGATTTATAAGAACTATATGTCCTGGTCTTGAATTTGGATTAGTTGGAAAAACTATGCATAAAGTTGATGAGGCAGTATCTCTAAAAGATCTTAAAAAACTAACAAAAATTTATGAAAATATTTTAATAAATTATTTCAAATGAATACGGCAATTATAAATTCAGACTCTTATGAAAAACATGACACCGGTAACGGCCATCCTGAACAACCTAAAAGAGTAATTGCTATAAAAGAAAAATTAAAAAAAAGAAGTGATCTGATCTGGGAAAAACCAGGTAATGTGCCAGAAGATATATTGGCAATGACACACTCAAAAGAATATATTGATAATTTAAATAGTTCATTCCCTCAAAAGGGTCTAAAATTTTTAGATGGAGATACTGTAATATCACCAGACAGTAAAAAAGCAGTATTTGATGCAGCTGGCTCAACAATTAGGGCCATTGATGGAATAGAAAATAAAGAATTTAAGAACGCGTTTTGTTTAGCAAGACCTCCTGGACATCATGCAGAAAAGGATAAGGCAATGGGATTTTGTTGTATATCAAACGCTGGGGTAGCCACTAATTACTTAATTAAAAATTATAAATATAAGAGAGTTGCATGTGTAGATTTTGATGTGCACTGGGGAAATGGAAATTATGATGTTATGCGAAATAACAAAAATTCATTATATATTTCAACACACCAATATCCTTTTTATCCTGGAGGGGGTACAGATAAAGATAAGGGTGATTTTAATAACTCTTTAAATATACCTTTACCAGCAGGCACAAACTCGGAGGAATATTTTAATGCATTCAATAGAGTTTTAGATAGGTTAGTTAATTATAAACCTGATTTTCTTATATTCTCGGCAGGTTTTGATGCTCATAAAGATGATCCATTAGCTCAATTTAAACTTAAATCAAAAGACTTCTATGAAATTACTAAAAGAACTTTAGCTGCTACCAACGATTTCACTCAAGGCAAAGTTATCTCTATTCTTGAGGGGGGTTATGATTTAAATGCATTATCTGAAAGTGCTAATGAACATGTTAACGCACTTGTAGAATTCAATTGATTTAAATTTAATTTATAATAATTCACTCAAATGAGACTTTATAGAATTAAGAGATCTAAGATTGATAAAAAAGGAAGAGGTCTTTATGCTACACGTGATATTAAAGAGGGAACAAAAATAATAAATTATGTTGGCAAAATTATTACAAATAAAGAGGTTGATGAGTCAATTAAGTTTGATAATAAAAAACCCATTTACTTATTCACATTAAATAAAAAATATACTCTCGACGGGGATTTTTCATGGAATATTGCTGGTCTAGTAAACCATAGTTGCAATAATAACTGTGATTATAATGGCAAAGGTTTAAAAGTATGGATTACTGCAATTCGTGATATTAAAAAAGGAGAGGAGTTTACGTGTGATTATGGATTTGGTTATGATGAAGACTATAAACAATTTCCTTGTAAATGTGGTTCAAAAAATTGTTGTGGTTATATTGTTAGAGAAGAGTCAAGATGGAGAATTAATAAAAAATTTGCAATGAGTAACAAAAAAAAATTAATAAATCACTCTAGTTAAATAAAGTCCCTCAGGTGGTGCAGGTGGTGCACACAAAATCCTTTTTTTTGATTTCATAACAAGATTAAATTTTTTTAAAGTCCATTTTTTTTCGCCTACATATTTTAAACAACCAACCATTGAACGAACCTGTTGTTGTAGAAAAGACTGAGATTGAAATTCTATCTCTATTTTACTATTTCTGGATTTTATTTTAACTGATCTAATTGTTTTGATCGGACTTTTAGCTCTACAGCTTGAAGCTCTAAAGGTAGAAAAATCTTTAGTACCAACTAACTTTTTCGCAGCTTTTTTCATTATCTTTAAATCAAGTTTATTAATAATGTGCCATCCTCTATTTTTATCTATTACCGGTCTACTTGGACGATTAATGATTATATACCTATATACTCTCATTGTTGCAGAAAATCTTGCGTGAAAATCATTGCCTCTTTTCTTAATTTTAATGATTGAAATCATTTCTTTATTTAGAAAATGATTTAAAGATTTGGCAAATTTATTCAAATTTTCAATTTTTTTTTTACACTCAAAATGAGCAGATTGTTCAAGTGCGTGCACTCCTTTATCTAGTCTTCCAGCGCCAAACAAAACAATTTTTTCTTTTAATAATTTAGAAATTCTCTCTTGGATAAAACCTTGTATAGTTTTGCCCTTTGTTTGAATTTGCCAACCTCTAAAATTGGTGCCTACATACTCTATCAATATTTGATATCTAAACATTAGATATAATTGAACCTTTTCTGATCTGGGATCCAAGCATAAACTCTCCAATTTTTTGAACCTTTTTCCCCTCTCTCTGAATTTCAACAACTTTAATAGATTTTTCACCTCCACACGCTATTTCAAGATCGTCTGATATAACCTCACCATTTTTACCAATCCCATTTCCAATTTCAGCTTTTAAAACTTTATATCTTTGTCCGTTAAAATTGAAAAAAGCTCCTGGGTAGGGATATAAGCCATTAATTTTTCCAATTATTTTTAAAGCATCACTTTTCCAGTCTATTTGCCCTTCATTTTTAGTAATTTTTTTTGCATAAGTGGCTTTGGAATTATCTTGATCAACAAAATTTGATTTACCCTCAAAAATTTCATCTACAACATCTAAAATTTTATCCGCTGCCATTAAAGCGAGTTTTTCTGAGACCTCTGTTGCATTCAGACTTTGATCAAGTTTTATTTTATAAGTGTTACTTACAGGTCCACTATCCAATTCTTCATTAATTTTCATTATACTGATCCCTGTTTCTGTGTCTAAATTCATTATAGCTCTCTGAATAGGTGCAGCACCTCTCCATTTTGGGAGTATAGATGCATGAATATTTATAAAACCTTTTTTTGTTAAACTTAAATATTCTTTAGGAATTATTTGTCCATAGGCTACAACAATTGCAAGATCAGCCTCCATTTTTTTTAAAAACTCATATTCCTCAGTGTTGTTTTTCAAGTTCTGTGGTGATCTGAATTCTATATTTAAAGTTTCCGATATACCTTGGACTGGTGATTTATTTATCTTCTGACCTCGGTGAGATTTTTGGGGTGGTTGTGTATAAACTAAATTTATTGGAAAACCATTTTGGTAGAGTGATTTCAATATTGGAACTGCAAACATGGGTGTACCCATAAAAATGATTTTTTTAGGCATTTCTAAACTAATATTCTGTCAGGATTTTTCTTTGTTTTTGAAATTTTTTTGATGATGATATCTCTTTTTAACTTTGATAGATGGTCAATTATCAATTTTCCATCTAGATGATTTATTTCGTGTTGTAAACAAGTAGATAAAAGTCCATCACACTTTAGATTTTTTTTTTCTCCATTGATATCAATATATTCCACTTCACAAATTTTTGGCCTTTCAATTTCTATAAATGTATCCGGAATTGATAGACAGCCCTCCTCGTAGACAGAGGTTTCATTACTAACTTTTTTTATAACAGGATTTATGAAACTTAAAGGTTCCCTTTTTTCATCTTTTGTAGACACATCAATTACTAGAATTCTTTTCAGGATACCTATTTGTACTGCAGCTAATCCGATACCTTTAGAAGCGTACATTGTATCAAATAAATCATTTATAAGTTTTTTTTCGTTAATACTCACTTTTTCTAATGGTTCGGAGATTTTTTTTAGAGTTTCATCAGGAACAGTAATTATATCTTTAATGCTCATTAGATAAATAAATAAACTAATTTTTAAACTTTTAAAGGAAGAACTTTTAATAGAATTTTATTACGAATAGTGTCTATGTTTAATTGATTAAGCGCACTTATAATAAAATATAAGGTATCCTCATCTAAAGCACTTAACTCATCTTCACCAATAACCTCTATAATTCTGAGAATTGTTGAGGCTGACTCATTATTATTAATCATAACTTGAATATCTGTAGGCATTTCTGAGTCTAGAATTTTATATAAATTGTCATATTTCTTATCAATTTTTATACCATCTGATTTTAATGACTCGATTAAAATAATATCTTTTTTTGAAAGTGAATATTTTTTATCTTTTTTTATTTTTTTTAGAAAATTATTGAGATCTTTTTCTAATTTTATCTGATTATAATCTCCAATAAAATATTTTATAAGTTTTGATTGATGTAAAAGATCATCATTATACTTTATTTTGGATTGTTTTTTTTCATCAGTATATATATTTTCTAAATAAAAACTAGTATGCTTTGAGGAAATTTGATCTAATTCAATATCTTGTAACAGGTCTTTTAGTTTCTCCTCAAAAGCATTACCAATTTTATCCTTGATGAATGCTTCTTTTAGAAGTTTCATTAACTCAATTTTTTTATTCGTGTCAGACTCTAACAATACACTTTGATATAAAAGAGCCCTACTCTCAATATTAGCTAAAGATTTAAATACTGTTTTGACATTCAAAAATTGATCAATCGTAAACTGAAACCTTTTGTAAATTTGAAATAAATCATCTTCAAGATAATTCTTGTTATGTGTGGCATACTCAATTAATTCTATTTTTTCTAATTCATCCAAATCGATTTCATTAGTTTGGTATAATAAATTTGAAGCAGCTAAATATTTCCATATTAATGGATTAGTGCTTTCCTTTGGTTCAAAAGAAAATTCTGGGTTTGTTTTATGGGCTAAATGAAACTCTAGAATACTTTTTTCAGAAACAGCTTTATCAATTTCATTTGTATATCCAAAAAGATAATTTAGTTTATTTTCAAAATATTGGTCACTAAAGCCTAATTCTTTTTTTAAGTCAAAAATTAATTGTGCTTCATCTTTTTTTCCATTGTTTATCAAACAATAGATATTAAGTTTTGATAAATAATTATTTTTTATTGGTTCAGAGTTATCTAAAAAGATTTTACAAGCTTTATCTAGCTCTGCTTTGGATAAATATTCATCGACTAAATATTTGCTTAGTTTAGGGTGTAAATTTAAAATATCATTTTTTACCAAATACTCTTCTATTAACTCTAGATTATTATGTTTTATTAACCAATCTGATTTTATTTTTAAAAATTCTTTTTTACTGATATTTTTATCGGGAAAATGAGCATTTGTTAGTAAAACAATATTCATAAGTTCTGAAGCATCTTTTGATAAGTTAATTTTATCTAAATTAGAAAAAAGGTATTTTAATTGATCACCATTAGAATTCGACCACATATCAATTTTTAACCCAAAATCCTCGGGATCGTAGAGACCTATTATTTTAATTTCTTTAGAATTTAAAGTTTCATCAACTTTAATTGAGTCTGAGCTATCATTAATTTGCATATTAAAAACATCAATTTTTTCTGTTTCGGGTCTACTTTCAGTAATCGAAATTAATTCTTTACTTTCAGAATTTTCTTTAATTTTCTCTTTATCAATATTCCATATATCTACGGGTTCATTTTCTGAAAAAGAATTCACTATTGAAAAGAAAAAAATAATTATAATTGATAAATAAGTTTTATTTAACAATTTTAAAATTTTCATTTGGTATTATTTTTTCAATTGTTTTTTTCGGTGCTGGAAAGTCTAATTTATTTAAAAGAAAAATTATTCCAATAAATACAATTGCGATAATAAGTAACTTTATTAACAACCCAATTATACTTTTGCTATAACTTGTTTTTCTTGTAAATTGCATATAGATTTAATTAATTTCAAATTAAGACATATTTGTGTTTTTTCAATAAAAGAAACTTATGAAATCGAAGAAAAATTTAGTTTTTGTCGGAATGATGGGCTGTGGAAAGAGCACTATTGGCTCTATGATATCAAAAAAACTAAATCTTAACTTTTTTGATATTGATCAATTAATTGAAAATAATCTAAAAATGAATGTTTCAAAAATCTTTGAGATAAGAGGAGAAAACTTTTTTAGAGATGTTGAAAAAAAAATTACTTTAGACATTTTAAAAAATAAAAAGGGTGTAATTGCTCTTGGTGGAGGAGCGTTTATCACTAGAGCTATTAAAAACGAGGTACTAGAAAATCATTTATCATTTTGGCTTGATTGGAACATCGATACTTTGGTTAACAGGATTAAAAACAGCAAAAAAAGACCTTTAGCAGTTAATTCCAGTAAAAATGAGCTTAAAGAAATAATAAAAAAACGTTCAATTATTTACTCTAAAGCACTATATAAAATAGATTGTGAGAATTTTACAAAACAACAAATTGCAAAAAAAATCATAGATATTTATGAAGCCAATTAAACTGATAGTTAAAACTAAATCAGAAAAATATCCTATAATAATTGGAAGAAATTTAATTTCTAATTTATCAGGAATATTCAAAACGAATTATATCAACTTTAAAAAATGTTTATTAGTTTTAGACAAAAATATTCCAAATAGATATGTCAAACAAATTTCAAGAACACTGAAAAAATATGAGGTTTACAAATTTATTTACAATGCAAATGAGAAAAATAAAGATCAGAAAAACGTCAATAAAATTTTGGATCTTTTACTTAAAAAGAATTTTTCAAGAGATGACTGTTTAATATCTATTGGAGGAGGTATTACTGGTGATGTAGCAGGTTTTGCAGCAAGTTTATTCAAAAGAGGTCTAAAATTTATTAATATTCCAACAACATTGTTATCACAAGTCGACTCATCTATCGGCGGTAAAACAGGTATTAACACATCTGAAGGCAAAAATTTAATTGGAAGTTTTTATCAACCTAAAATTGTTATCAGTGATGTAGACGTTTTGAAGAGTCTACCATTTAGAGAAGTAGTTTGTGGTTACGCAGAAATAGTGAAACATGCATTGATTGCAAATAAAAAGTTTTATAATTTTTTAGATAAGAATATTAATGAAGTATTAAAATTAAAGTCTCCAACTATTGAAAAATCTATTTATGAAAGTTGTAAAGTTAAAAAATCAATAGTTGAAAAAGACGAAAAAGAAAAAAATTTGAGAAAAATTTTGAATTTTGGACATACTTTTGCTCATGCATACGAGGCAAGTTTAAATTTTTCGAAAAAATTAAATCATGGAGAAGCGGTAATTCTGGGTATGAAATCTGCGTTTGAATTTAGTCATAATAGAAAGTTGATTTCCTATAAAGATTTTGAGTCTGCAATAAAACATCTCAATAATTCTCATTTTCCGATTTCTATTAAAGATTATTTTACAATAAAAGAAATTAATCAGATTATATCCTTTATGATGAGGGACAAAAAAAATAATTCTAAAAATATTAAGCTTATGTTAATTAAGAAAATTGGAGGTCCAATAATTGAAAAAGAATTTTCCGACCTTGCTCTCAAATTTTTTTTAAAAAAGAGATTAATTAATTAAAATCTGTATAGAATGAACGTGATTTCTTAATTCCTCATCTAAAATTTTATAAATTTTTTTGTTACTTTCAATTTTATTTAATTCCTTAAGCTCCTCAGACTCAATGGTTATTTTTAAATGAAATTTATTACTTTCATTTCCTGGATGATTTTTATGTAAAAATGTTTTGTCCTCTATAAAAATATTTTCAATATTAATATTTTTTTTTATTTTTTTTTTTACGTTTCTGATTAATTCATCTATATTCATTTTATATAATTATATCATGAAAAATATATGTGACTGGAATAATTGCAATAAAATTGGGGAATATAAAGCACCAGTTGAAAAAGATAATAGTAAAAAATATCGATTACTTTGTTTAGAACATGTTAAAGAATTTAATAAAAACTGGAACTATTTTTCAGGTATGAATGATAATCAAGTAATTAATTTTTTAAAATCAGATATGGTTTGGCATAAACCTACACAAAGCTTTAGTTCTTCAGATAATTTTTTTAAAGTTTTATGGAATAATACGTTAAAGGATGAGTTAGATAAGGAAAAATTAAAAAGTGATTTTAATCACATGGGACAATTTAGATATGATCACAAAGACATCAAAGCATTTGAAATATTAGGTATTTCAGTAGGATCAAGATGGGAAAAAATTTATGATAAATTTAAAATACTTGTTAAAAAATTTCACCCTGATATGAATTCAGGAAACAAAAAATTTGAAGAAAAACTTAAATCAATAACTTTGGCTTATACACAATTAAAAAATACTTATAGAGAAAAAAATTGACACCAGATATAAACAATCAACCTGATATAAAACTATCGATTAAGCAGACTTTTGGAATTGACTCTAACATGGAAGTAGATGCTTTTTCCAAAAAAAGTGAGTATGTTCCAGAGATAGATAAAAACTATAAATTTGATCGAGACACTACGTTAGCTATAATTTCAGGTTTTGCATTTAACAAAAGAGTTCTTGTACAAGGTTATCATGGAACAGGAAAATCCACACATATAGAGCAAATTGCTGCAAGATTAAATTGGCCCTGTATCAGGGTAAATTTAGACAGTCATATAAGTCGTATCGATTTAATTGGAAAGGATGCGATTGTTTTGAAAGATGGTAAGCAAGTTACACAGTTTAATGAAGGTATTTTACCATGGTCCATCCAAAACCCTGTTGCTTTAGTATTTGATGAGTATGACGCGGGAAGACCTGATGTAATGTTTGTTATTCAGAGAGTGCTTGAAGCAGAAGGTAATTTTACTCTTTTAGATAAAAATAAAGTTATTAAACAAAATAAATTTTTTAGATTATTTGCAACCTCTAACACTGTTGGTTTAGGAGATACAACGGGACTTTACCATGGAACTCAGCAAATTAATCAAGGACAAATGGATAGATGGAATATTGTTACAACTTTAAACTATCTCAGTCTCGATAAAGAAATGGAGATAATATTAGCCAAAAATAAAGAGTTAAATAATACAAAGGGTAAAGAAAAAGTTTCAAATATGATTAAAGTTGCATCATTAACTAGAAAAGGTTTTATAGCTGGAGATATATCTACAGTGATGAGTCCACGAACTGTTTTACACTGGGCTGAAAATGCAGAAATTTTTAAAGATACAGGTTATGCTTTTCGAGTGACATTTTTGAATAAGTGTGATGAGATTGAAAAAAATATAATTGCAGAATATTACCAAAGATGTTTTGGTGAAGAACTACCAGAGTCCTTGTTAAATATTCAAATATAATGAATAACAAAACTGAGAGTTTAAAAGAAAAGCTTAGACAAGCTCTATCCTCTACAGCAAGAGTAATCTCAGACGATTTGGGTATCAATCCTAAAAAAAATATTAAAAATTCTGAAAAACAAGATATAATTGAATTAGAAAATTTAAATTCAAAAAACGATTTTATTAAGGCTAGAGCAGAAACAGATTCGAAAGCTCTTAAAAAAAAATTTTCTAATGAGTCAATATTTAAGAAAAATTTACCCTCCAGCTCATCATGTAAATCACTTTATACAATTACAGAGAAAATAAGATACGAAAAATTGGGATCAAAAATGTTAAAAGGAATAGATAAAAATTTAAGGGATCATTATATTCAAATGATCAACCATAAAAGAAAAGATCAAATTAAATCTAAAGATGATGTTCCTGTAGTTGAGGCTTTTGAGTTATATATGTTGAAATACTTCCACAATATCAAACTTAATTCTTTAACATCAAAAATGTTAAACTTCTGGGAAAAAGATTTTGATAAATCGATTTTTGAACATATAGAATTTTTTAAACAAAATTTAGAAGATCAGAACATTTATAGTTCGAAGTTCTCCCAGATATTACAAGAAATGGACATTTTTCAATCAGAGGAAAATGAGGAAAAAAAAGATGAAAACCAAGAAGACGATCAAGATAATAGATCAAGTGAAAATGATGATAGTGAGGATGAAAACAAAAAAGATCCTGATAAGCAAGATGAAACTGAAGCAAGTTTAGACTCAGATTATAATATTGATGAATATAAATTAGATGAACAACTTATAGATACAGAGTCAAACGAGCAAAACTCTGAGCAAGTTATTCAAAAAAAAAATTTAAAAGATTTAAATTTAGATTATAAAATTTTTACAATACAGTTTGATGAAATTACAAAAGCTGAAAACCTTGAAAACGCAGATGAAGCAAATAAACTTAGAAAAACCTTAGATCAACAATTAATTGGTTTCCAAGATGTTATAACTAAACTTGCTAATAAACTTCAAAGACAATTATTGGCAAAACAGAATAGAGCCTGGGAGTTTGATTTGGAGGAAGGTTTACTTGATAGCTCAAAATTGCCAAGAATTATAATGGATCCTTATAATTCATTATCTTTCAAAAAAGAAAAAGATTTAGACTTTAAGGACACTGTAGTAACACTTCTAATTGATAATTCAGGTTCAATGAGAGGTAGACCAATTACAATTGCAGCTATTTGCGCTGATATTCTATCTAGAACTTTGGAACGTTGCTCAGTGAAAGTAGAGATATTAGGTTTCACAACAAAAAATTGGAAAGGTGGCCAAAGTAGAGAGTTATGGAATAAAAATGATAAGCCAAAGACCCCTGGAAGATTGAATGATTTAAGACATATTATTTATAAAGGAGCTGATACACATTGGAGGCAGGCAAAAGATAACCTTGGGCTAATGTTAAAAGAAGGTTTACTAAAAGAAAATATAGATGGGGAGGCTATAACATGGGCTTTCAATAGAATTAAGAAAAGAAAAGAGGAAAGAAAGATTTTAATGGTAATTTCAGATGGTGCGCCAGTAGATGACTCAACCTTATCAGTAAATTCAGGTGATTTTTTAGAAAAACACTTAAAAAAAATGGTTAAATTTATAGAAGACAAATCTGAAATAGAAATTTTAGCTATAGGAATTGGTCATGATGTTTCTAGATATTATAAGAGAGCTATTAAGATCACTGATGTAAATGAACTTGGTGATGTGATGATTTCTCAGTTGAGCTCGTTATTTGATAAAAAAGCAAAATTACATTAAATTTTTTTTAAATCTTGATTTTTCCATCTAATATTTACTTCCGCCCCAGTTCTTGTTTTAGAATTTTGACAATTTAAAGAAGCAAAATTTTTTTCAAGTAAGTTTTTACCTATAAATATTCCCAGACCTAAACCTGATTGATTTTTATCTTTATTCTTAAGTGATCTTAAATAAGGTTCACCTATTTTTGACAATATTTCACCTGGATATCCTTCACCATCATCCTCTATAGTAATTTCAGTATATTCATTGTTACTTTTAAGAGTTATAAATATTTTTTCTTTAGCAAATTTATTTGCATTTCCAATAAAATTCCTCAAGCCATATATTATTTCAATTGATTTTGGAATTTTTCTTGGGCTAGCATCTTGATCAAAATTTAAGATAAATTTTTTATTACTTGTTTCTTCGAATGAGTTAACAATTTGATTTATATATTTTTTAAAATCTAAGTCCTCATCTATAAAATCATCTTCTTCAATAGGATTTAAAGATAACCTTTTCAAAATTTGATTGCATCTTTCAACTTGGCTTGATAATAATTCTATGTCCGAGGTGAGCTCTTTACGGTCCCTTAACTGTTGTTTTAATTCTTGTGAGATAATTTTAATCGTAGATAATGGAGTTCCGAGCGAATGTGCTGCTGCTGCTGCTTGACCTCCTAAGGATAACATCTCATGTTCTTGAGCCATTATTTCCTCCATTTTACCTAAGGCCTCCTTTCTTTTTCTAGACTCAGAGCCAAATACTATCGCAAAATAATTTAAGAAAATTAAAGCAATTATTAAAGCGATTGGAATTGAATAATAATAATAATTAGAAACATGAAAGTGATTATTTAATGGTGCAGGTAAGTCCTCTGAATTAAATGTCAAAAAAATAATCATTAATATTGTTGTAACAACAAGAAATAAATTAGTTCTGATACCTAAATTTGATGATGCAAACACACTAGGAATTAATAAAAAAATAACAAAAGGATTTACGATACCTCCTGTGAGATATATTAGTGAACCTAATTGAAATATATCAATCATTAAGAAAGCTAGTGCAGATCTATCGGAAAGTTGAGTTTTGTTGTAAATAAAGATCAAATAAAAATTACTTAAAATCCCAAAAAAGATTATTAAATTTGATAAAATGAAATTAAAATTGAAATTGAAAAAAAAATAAACAATATATACTGAAATTAATTGCCCAATTATACCTATCCATCTTAAAGAAATATAGATAGACTTTTTTAAAGTATGAAATTTTGAAGTTTCAAAAAACTTCATATTCTAGATATCTAAATTTTGAACATTTATTGCGTTAGAAATAATGAAATCTTTTCTTAAAGTGACATCATTACCCATTAATGTGTGAATTAAATCTTTATCTTTTTTTGAATTTTTTGAGTACTGTACTTGCAGTAAATTTCTTGTTTCTGGATTTAAAGTAGTAGACCATAACTCTTCGGGATTCATTTCACCCAAACCTTTAAATCTTTGAATGCTCATTTTTGATTTTTCAATTTCCAACAATTTTAAAAATTCTTTTGAACCTTTTTTACTTTTTTTTAAATCTTTACTATTCTGAATTATATAATTCTCTAATTCTTCTTCGTCTTTAATGTAAATACCTTTTGAACCTTTATTAATTTTAAATAATGGAGGTTGAGCTAAATATATATGTCCATTCTCAATAAGTTTATTAAATGGTTTATTATTAAAAAAAGTTAAAAGCAACGCTCTAATATGTGACCCATCAACATCAGCGTCAGTCATGATAATTATTTTTCCATATCTCAAATCTTTTAAATCGATTTCATGTGCCTTTGGATCTAAACCTAAAGCATTAATTAATGTAACAATTTCATTTGAGGAAATCATTTTAGCTAAAGCTTTTGTTCTTTGATCAGATCCATTTCCACTCCCATTTGAACCTTTTTTGGCACTCAATTCTTCAACATATGTGTTTAGTATTTTTCCTCTCAATGGTAACACTGCTTGATTAGATCTATTTCTACCCTGTTTTGCAGAACCTCCCGCTGAATCCCCTTCAACAATAAATAATTCTGTACCTTCTTGCTTTCCAATTTGACAATCAGCTAACTTTCCTGGAAGACCGCTTAATTCAAGAGCTCCTTTTCTTCTTACATTTTCTCTTGCCTTTCTTGCAACATCTCTAGCCATCGCAGCTTGAATTACTTTTGATAAAATAATTTTTGCAATCGATGGATTTTGATCAAACCAAATAGATAATTTTTCATTTACTAAGGTTTCTACAATCATTCTCACTTCTGACGAAACTAGTTTATCTTTTGTCTGTGAAGAAAATTTTGGATCAGGAATTTTTGTTGATAAAACACAGGTAAGACCTTCCTTAATATCATCACCTGAAATTGCTAATTTATTTTTCTTAAGTAAATTATTTTCATTCGCATATTTATTTACCACTCTAGTTAATGCACTTCTAAATCCCAATAAATGAGTTCCACCGTCTTTTTGATGAATATTATTAGTATATGGAAAAATATCCTCTGAATATCCCGCATTCCATTTCAAGGCACATTCAAGTTCAATATTGCTTTTCTTACCCTCTATGTAAACTGCTTTTTTAAATAAGTCGTTTCCATTTTTATTTTGTAACTTTTCTCTCTTTTCATCTAAAAATTCAACAAATTCTAAAACACCACCGTCAAATTTAAACTCTGAAATTTTTTCTTTCTTTTGGCTTGCATCTATAAAAATTATTTTAATACCTTTGTTTAGAAAAGCCAATTCTCTCATTCTCTTTATAAGAATATTTGCACTAAACTTTGTAGAAGAAAAAATTTCTTTTGAGGGTAAAAAAGTTATTTGTGTACCAGAATTTTTTGACTTTCCTATAACTTTAAGAGGCGATTTTGACTCACCATTCTCAAATTCAATAAAATATTTTTTTCCATCCCTATTAATTTCTAATTCTAACTTCTCAGATAATGCATTAACGACCGATACTCCAACTCCATGCAATCCTCCTGAGACTTTATAAGAGTCATGATCAAATTTGCCTCCTGCATGAAGTTGTGTCATAATTACTTCTGCGGCTGATTTTTTTTCTCCTTTATGAATATCTACTGGAATACCTCTGCCATCATCATTTACCGTAATTGTTCCATCAGAATTGATTTTTACATTAATATTTTTACAATATCCTGCTAGAGCTTCATCAATTGAATTATCAACAACTTCATAAACCATATGATGTAAACCGGTTCCATCATCAGTATCTCCAATATACATTCCGGGTCTCTTTCTGACTGCTTCAAGACCTTTCAAAACTTTAATGGAATCTGCCTGGTATGTATTTTTAGTTGCCATTTTTTAATTTTTGGAAAAAGAAAATTATAACATTTTTTAAAAAAATTGCTGATTAATCTTTTCTAATTAAAATTATATATATTAAATTATAGTTGAAAAATAAGGCTAATTTCATGGTGGAGAGAATGGGATTCGAACCCATGAAAGAATTGCTCCTTTACACGCTTTCCAAGCGTGCGCCTTCAACCACTCGGCCACCTCTCCACAAATCAAAAATAGATATTAATTAATTTTATGTTAACTATTTCTATGACTAAAAATAAAATTAAAAATAAAGTCTATGATTGTATAACATTTTATCAAGCAAACATGTTATTTCAACTCCGATTTGAGATATTAAAAGATGTAGTAGATTATTTTGTAATTTGTGAAGCAAATAAAAGTCACACTGGCTTAAAAAAAGAATTCAATTTTAATCCGAAAATACCAGAAAAATATAAGAATAAAATAATATATATAAAAGTAACAGATTTACCAGATATCAAGATCAAAGGTAAAAAAGATTATAAATTGTTAAGCCTACAAATGGAAAATTTGTTTAAAGGAATTCGATCAGCTAATCAAAATGATTTAATAATTTTTTCAGATGAAGATGAAATACCAAATCCAAATATCATAAATAGTTTTAATTTTAACAAACATAAGTTTGGAATTTTTTTACAGAATATGTATTACTATAAGTTGAACATTATGAACATTGATGAGGGTAACGGAAATTGGGCAGGATCAAGGATATGCCAGAGGAAAAACCTAAAATCATTTTTTAAATTAAGACTGCTTAAAATCAAAAACTTAGAATATCCCTTCTGGAGAATTGATAAGGAAAGGAGTATCGAATTAATTAAAAAAGGTGGATGGCATTTTACATACTTAATGAGACCTAAAGAAATATCAAAGAAAATTCAGGATATGGCTCACACCGAATTTAATAAAGAAAAATTCAAAGATATTAATTTTATTGAAAATAATATTAAAAATTTAAAAGATCCTTTCAATAGAGATCTTAATTTGAAAAAAATAGAAATAGATGAAACTTATCCAGAATATATACAAAAAAATAAAGAATTATATCAAGAGTGGATATTACAATGATACCAATTACTAAACCATCGCTTGATAATTCTGATTACAAGCACATCAAGAAAGTTTTAAAATCAAAGATTCTCACAGATGGTTATTTTCAACAGAAGACTGAAATTTTGTTAAAAAAATCTATTAAATCTAAATTTGTCGCTCTAACACATAGCTGCACTGCTGCATTAGAAATTTCTGCTATTTTAATCAATTTAAAAAGAAATGATGAAGTTATAATGCCTTCCTATGGATTTGTATCTGTTGCAAATGCTGTTGTGCTAAGAGGCGCCAAACCAATCTTTGCAGACATAAATCCTTTTACTTTGAATATATCTTATGATGACATTCAAAAAAAAATTACTAAACGAACTAAAGCGATTTATGTAATTCATTATGCGGGTAACTCTTGTGAAATCGAAAAAATTTCCCGATTAGCTAAAAAAAATAAAATATATTTAGTTGAAGACTCTGCTCACGCTTTTTTAGCAAAAAGTAAAAACAGATTCCTAGGAACAATAGGAGACATTGGTGTGTTTAGTTTTCATGAAACAAAAAATTTAGTAGCAGGACAGGGAGGATGTATTTCAATAAACAACACTTCGCTACTCAAAAGAGCTAATAGTATTCTAGATAAGGGTACTGATAGAAAAAAATTTATAAAAAATTTCAAAAACAAAATAATTAAATCAAATAATAAAAAATTTTATAGTTGGGTAGATATTGGTTCAGAATACCGCGCCTCTGAGCTTGCAAGTGCATTACTATATTCCCAAATACTTAAAGCAAAAAATATACAAAAGAAGAGAAAATACTTATGGAATAAATTTTATAAATGTATTCTTGATCTCAAAACTGAAAAATTTTTCTTAATTAAGCCACTTGCAAAATCAACTAGTGCATATCATTTATTTGTTTTAATATTTAAAAATTCAAAATTATCACATAAATTTAAAAGTAAGATGCAAAAATCTAATATTGCAGCTACATTTCACTATGTTCCACTTCACAAATCAAAAATGGGTAAAAAATTTAGCAATTCTAAATTACCTGTTACTGAAAATATATATGATCGTATTGTGAGACTTCCTCTGTTTCCAGATATGACAAAAAAGGAAGCTAATAAAATTATGAAAAATATTAAAGAATTTAATTATGAATAAAAAAAAAATTTTAGATTATTGGAATTTAAGAGCAGGAAATAAAATCTTAAAATGTACAAATGATGCAAATTTAGAAACTAACGAAATTAATATTTTTTTATCTATAATAAGAAATAAAAAAAAAGTGTTAGATATAGGTTGTGGTGATGGTGAACTTTTAAGAAATCTTAAAAGGAAAAAACAATGTGATTGCTATGGTATAGATTTTAGTCAAAACCTAATAAGAGTAGCACAAAAAAAATCTAAAAATATCAATTATTTTTGTATCGATATGAGCAAAATAAAGGAAGAATTTAAAACAAAGATAAAGTTTGATTATATAATTACCAAAAGATCAATTCAAAA
This sequence comes from Pelagibacteraceae bacterium AG-430-P08, assembly GCA_003212925.1. GTDB lineage: Bacteria > Pseudomonadota > Alphaproteobacteria > Pelagibacterales > Pelagibacteraceae > Pelagibacter. The sequence continues at coordinate 81,426 of QCOL01000002.1, read as the reverse complement.
TTTAACCACATGGAATGATCAAAAAAAATTTATTAATCAACTAAGATTTTTTTCAAACACAAAAACTAAAATTCTACTTATGGAAAGTTCTAACGATGGCTTAAAAAAAATTAATGATATGAGAACTAAACTTAGATTAAAAAAAATTATAAAGCCATGGCACAATCTATATTTAAAGGATTCAATATTAAAAAAAACAAATTTTAAGGGTATCAAATTAGTTGGTATCAAGGAGCTTTTTTCAACATATTATTTTACATCGAGGGTTTTAAATGCAGCAATCAATCCCAAGCCTAGTTATAACGATTTACTTAATTTAACAGGCTGGAAAATGCCTCAAAATACAATTGAAGGTTTTTCTCAACTAAGATTGTACGAATTTAGAACTAAAAATTAGTTTTTTTTATAACTGCTATATTTTTAAGGTAAAGAATCTTAATTTTTTTTTTATGTAAAGTATAAAATTTTTCAAATGCATCGTGTGGTTGCATTTCTATTTCATTATAAATGTTATTTATATCGTCAAATATAATTATTCCACCAACATTTAATATCTTAAAGGATGCTAACGCATCATTAAATATATCTATTCCATTATGAGAACCATCAATATAAATATAATCAAAATTATCTCTTTTAGAAAGTTGCTTAAAAGCTCCTTCAGAAGTATTTTTAATTTTTTTAAAAGAGAAATCCTGTAAATTTGAGTCAAATTTTTTTTCTACATTTTCAAAATTAAAATCTAATACTTGAGACTTATCTTTGCTAGTTTGCCAAGTATCTACACAAGTAATATTTGCATTTTTCCAATAAGAAAGGACAAATAAGGATGATAATCCTTCGAAAGAACCTATTTCTAAATACTTGAAAGTTTTATTGTAGTCTTCTGGCAAAAAACTTCCTATGATCTTATAATTGTTTAAAAACCAGTAGGTTGAAAATTTTTTATCTCTAATTAAAATTTCAAAATTAGAAAAATTACTTCTTTTTTTAATTTTTTTCTTTGTAAAACTTGAAATAATTCTCGGTAATATAAATTTAAGTTTGAATATAAAAATATTTATTCTTTTATTTTTCATTGTTAATTTTTAATACACCAATAAATGCTTCTTGGGGGATTTCTACCCTTCCAAATTGCTTTGATCTTGCTTTACCTTTTTTCTGTTTTTCTAAAAGTTTTCTTTTTCTATCCGTAGCGCCACCACCGTGAATTTTGGTTAACACATCTTTTTTAAATCCCTTTATTGTTTCTCTAGCAATAATCTTCCCTCCTATAGCAGCTTGAACTGGAATCATAAAGTTATGTCGTGGTATTAAGTCTTTTAATTTTTCGCATACTTCTCTCCCAGTTTTTTGAGCAAAATCTTTATGAATCATCATTGCTAGAGCATCGACAGGTTCACCATTTACTAAAATTCCAAGCTTTACCAAATCTCCATCTCTATGTTCAATAATTTCATAATCAAAACTAGCATATCCACTAGTCATAGATTTCAGTCTATCATTAAAATCGAAAACAACTTCGTTAAGAGGTAGCTCATAGTTTACAACAGCTCTATTTCCTGAATAACTTAAATTTGTTTGAAGTCCTCTCTTATCCTGACACATTTTAATTATAGATCCAAGATATTGATCTGGCGTTATAATTGTTGCTTTGATCCATGGCTCTTCAATATATTTTATTAAAGTTGGATCAGGTAAACTTGATGGATTTTGAAGATCTATTATTTTTCCATTATTAAGGTGAACTTTATAAACAACTCCGGGTGTTGTGGTTAATAAATTAACATCAAACTCTCTTTCTAATCTTTCGGTTACAATTTCCAAATGGAGCAATCCTAAAAATCCACACCTAAATCCTAAGCCTAAAGCAGATGATGATTCTGGTTCAAATGAGAAACTTGCATCATTTAATTGTAATTTAGCTAAACCGTCCTTTAATTTTTGGAACTCAGAGCTATCTACAGGAAATAATCCACAGAATACCACAGGTTTACTTGGCTTAAATCCAGGTAAGGCCTCTTTTAATGGTTTTGAAGCATCACAAATTGTATCTCCAACCTTTGTTTCTGACAAAACTTTAATTCCTGTTGTAATAAATCCAATTTCACCTGTTTTTAATTCATTTATATCCACAGGTTTCGGAGTAAAAACTCCGACTTTTTCCACAATATATTCTTGATTTGTAGACATCATTTTGATTCTCATATTTTTTGAAAGTTTACCGTCAATTACTCTTACTAAAATCAATACTCCCAAATAAGTATCGTACCAACTATCAACTAACAAACATTTTAAATCTGCTGAAGTTTCACCTCTCGGAGCAGGTAAAGTTGTAATGATTTTTTCTAAAATATCTTCTATACCTTCTCCGGTTTTACCTGAACAAGGAATAGCATTTTCTGTATCAATACCTATCACATCTTCAATTTGTTTTTTTGTTCTATCTAAATCTGAGGCAGGCAAGTCAACTTTATTTAAAACTGGTACTATCTCGTGGTTAATATCTAAGGCTTGATAAACATTTGCCAGAGTTTGAGCTTCTACTCCTTGAGTGCTATCCACAATTAAAATTGAACCTTCACAAGCATATAAGGATCTGCTTACTTCATAACTAAAATCAACATGTCCTGGAGTATCAATAATATTTAAAATATAGTTTTTTCCATTTTTAGATTTGTAATTTAATTTTACAGTTTGCGCCTTAATTGTAATACCTCTTTCTCGTTCAATATCCATAGAATCTAAAACTTGATCTTTCATCTCCCTTTCAGTTAATCCACCACAGCTATGTATTATTCTGTCTGCTATAGTAGATTTTCCATGATCAATATGAGCAATGATTGCAAAATTTCTAATGTTATCGATTGAACTCATTAATTTTAAGATCGAATTTTAGCACCCGTTTTATTTTCAACTGTTTCTATAATCAGATTATTAATTTTTTCTAAATCATTATCCGTCAAAGTTTTTTCTAAAGATTGAATTGTTACACTAATAGCAATGGATTTTTGATTTTCAGGAATATTATCTCCCTCATAAACGTCAAATACTTTAATGTTTGAAATTAAATTTTTGTCAATATTTAATATTACACTTACTAAATCTTGTACATTCAGTTTTTTATCTATAATAAATGCAAAATCTCTTTCAGATTTTTGAAAATCAGATACAAAATATTTGACCTTCTGATCTTTCAAAGGTTTTTTTGGTATTTTTAAATTATCTAAAAATATTTCAAAGCCTACTAAAGATTCTGTTTTAATGTCCAACATTTTAATAATGTTTGGGTGGATTTCACCAAAAAAGGCTGCTACTTTATCTTTTCCCTTATTTAAGAATATTCTACCTGATTTTCCTGGATGATAATAATTAGGAATATTATCATCAATATAAAATTTTTCGGAGTCATAACCGGCCTCCACTAGAGTTTGCACAACATCTCTTTTAATATCAAAAACATCTACATTTCTGTCTTTCTCAATCCAAGAAAGTCTAGATTTTTTTCCAGCAGATAAGCCACATACAACCGTATTCTGTTCTCCGGGTTGTGAACCATAAAATATTGGACCTATTTCAAATATTGATAAATCTTTAATTCCTCTATCCAAGTTTTTGCTGATATACATTATTAAATTTGAGTATATAGAATTTCTTAACACTCCTAACTCGGAGCTGATTGGATTTACAATTTTTATTTCATTATTGGTCTCTTTAAAGTGATCATTATATTTAGCATCTGTAAAAGACCATGTGATAGCTTCAAAATAACCTTTTGATGCTACTGCTCTTTGAAGAAAGTGAAACAGCTTTTGAGTTTGATTTAAAGTATTTTTTGATCTCTCTTTAATTGGATTTTCTATTTTAATATTTTTGTAACCATTAATTCTTACTAGTTCCTCTACTATATCGATTTCTTGGACAATGTCAGGTCTCCAAGATGGAACTGATAATTTTAATAATTTCTTTTCTTTTTTTATTTTAAAGCCAAGTTTATCTAAAATATTTATCATTTCTTTAGTTGGAATTTTAAAACCGGACACTTTTTCAAATATTTTTGGATAAAATTTTATAATTTTATTTTTATAGGTCTCAATTTTTTGAATATCTATTTTGCTAACTTCACCACTACAAATTTCCTTAATTAAGTGAGCCGCTTTATTTAATCCTTCTTCAATAGATAATTGATCAATACCTCTTTCAAATCTAAATTTAGCATCAGTATCAATATTTAATTTCTTAGCAGTTTTTCTAATTGATCTTGGATCAAAATAAGCCGACTCTAATAAAACATTTTTTGTTTCTAGCTCTGTACCAGATCTTGTTCCTCCAATAATTCCTCCTAAACCTAAAACACCTTTATCATCACTTATTACACACATTCCATCGTCCAATTTGTAATTTTTATTGTCTAAAGCAGTAAATTCTTCTCCTGATTTTGAATTTCTAACAATTATTCCTTTTTCTATTTTATCAGCATCGTATGCATGCAATGGGCGATTCATATCAATCATGACATAATTTGTTATATCAACAATTGCAGATATTGGTTTTTGACCAATAGAAATTAATTTATCTTTTAACCACTGTGGACTTTCTGTATTTTTGACATTGGTAATTAAACAGCTACCGAATGATAGGCAGCCTTGATTTTTTTCTTTTGTGATTTTTACTTTTAAAGTTTGTTTTTTGTTTGATCTAATTTTATTTTCTTTTTTTAATTTTAAACTTCCAAATCCGGCAGCTGATAAATCTCTAGCAATTCCTCGCACACCAAGACAGTCTGGTCTATTTGGTGTGATTGATAAATCAATTAAATTAGAGTTAGATTTAGAAAAAAAACTTTTTCCAACATTGTTTAAATTTTTTGAATATGATAATTCTATAATCCCATCACTTTCATCAGATAAATTTAATTCAGACTCAGAGCAAAGCATTCCATAAGACGTAACATCTCTTATTTTAGCAACAATCAGCTTTGTTTTATTTTTTGGAATTATTGCACCTGGTGGAGCATACACAGTAAGGAGACCCTCTCTTGCATTTTTAGCTCCACAAACAACTTTTTTTGTTTCTCTATTACCTATATCTACATCACAAATTTTGAGTCTATCTGCGTTAGGGTGCTTTTCAGTTTTAAGAATTTTTGCTACCTTAAATAAATCTAATCCTTCAGATAAATTTTCTATACTTTCAACTTCAAGACCAATATCTGTTAATTTATCAATAAGTTTATCTTCTTTAAGATTTGTTTTTAAATGATCTTTTAACCAATCAAATGTAATCTTCATCTGCTTAATCCTCTATAATTTGATGGAACGTCAAGTGGATCAAAACCAAAATGGTTTAACCATCTATAATCACAGTCAAAAAATGCTCTTAAATCATTAATTCCATATTTAAGCATCGCTAATCGGTCTATACCTATCCCAAAAGCATATCCTTGATATTTAGCAGGGTCTACTTTTACATTTCTTAAAACATTAGGATGCACCATGCCACAACCTAAAATTTCAAGCCACTTATCTCCTTCTCCAATAATTATCTTGCCATCTTTTATTTCATAACCAATGTCCACTTCAGCAGATGGTTCTGTGAATGGAAAATGACTAGGTCTAAATCTCATTTTAATTTTTTTGACCTCAAAAAATTCTTTAATAAAATAACTTAAACACCCTTTTAAATGTCCCATATTAATATTTGTATCAATATGCAAACCTTCTACTTGATGAAACATTGGAGAATGTGTTTGATCACTATCTGATCTGTACGTTCTTCCAGGGGCAATAATCTTAAAAGGTGGTTTGTCTTTCAACATGGTCCTTATTTGAACTGGTGAGGTGTGTGTTCGGAGTAGTTTTTGTTTTTTTTCATCTAAATAAAAGGTATCATGCATGTCTCTAGCTGGATGATTGTCAGGAGTATTTAATGCTGTGAAGTTATTGTATTCATTTTCAACATCTGGACCTTCCTCAACACTAAATCCTATTTCAGAAAAAATAGAGGATATTTCGTCAATCGTTTGTGAAACGGGATGAATTCTTCCTCTAACAAATGGTCTTTCGGGTAAAGTAATATCAATTTTTTCTTTTTCTAATTTTTCGTTGATTTCTATATTTTCTAATTCTTTTATTTTTAAATTGATCAAACTTTGTAATTCATCTTTTAAAAAATTTAAGTCAGATGCAAACTTTTTTCTTTTGGACACTTCAATTATTCCAATTTTTTTAAATTGCGATGAAATTAATCCATTTTTACCAAATAGATCAGATTTTATTTGATTTATTTCTGAAAGATTTACTTTTCCTTTTAGTTTCGTAAGAAATTCATCTTTAATTTTTTTTAGATCATGCATTTTTACAGATTATTTCTTCAGTAAAATAAAACAATAGCGAAGATTAATTTAAAGCAGATTGTGCTTTTTGAACTATAGTTTTGAAGGCTTCTGGGCTATCATACGCTATCTCAGCTAGAATTTTTCTGTCAATTTTAATTCCGCATTTATTTAATCCATTAATAAATTTCGAGTAAGTTAAACCCTCTGCTCTCACTCCAGCATTTATTCTTTGTATCCAAAGCGATTTGAAATCTCTTTTTTTGTTTCTTCGATCTCTGTAAGCATATTGCATAGCTTTTTCCATTGCTTGCTTTGCAACTCTTATAGTATTTTTTCTTCTACCCCATTGACCTTTGACAGATTTTAAAACTTTTTTGTGTTTTGCTCTACTTGTAACGCCTCGTTTAACTCTTGCCATTTTAACCTCTTAAACTATAGGGCATATACGATTTTACGATTTTTCCATCTTGTTTTGACATCGTAGTTGTACCTCTTAATCTTCTTATCTGAGAATTTGTTCTTTTTATCATGCCATGTCTCTTACCAGCTTGAGCCATTATAACTTTACCTCTAGCTGAAATTTTAAATCTTTTTTTTGCTGAGCTTTTTGTTTTTAATTTAGGCATAATTTTGCGATCTTATACAAAGAATGTTATTGATTTACAACTATAATTAAAGCTTATAAGGGCTGAATTACCATTATCATTTGCTTTCCATCAAATTTTGGATGTAATTCTACTTTCCCAATCTCCTTCATATCCTCTTTTATTTTTGTCATTAGTTCATTGCCTAGGTGTGAGTGCTGAAGTTCTCGACCTTTAAAACGAATTGTAAATTTTACTTTATCACCTTTTGCTATAAACTTTTTTGCATTTTTGACTTTAAATTCGTAATCATGAGTTTCTGTAACTGGTCTCATTTTAATTTCTTTTAAAGCAATAATTTTTTGTTTTTTTTTTGCTAAATTTGCTTTTTTTTGTGCATCATATTTATACTTTCCCATATCCATAATTTTACAAACAGGAGGATTTGCATTAGGGGCAATTTCAATTAAATCTAATCCTTGATTTTTTGCCATTGATATTGCTTCATTTGTATTTAGAACTCCTAAATTTTCTCCATCGCTAGTAATAACTTGAACCTCGGGAGATGATATTCGATTATTAGATCTTGGACCTCGATCTTTAGTTCTTCTCTGAAAATAGTTTTGCTTAAAATCTGCCACTTAAATTGAGGATACTTTATTTAAAGCAGAAAATGATTTTAAAAATTTATTTAATTCCATATTTTCTTGTTTATTAGAGTCCAATCTTCTAATGGTTACGGAGTTACTGTCAACTTCTTTTTTACCACAAATTAATAAAATAGGTACTTTTGCAAGAGAATGCTCTCTAATTTTATAATTCAAATTATGATTTTTTAAATCTACTATTGAACTCATCCCGGCCTCTTTTATTTTTTTTGAAACTACTTTTGCATATTCTTCAAAATCTTCAGAAATTGGAATTACAACTGTTTGTAATGGAGATATCCAAAATGGAAACTTTCCAGCATAATTTTCTATCAAAATCCCAATAAATCTTTCAAGAGATCCAAACAATGCTCTATGTAACATCACTGGAACTTTTTTTGTACCATCTTTATCAACGTAAGTAGCATCTAATCTTCCCGGTAAGTTCAAATCTACTTGTACTGTTCCACATTGCCAATCTCTACCAATTGCATCTCTTAATACAAATTCTATTTTTGGACCATAAAAGGCTCCTTCACCCTTGTTAATACTGTATTCTAATTTAGTTGCTTTGACTGCCTCTAATAAAGATGCCTCGGCTTTATCCCAAACTTTATCTTCGCCCACTCTTACTTCTGGTCTGTCAGCATATTTTAACACCACTTTTTCAAAACCTAAATCTTTATAAATATCTAAAATCAAATTAGTTACATTTAAACACTCGCTAGTAATTTGATCCTCTGAACAAAAAATATGTGCATCATCCTGTGTAAATGCTCTTACTCTAAGAAGTCCATGTAAAGCACCTGAAGGTTCATATCTATGTACTTTACCAAATTCCGTTATTCTTAATGGTAAATCTCTATAACTTTTTAAACCTTGATTGAAAACTTGTATATGACCAGGGCAATTCATGGGTTTTATTGCAAAAACTTTCTCATCAGGAGTCTCAGAAGTATACATGTTTTCTCCATATTTTTCCCAGTGGCCCGATTTTTCCCACAACAATCTATCTAATACCTCTGGGGTATTTACCTCTTTATAGCCAGCTGCATCTTGGCGTGCCCGCATATAATTAATTAATTTTTGAAATAAAGCCCATCCCTTTTCGTGCCAAAAAACAGATCCTGGGCTCTCTTCTCTAAAATGAAATAAATCCATCTCTTTACCAAGTTTCCTATGATCTCTTTTCTCTGCTTCCTCAATTCTTTTAAGATAATTATCTAAATCGTTTTGAGACGCCCAACCAGTTCCATAAATTCTTTGTAACATTTCATTTTTTGAGTCACCACGCCAATATGCTCCAGCAACTTTTGTTAGCTTAAAAGCCTTACCAATTTTTCCTGAAGAAACTAAGTGTGGACCTCTACACAAGTCATGCCAAGTATCACCATGATGGTAGACTGTTAGCTCCTCACTCTCTGGAATACTCTCTATTATTTCTGCTTTATACTTTTCACCAATTTTTTTGAAATGACTTATGGCTTTATCCCTTTTCCAAACCTCTCTTCTTGTTTTTATATCTTTGTCAATTATTTCTGACATTCTTTTTTCTATTTTTTCAAGATCAGCTTCTGTAAAGGGTTCTTTTCGTGCAAAATCATAGTAAAAGCCATTTTCAATCACTGGTCCAATAGTTACTTGAGTACCAGGGTATAATTCTTGAACAGCCATCGCCATAATGTGAGCAGCATCGTGTCTTATAACTTCAAGGCCTTCGGGGTCTTTCGCAGTAAAAATTTTTACCAAACAATCTTTTTTAATTGAATAATATAAATCTTTTAGCTCACCATTGACACTCATTATCAATGCTTGTTTTGATAATGACTTACTTATTTTTTTTGCAATATCTAGACCTGTAACTTCTTTTTGAAATTCAATATTTTTTCCATCTGGTAGTGTAATAATAGGCATTAATTTAATAATCTTTTATACTCTGAATATGTAGAAAAACACATTTTTTCAACATTAAATTTTTTTATTATATTATTTCTTCCCTCTTTGCCTATTTTATTTATAGCTGTTTCATCCATTGTTAATCCACGGATAATTTTTTTACTTAAAGATTCTGCGTTTCCTGATTCAAATAAAAAGCCCGTTTTTTCATCATTAATTGTCTCGTTAGACCCTCCGATATTACTAGCTATGATTAATTTTTGCATAGATTGTGCTTCTACTGCTACTCTTCCAAAAGCTTCTGGTTCTACTGAAGCTGATACAATTATATCAGAAACTTTATAAGCTAATGCCATATCATTACAATGATCTATAAATTTTATTTGATTTGTTAAATGGTATTGCTCAGTAAGACGTATTAGTTTTTTTTTATAAAGGTCTCTTCCTTGATCGTTTCCAAGTATAACTGCATGGAAAGCTTCATAACCTAATTCAATTTTAACAAGATTAATTGCCTCAATAAATAATTCTTGTCCTTTCCACGAAGTAAGCCTACCTGGCATTAAAATTATTTTTTTTTCATCATGGATGTTCCATTTTTGAAGTAAATTTTTTTCATCATTTTCTAATTTTGTAGAAGAATCAAAATAGTCAACATTTATTCCCCTAAAAATAACTAAAAATTTTTTTTGACTTGTCAAAAATTCAGAATAATTTTCTTTAATGTGGGAAAAAATAAAATTTGATCCTGCAATAACCAAATCAGATCTTACCATCACAGAATTATAAAATTTTTTAAACTTGCCACTAAAATTGTAAGTTCCATGAAATGTGGTAACAAACTTTCTATTAGTTAACTTTGTTGCAAATAAACAAGACCAAGCTGGTGCTCTACTCCTTGCATGAACAATTGAGATCTTAAAAAATAAAATTATCCCGATTAATAAAATTGTATTTATGAGAATCAATAGTGGGTTTTTACTATGAACTGGAAGTTTAATTAGTTTTACTTTTTTTTTATCAACGAATTTTGTTAATTCCCCTCCGCTAGTTACTATAAAAGACTCACACCCATTTTCTGGTAAATAATGAGCAATATCATAACATCCTGTTTCTACTCCTCCGTAACCTAGTTTTGGTATTACTTGCAGGACTTTTATATTAGACGACATACAGTTAGATTATATAATAATAGAGATAACTAATAAACTTTTATGAGCAAATTCAATTACTTTAAAATAAATAAATCAAAAAAAATCAGATACTTAAAATACAACCAAAAAAATAAAGCTTACATAGTTTTTTTACACGGGTTTATGTCTGATTTAGAGGGAAAAAAACCTAAAGCATTTTTAAATTTTGCAAAAAAAAATAAACTTGGTTTTCTTGCACTAGAATATTCTGGTCATGGAAAATCCTCTGGTAAATTTACCAATGGGAATATCTCAAAATGGACTAAAGAGACAACTTTATTAATTAAAAAAATTGTCAAAAAAAATAGAATCATCTTAGTTGGCTCAAGTATGGGGTCTTGGATCGCTTTAAATCAATTTAAATTTTTTAAAAAACAAATTTTAGGTTTTTTAGGAATTGGTTCTGCACCTCAATTTTTAGAGGGTTTAATGTGGAACAAATTCTCAAAAAAAATGAAAAAAGAAATAACAAAAAATGGGATTATCAACTTAAAGCATGGAAATTATGAATATCCAATCTCTTTACAACTAATTAAAGATGGCCGGAAAAATAAATTATTTCATAAAAAAATTTACGAAAAATTAAAGATTACTATGGTTCATGGACAAAAGGATGAGTCTGTCCCTGTCAGTTATTCCAAAAAAGTTTTAAAAATTTTTGTAAATTCAAAAAAAAAATTAGTTATCATAAAAAAGGGTGATCACAGCTTATCTTCACCTAAATGGTTAGGCATATTAAAAAAAGAATTAAAAATTATAATTAACTAACTTCTTTAATCTTAGATTTAAGTGTAATTGGATTTTTAAGTTTATTAATCATCTCTTTTGGACAAACCTGAACAAAATTTTTAATTTCAACTTCAAAATTTTCAAAAATATTTTTTGATATCAAAGATCCTGTCTCCTTTGAATGTTCTAAAATTAATTCTTTTAAATAACTTGTCCAATAATCTGTCTCAACATTTTGCCAAACAACTGAATCTGGATTTACTTTTTTTTCAAACTCGTTAGATTTATCATAGATAAATGCCATACCTCCAGTCATGCCAGCTGCAAAGTTATCACCGACATTTCCTAAAATAACCACTGTTCCTCCAGTCATATACTCACAACCATTTGAGTCACAACCCTCAATAACTGTAGTTGCACCAGAATTTCTTACAGCAAATCTATCACCTGCTTGACCCGCAGCAAAAAGTTTACCTGAAGTAGCTCCATACAGAACTGTATTTCCGATGATTGTATTTTCATTAGAGATTAAATTACTTTCATCCGAAAGTTTTATCGAGATTGTAGCGCCTGACAATCCCTTGCCAACATAATCATTTGCATCACCTTTAAGATTTAATTTTAGTCCTTTTGATGAAAAAGCACCAAATGACTGACCCGCAGAGCCTTTGAAATTTAATGTGAGAAAATTTTCATCAAGTTTTTCGTAACCATACTTTTTGTAAAGATGATGTGAAATTCTTGTACCAACTGCCCTGTTTGTATTTTTGATAATAAATTCTTTCTCAACTTTTTCTGAATTATCTAAAGATTTTTCTATTTCTGGCCAAATTTCCTGGTCTAATGTTTCTGGTACTTTATTGATCTCCAACGACTCGCAGTATCTTTTATTGTTTCCTGGGTCTGCTTGAACAAATAACGGATTTAAATCCAAATCATCTAAATTTGGTGAAGCTTTATTAACTTGCATTAATAAATCAGTTCTTCCAATAATATCATTTAATGATTTAAAACCTAATTCGGCTAATATTTCTCTTACTTCAGATGCAATAAAAGTGAATAAATTTACAACCTTGTCTGGAGTACCGGTAAATTTTTCTCTTAATTTTTCATCTTGTGTACAAACACCTACTGGACAAGTATTTGAGTGGCACTGTCTTACCATTATACATCCCATTGCCACTAGAGCTGTTGTAGCAACTCCATATTCTTCTGCTCCCATCATTGCAGCAATAACAACATCTCTTCCAGTTTTAATACCACCATCAGTTCTCAATGTAACTTTGTGTCTTAAATTGTTTAATGTTAAAACTTGATTTGCCTCAGTGAGACCCATCTCCCAAGGTATTCCAACATATTTGACACTTGTTTGAGGAGTTGCACCTGTTCCTCCATTATGACCCGAAATTAAAATAATATCTGCTTTCGCTTTAGCTACACCTGCAGCGATAGTTCCGATTCCTGATGATGCGACTAACTTAACACCAACTCGTGCTTTTGGATTTGTTTGCTTCAAATCATAAATCAGTTGTGCCAAATCTTCTATCGAGTAAATATCGTGATGTGGAGGTGGAGAAATTAGTGTTACTCCTGGTGTGGAATGTCGTAGTCTTGCAATTTCCTTTGTTACTTTAAAGCCAGGTAACTGACCGCCTTCCCCTGGTTTAGCGCCTTGTGCCATTTTGATTTCTATTTCATTACAATTATTCAAGTAATTTACAGTCACACCAAATCTAGCAGATGCAATTTGTTTTACTCTAGAATTCGCGCTATCACCACTATCCATCACTTTAAATCTTTCTGCATCTTCTCCACCTTCACCACTACAAGAAGCTCCTTTAATTCTGTTCATTCCAATAGCAAGTGTTTCATGCGCTTCTTTAGATAAAGCACCGTGGGACATGCTTCCACTACCAAATCTTTTTAATATTTTTTCTATTGGTTCAACTTCTGATAAGTTAATTGATGGGCCCAATTTTTTTTTTCTAAAATCAACTAGATCCCTCAAATTTATTGGTGGTAAATTATATATACCATCAACATATTTTTTATATGCATCATATGAATTTGAGCCTACAGCACTTTGTAATAAATGAATTAGCTTTCCTTGATATTGATGTGTTTCTCCGTTTTTCCTATATCTATAAATGCCTCCAATTGGCAATATAGTTTCTGTACTTTCAAATGCTTCTTTATGAATTTCTCTTATTTTTTTTTCAATTCCAACTAAACCAATACCTGAAATTTTCGAGGTAACTCCAGGAAAGTATTCATTTACAACTGTTCTGCTTAATCCTACTGTTTCAAAATTACATCCACCTCTGTAAGAACTTAAAACTGAAATCCCCATTTTTGACATTATCTTCAATAAACCCGCATTAACTGAATTAATGTAGCGTTGTACACACTCATCAAAACTAAATTGGCCAAAAAGTTTTTTTTCATATCTTTGATATAAACTATCAAAAGCCAGATATGGATTTACTGTAGTTGCTCCCACTCCAATTAATGTCGCAAACGAATGAGTATCTATAGCCTCTCCAGACTGAACATTTATAGAAACATAACCTCTTAATTTTTTTTGTATCAAAAATGTGTTTATGGCTCCGACACATAATAACATAGGCATTGGCAATCTTTCAGATGAGAGATTTTTGTCACTTAAAATCAGTTGGGTAATGCCTTGTCTTACTGCAATCTCAGACTCTTTTTGGATCCTGTTAATAGAATTTTCTAAATTGTCAACTTGTGAAAATGAACAATCAATAGTTACTGAATTTTTACCAAAAAAATTAGTGAACTTATTAAATTGTGAATTTGATAGAATAGGGCTATTTAAAACATAAATATTTTCTTTAGTTAAAGTATCAAAATCAAGAATGTTACCTAAATTTCCAAATCTAGTTTTTAAACTCATCACTTTATTTTCTCTTAAAGAGTCAATTGGCGGATTAGTTACTTGGCTAAAATTTTGTCTAAAAAAATGGTAAAGTGGTCTATACTTATCAGATAACACTGCTAAAGGGGTATCATCACCCATGGAACCTGTTGCTTCTTTTGCATCTTCTGCCATTGGATGTAAGATAAGTTCTAGATCCTCTAAACTTATTCCGAAAGTATATTGTCTTCTCCTTAAGCTTTCGCCATCAAAATTATGTTTTTCATTAGAAATTGATAATTTTTCATCTAGATCAATTATTTGAGAATTGAAGTGTTTAAATTCTCTAGCCAAATAATCTTTTATTTGACTATTAGAAAAAACTTTACCTTTTTCAATTCTAACCCCGATAATTTCGCCAGGACCAAGTCTTCCCTTGGTTAAAATTTTTTTTTCATTTAAATCAATCATTCCTGTTTCTGAGCCTGCGAAGATCATTTTGTCTTTTGTAATGGCATATCTCAAAGGCCTAAGACCATTTCTATCGTTTGCAGCTATAACCCATTCATTGTCTGTAGCTGCAATAGCAGCAGGTCCATCCCACGGTTCCATTGTGCTATTTAAAAAATTAAATAATTGCTGATGACTTTTTGATAATGTCTTATTTTTTTTTGACCATGCATCCGGTACTAGCATTAATTTAGCTAATGGTGCAGATTGGCCTGATTTATTTAATAATTCAAATACATTATCTAAAGCTGCAGAGTCAGAGACTCCTTTTTGGATTACTGGTTTTAAATTTTCTATGTCCTCGAAAAGTGGGCTACTCATTTCTTGTTCGTGAACTTTCATCCAGTTTTTATTACCTTTATAAGTATTTATCTCACCATTGTGCGCTATGGCCCTAAATGGTTGAGCTAAACTCCAGCTCGGTGCGGTGTTTGTTGAAAATCTTTGATGAAAAATTGCATATCTTGAAATAAATCTTGAATCTCTAAGATCTAAATAAAAGTCAGATAAAGACTCTGCTAAATATAGCCCTTTATAAATTATAGATTTTGAACTAATTGAACAAATATAAAAATTATTCAATGAAGCATCAAAAGCTTTATTTTCAATTCTCTTTCTTATTTCATAAATTTTTCTCTCTAAGTTTTTATCTAATAAATTTGGATCATTAGGTTTAAAAAGAACTTGTATGATTTCTGGCATGGTTTGAAGAGCTTTTTCCCCTAAAACTTTTGAATTTACTGGCACTTGTCGCCAACCATATATACTAAAATTATTTTTAGTTAGTTCACTCTCAACTATTGTTTTACAACTCTCTTGCGCTGAATAATCATTTCTAGGTAAAAAAATCATTCCTACACAGATTTCAGAATTATCATAATCGTGTCCGGTAACTTGTATTTTTTCTATAAAAAAGTCTTTCGGAATTTCAACATGTATTCCGGCTCCATCACCAGTTTTACCATCTGCATCAACAGCACCTCTGTGCCAAACTGCTTTTAAAGCTTCAATTCCATACTCAACTATAGCCCTAGATTTTTTTCCTTCTGTAGATGCGATTAAACCAACTCCACAAGCATCGTGTTCCATCTCTTTTGAATAAACATGATTTTTTGTTAGTAACTCTAAATTTTTTTTATAATTTTCCATTAAGCTACTTTTGTTTTTTTTAATTGCATATTTTCTAAATATGTTTTCATAGAAGAAGCTGCATCTCTCCCATCTTTGATTGCCCATACTACTAACGACGCACCTCTTACAATATCTCCTGCAGCAAAAACACCTTTTAGATTTGTTTCCATCGTATTGAAATCAGTTTTAATTGTTCCCCATTTTGTTACTTGTAACTCTTGTGCATCAAATAATAATGGTAAATTTTCTGGATCAAATCCAAGAGCTTTGATTACCATATCGGCTTTTACCGTAAATTCCGAACCTTCTTTAATTTCTGGTTTTCGTCTTCCTGATTCATCTGGTTCACCTAATTGAATTTGATTAACAACTAAATTTTCAATTTTATTTTTTCCTTTAAATTCTTTTGGACTAGAAAGCCAAACAAATTCTACACCCTCCTCCTCAGCATTTGCAACTTCTCTAGCAGATCCAGGCATATTTTCTTTATCTCTTCTATATAAACATTTTACCGACTTAGCTTTTTGTCTTACAGAAGTTCTTACACAATCCATTGCTGTGTCACCGCCACCTATTACTACAACATCTTTTCCCTCAGCGTTTAAAATTCCTTTATCAAACAACTCTACTTTATCTCCTAGGCCTTTTTTATTTGATGCTGTCAAAAACTCCATTGCAGGAAAAATATTACCTAAATCATTACCAGGTAGTTCAACTTCTCTTGGTTTATATACACCCGTCGCTATTAAAATTGCATCATGTTTTTTTCGCAACTGTTCTAGGGTTGCATCTTTACCAACTTCAAAATTTTGAATAAATTTTATCCCTCCATCCTTTAACAATTTTGTTCTTCGCTCAACTACATGTTTTTCAAGTTTGAAATTTGGGATACCATAAATTAACAATCCACCTGCACGATCATATCTATCATAAACAGTAATTTTATATCCATTTTTCCTTAGCTGCTCAGCAGCTGCTAATCCTGCGGGACCAGCACCAATTATTCCAACGCTTTGATCTTTTTCATATTTTAAAGAAATTGGTTTAACCCAGCCTTGTTCCCACGCTTTATCATTAATATATTTCTCAACTGAACCAATAGTAACTGTTCCATGTCCTGATTGCTCAATAACGCAGTTACCCTCACATAATCTATCCTGAGGACAAATTCTTCCACACACCTCTGGCATATTGTTAGTGCTTTGAGATAATTCGTAGGCCTCTTTTAATCTTCCCTCAGCTGTAAGTTTTAACCAATCTGGAATATTGTTGCTTAAGGGACAATGTACTTGGCAAAATGGAACTCCACATTGAGAACATCTGCTTGATTGCTCTTCAGCTTTTTTAGTTAAAAACTCGTCATAGATCTCATTAAAATCCTCTTTTCTTGTGCCAATCTTTCTTTTAGGTGGAGTTTGTTGACCTATTTTTACAAATTTTAACATTTTATCAGTCATAGAATCTTTAAATTTTTTGCAAATTATACATTGTTTTTATTAATAAAAGTATTATTTAGGTCAATAATTATGAC
This sequence comes from Pelagibacteraceae bacterium AG-430-P08, assembly GCA_003212925.1. GTDB lineage: Bacteria > Pseudomonadota > Alphaproteobacteria > Pelagibacterales > Pelagibacteraceae > Pelagibacter. Next base: position 63,990 of record QCOL01000002.1, on the reverse strand, counting down.
CTATAATTAACTTTATTTAGCATAAAATATGAGAAATTTATTTTTTGCATACCTATTATGATTAAATCGAATTGTTTAAAATGAATATTTTTTAAGTTACGACATCTTTATGCTTCAAGATTTTATAGAAATACTAATTCTTTCTGCGGTCCAGGGTATTTCTGAATTTTTACCTATTAGCTCTTCAGCCCATCTGATCTTAATATCAAATTTTTATGATTTTAGCTCAAGCTCTTTATTCATTGATATTGGTCTGCACTTGGGTTCTTTATTTGCAATAATCTATTACTTTAAAAAAGATTTACTAAATTTAAGAAACAATCAAAAACTATTGGTTTTGATTTTAGTTGGATCAATGCCTCTTATAATTTTTGGATATATTATATATTCGATCGAAATAATTAATCTTTTAAGAAATATAGAAATTATTGCATGGACAACTCTATTTTTTGGTTTAGTCCTATTTTTATCAGATAAAAGAGATACTGATCAAAATATATCAACGAACCTAAATATAAAATCAATATTATTCATAGGTTTATTTCAAATTTTAGCACTCATACCTGGTGTAAGTAGAGCAGGAATAACTTTAACAGCAGCTCGATTTTTAAAATTTAATAGAGTTGACTCAAGTAAAATTGCCTTTTTATTGTCTATACCTGCGTTAGCAGGGGCAAGTTTTTTAGGTCTTCAAGATGCCGTACAACAATCTAATGAATTCAATTATTTATTATTAATTGCAGTTACTCTTTCTTTTATCTTCTCATTTATCACAGTCAAATATTTTATAAGATATGTAAGGAGTTTTTCTTTAACCGTATTCGTAATTTATAGAATTATTATTGCTTTAGTTTTATTATTGATAATTTATTTTCCTCATCAAGGGTAATAATTGAGAAATTAAAACACCACACAATATTAACAAGCACCCTAATATATTATTGAAATCTAAAATTTGACTTAATAAAAACCACGCTGCGATAGTTGCAAATACACCTTCTAATGAAAAAATTATAGCTGCTGGTGCAGGTGTTATGTTTTTTTGAGCGTAAATTTGTAAAACGAATGCAAAACCACCTGATAAAATTCCTGCATAGAGTATAGAGTCTATCTCGTTTAGAATATTTTCAATTACAAATTCTTCATAAATCAAACCAATGATAAAGGAAAATAAAGCCACTAATAAAGTTTGAATTGCACCTAATGTTAAGGGCAAATTATATTTTTTAACAATCATTCCAGTAAATATGATGTGAGTACTCCAGAATAATGCTCCAAGAATGACCAATGTGTCTCCAAGTCTAACTGTAGCATCATAAAAATTGGTTAAAAGATACCCGCCAATTAAACATAAAATGACTGAAGGCCATACACTCCAATGCAATGAATCTCTCTTAAATATAAAAATAATAATTGGTACCATCGGAACATAAAAAATCGTAAAAAAAGCTGCATTAGCTACATCTGTATAAAGCAAAGCTACTTGCTGCAATGCCGAGCCTAAAAATAATGATAATCCAATTAAAAAAGATAGAATAGCAAAATATCTAAAACCAGTTTTAAATTCTAGTTTAAATTTTTTAGTCTCAAATAAAAATACTAAAGGAAGAATTGCCAAAAACCCCACAAAAAACCTTACAGCATTAAATGTAAACGGACCAATATCATCCATGCCAGTGTCTTGAGCAATAAATGTAGTTCCCCAAATAAATGTACACAGCAAAGCACTTAACAATGAAACACTTTTTGACATAATTTTTATTAAACGGCTAACTTATAAGCAAAATTTTTACCAAGATTTTTTTTTAAATCATTATTAAATCGAGCTGCCTCCGCACCATCAATAATTCTATGATCATAAGATAGGGAAAGCGGCAACATAGTACGTGTTACAAATTTTCCATCCATGAATACTTGTTTTTTTTCTGCTCTTCCTACTCCTAAAATAGCAACTTCAGGATAATTTATAATTGGGGTAAAAAAAGATCCTCCAATCCCCCCTAGGCTAGTTATCGTCATAGAACCTCCGAATAACTCTTTTTTATCAATTTTAAGATCTCTACATTGCTGACTGATTTTTTTTAATTCCGTGCTTATTAAAGAAATATTTTTATTATCTGCATTTCTTAATTTAGGAACCATCAAACCATGTGGTGTATCCACTGCTATGCCAACATGATAATACTTTTTAACAGTCATTTTACCGTTTTCAATTTGATCGATTGAGGTATTAAAATTTGGAAATTTTTTTAATGATGTTGTTAATGCTTTTACGATGAAAGCTAATGGTGTAATTTTTTTTTTTTCACCAGTATATACGTCCGTAAGAGAAGTTCTAAATTCTTCTAATTCAGTTATATCAGCTTCATCATGATTGGTTACATGAGGAATTTTTGTCCAAGAGTTCATTAAGTATTTAGACGACAACTTTTTCACTCTGGGAATGTCTTTAATATCTACTTCTCCAAAATCTGAATGGGAATACTCTAGTTCAATTTTTTGTTCAGTTGTATTTTGATCCTTGAAACTTTTATCAGATTTAGTTGCAACAAATAGCTTCACATCACTCTCGGTAACCCTACCTTGCCTTTCACTACCTGGGACTTTGTTGATATTAACTCCAAGTTCTCTCGCAAATTTTCTAACTTTTGGTGAAGCAGAAGCTTTTGTAGAAAGATCTTTAACTATTATATTTTCAGACTCATTGGTTTTTTTTAGATAGTCTTTTTTTATTTCTTTTGGTAATTGACTTTTTGGTAATTGACTTTTTGGTAATTGACTTTTTGGTAATTCTTGAGCACTTGTTTCTTTTATTTCTTTCTCACTTTCAATTTCAATAATTTTATCACCTTCTGATACCTTGTCTCCAATTTTAACATTCAAAGAAATTATGGTTCCATCATCAGAGGATGGTATTTCCACACTTGATTTATCACTTTCTATAGTTATTAGTGGATCATTCTTTTTTATTTTTTGACCTTTTTTAATTAAAACTTCGATGACTTCCACATCTTTGAATTCACCAATATTTGGAACTTTTACATCTTTTTTTGACATTATAATTTTGTCGGCATTGGTTTATCTTTATCAATTTGATACTTCTTTATTGCCTCTTGAGCGTATTTAGATGCAATTAATTGTTCTTTAGCTAAAACACTTAATCCATATGCAACAACATGTTCTTTATCAACCTCAAAGAACTTCCTCAAATTTTTTCTAGTATCACTTCGACCAAATCCATCTGTTCCTAACGAATAAAAGCTTTTGTTAATATAAGGTCTAATTTGGTCTGAATTCATCCTCATATAATCTGATGCAGCCAAAATTGGACCTTCAGTTTTGCCTAAACAGCTTTCAACATATGATTTTTTCGGTTCTTTTTCAGGATTTAATAAATTATACCTTTCAACCTCCAGGCCATCTCTCCTTAATTCGTTAAAGCTAGTTACACTCCAAACTTCACTATCAATTTGATATTCTTTTTGTAGTATCTCCGCACCAGCTATCATTTCTCTTAAAATTGTGCCTGATCCTAGAAATTGAATTTTGGTTTTTTTATATTTGTTAAATTCTTTAATTTTATACATTCCTTTTAAAATGCCTTCTTCACATGATTTTTCAGTTGGCATAGCAGGATGAGGATAATTTTCGTTCATTGTTGTAATGTAATAAAAAATATTTTCTTTCTTCTCATGCATTCTTTTCAATCCTTCTCTAAAGATTGTTGCTAGTTCATAATGAAATGTTGGATCATAGGACTTACAGTTTGGAATAGTTGATGCCATTAAATGACTATGTCCATCTTGGTGCTGTAAACCTTCTCCCGCTAATGTTGTTCTCCCAGCAGTAGCACCAATTAAAAACCCTCTTGATTGACTGTCTGCTCCTGCCCAAGCAAAGTCACCTATTCTCTGAAAACCAAACATTGAGTAAAAAAGATATATAGGGATCATTTCAATATCATGATTTGTGTAAGAAGTGCCTGCAGCAATCCATGAAGACATTGCGCCTGCCTCGTTAATTCCTTCCTCCAAAACTTGTCCACTTTTTTCCTCTCTATATGAACTTAATTGTGCTGAGTCCTCAGGTTCATATTTTTGACCTTCGTGAGCATAAATACCAATTTTTTGAAAAAAACCCTCCATACCAAATGTTCTCGCCTCATCGGGAATAATTGGTACTAATCTTGAGGCAACATTTTTATCCCTCAGAAGATTAGTAAGCATTCTTACTAATGCCATCGTTGTAGACATCTCTTTTTTACCTGTTGATTCTTTCATGTTATCAAAAATGTTTTTCGGAGGAGCTTTAATGGGTTTTGCATAAGTAGTTCTCTCTGGGATAAATCCTCCTAATTGAAGCCTTCTTTCTTTAATATATCTTATTTCAGGTGAGTTTTGGTCTGGCTTATAATATTCAATATTTTGCACTTGTTTATCAGTAAGAGGAACATCAAACCTGTCTCTGTAATACATCAAATCGTCTATATCTAATTTTTTGGTTTGATGTGTTGTGTTTACACTCTCGCCACTTTTGCCCATTCCATAACCTTTTATAGTTTTGGCAATCACAACAGTTGGGCTTCCGATATTTTTTGAAGCTTTATCATAAGCTGCAAAAACTTTGTGAGGATCATGTCCACCTCTATTCAATCTCCATATATCTTTATCTGAAAGGCTTGAGATTAACTCTTTAGTTTCAAGATATTTACCAAAAAACTTTTCTCTGACATAAGCTCCGTCTCTTGCTTTCATCGCTTGATATTCACCATCAACTGTTTCATTCATTACTTTAATTAAATGACCAGTTTTATCGTTAGCCAATAACGGGTCCCAATAAGAACCCCAAATTACTTTGATAACATTCCATCCAGCTCCTCTGAAAATACCCTCTAATTCTTGTATGATTTTTCCATTACCCCTCACAGGTCCGTCCAATCTTTGAAGGTTACAATTGATGACAAAAATTAAATTATCTAATTTTTCTCTAGCTGCTAAACCAATTGCTCCTAAAGACTCTGGTTCATCCATTTCCCCGTCTCCTAAAAAAGCCCATACTTTCCGTCCTTCATCTTTGATGAGACCTCTGTTAATCAAATATTTCATATATCTTGCTTGATAGATAGCTAACATTGGTCCTAAACCCATTGAGACTGTGGGAAATTGCCAAAAGTTTGGCATCAACCAAGGATGTGGATAAGATGATAAACCTCCTGGATTAACTTCTTGTCTAAAACTATCTAATTGTTTTTCATTAAGTCTACCTTCAAGGAATGCTCTTGCGTACATACCTGGAGCGCTATGTCCTTGAAAATAAATTAAGTCTCCCCCAAATTTATTATTTTTTGCTCTCCAAAAATGATTCATACCTACATCATAAAGTGTAGCTGCAGATGCAAATGTTCCAATGTGTCCACCAAGTTCAGGAAATTTTTTATTTGCGCGAACTACCATTGCTGCTGAATTCCATCTTATCAGTGACCGAATTCTTCTTTCAATATTTTGATCACCATTTGATTTTTTCTCTTCATTTACTGGAATTGTATTTATATAGGGTGTGTTTTGTGTGTAGGGAATATTTGCACCTTCCATATAAGCTTTATTAATTAATTCCTTTATTAAATAATGGGCTCTTTGATTTCCATCTTTTTCAATTACTGCTGTGAGTGATTCTAACCATTCATTAGTTTCTAATGGATCAATATCGCTTTCATTAACTACTTGAATTATTTCTGGCTTTTTTCTCTCAATATTATTTGTATGAATAATTTGCTCTTGTTTTTTTTCTAATGATTTTTCTGCCTCTTGAATCAAGTTTTCAGTTTCTTTTGGAATAGTTTTTATTGTAGAATGTTCTTCATTTGATCCTGAAATACTTAGAATTAAATCACCTTTTGAAACTTTGTCACCTACTCTAACTTTTATTGTCTCAATTATTCCTGATAACGTTGAGGGTATTTCAACACTCGATTTGTCACTTTCAATAGTGACTACTGGATCGTTCTTGGCAATTTTTTGGCCTTCTTTAACAAGCAATTCAATGACCTCTACATTTTCAAAGTCACCTATATCAGGAACTAATAGTTTTTCACTCATTTGATATTAAGATCTTATACACTATAAAATTTTACTTAATTGCTATTTTTAACACATTCTGCTCAATTTTTTGACACTCTTCTGATGTATCCTTTAAAAATGATAAAAAAGTTATTAAATACACTCCTGCAACCAAAAGAAAGCACTTACATTGATGCTAAAATTTGGATACAAAAAATTTTGCTTGAAGAGAAGTTTAAAAAGTTTAATTCCTAAATTCTCTCAACACATATAGCTATACCCATTCCACCGCCTACACATAGTGTAGCGCAACCTTTATTCTTTTTCTGTTTTATCATCTCATGAATAAGAGTAACTAATATTCTGGCACCTGATGCTCCTATTGGATGTCCCAAAGCAATAGCTCCTCCATTCACATTAACTTTATACTTATCAATATTTAATTCACGTATTACTGCAATGCTTTGAGCCGCAAAAGCTTCATTAATTTCAAATAGATCTATGTCATTTAAATTCCATTTTGCTTTTTTGACTGCTTTACGAACAGCCTCAATTGGTCCAAGACCCATCAAAGACGGTTCAACTCCAACAGAAGCCCATGAAACTATCTTGGCTAATGGTTCAATTGATTTTTTTTTTGCTTCGTCTAAAGTTGTTAATAATAAAGCAGCGGCTCCATCGTTAATTCCTGATGAGTTTCCAGGGGTGACAGTACCATCTTTTAAAAAAACTGTTTCTAATTTTTCTAAATCAGATTTAGTAAGCCCTTTTCTAGGGTGCTCATCTTTGTCAAGATTAATTCCAAGTTGGTTTATTTTTATAAGTTCTTCTTCAAATCTATTTTCTCTAATTGCATCTTCTGTTTTTTTTTGAGAATTTATTGCAAAATCATCTTGTTCGACTCTTGAAATATTAAATTTCTTTGCAACATTCTCAGCTGTTACACCCATATGATAATTATTAAATGCATCTATTAACCCATCATTGATCATTGTATTTATCAAATTTTTCTCAGAAATTTTTTTGTTATCACGATAAAAAATTAAATGTGGGGCTAATGACATATTTTCTTGACCTCCCGAAATTACATTCTTTGCTTCTCCTAATCTGATGGATTGATAACCTGAAATTACAGCTCTAAGTCCAGAGCCACACACCTGATTAATAATGTGAGCAGGTTTAGATATATCTATGCCAGCGTTTATTGTAGCTTGCCTTGCAGGATTTTGGCCTCCACCTGCAGTGAGCACTTGGCCCATTATTACCTCATCAATTTCGTCTTTATTAATTATTGTTTTTCTTAAAATTTCCCTAATGACAATTGACCCTAACTTATCAGCACTTAAATCTTTAAGGGACCCTTTATAAGCTCCAATCGGAGTTCTTAGTGCTGAAATAATTACAACATCGTTAAAGTTTTTGCTCATAAAGTGATTTAAATAATATTTTATAAGTTAAATTACACCAAAAACTTTGATATATGGAATATATTATTTAAATGGACCACTGGTCTAATTGGATAAGGCGCTCGGCTACGAACCGGGAGATTCCAGATTCGAGTTCTGGGTGGTCCACCAAAATTATATTATATTATCTACGATTTCTTGGTATTTGTTTAAACTTTTAACAGGAGAAAATTGTAACAAACTTTTTTTAATATACTTTTTCTTTTTTTTAATAATTTCTGGTTTTTTAAAGTAAATTCTAATTTTATTTGCTAAATCTACATAATCATCATTGTTCACTAAAAAACCCGCCTTACCATTTAACAATATTTCTTTTGGCCCGGTTGGGCATTTAGTTGATATAACAAATTTTTTTAAAGCTAAGGCTTCGATTAATACATTTGGCAAACCCTCAGTTCTTGAGGTTAGAATTAAAATATCTGATTTCAATAAATAAGGATATGGATTTTTTTTAAAACTAAAAATAAAAAGGTTCTTTTCAAAATTATTTTTTTTAGCATAATTAAGCAACATGTTTTTTTCATTTCCATCTCCCATTAATACAATGCTGCATCTTATTTTATCCTTAATTTCATTATATGCTCTAAGCAACATTATATTATTTTTATTATAATCAAGTCTTCCTAAAGAAAATAAAATAGGTTTTTTTTTTTTTATGAACGGTTTATTTTTTATTTTAAATTTTTTTGACAACAAATTAAAATTAGAATTTAAAGTTGGATTATAAATATGAACAACTTTTAAGTTTTTAGATAAAGCTTTAAATTCTTTTGAGAGTTCTCTTGAATTACATATTACTAACTTTGAATATCTATAAATTAATTTTGCTAAAAAAATGATTAACCTTCCTTTTAAATTCCATTTATATCTTTTTATCGATATTCTTTCACAGCAAATAACTTTTAACTTATTCTGAAAAAAAAACATATTTAATAACAAACTTATAACGTTAGCATGAGTTTGGATTGAAAAAATTAAATCAGGCTTTGTTTTTTTATAAAATTTAACAATTTTCATAAACGCAAATATTGCTCTTTTTGAAGGGATCAAGATTTTCTTAATACCTATTCTTTTAATTTCTTTATTAAATTTATTTGAAAAAGAATGAGATAGAAAAAAAATATCATATCTCTTAGATAATTTTTCGGAGATCTTCAAATTAGTTTTTTCGACACCACCATCATCAAAATTGGGATGATAAAAAATGATTTTTTTTTTCACAAATTTATTATATTATTGATTTAATATTAATATTATATTTACAATAAATTACAGAACTTCAAAATAAGAATATTGACATGAGCAATTGGCTAATTAAATCAGAATTCCAACTACCAAAAGGAGATTCTGGTCAATTAATTTTAGATGAAATCAAAAAATTTAATAAAGATTTTGTAAATAACTCAAATTTTTTTAGGCATATTTCGCAAATAATCTACCTATTTGCAAACAATCCATGGTTAAAACAAAGAGAAATTAAATCAAAGTTAGATATTGATATTTCAACATTAAGAATTTTAAATAAAATTATTAGAGAAAGTGAACATTTACAAAATTTAATCACTAAATCAGGTACTGCAAAGAAATACTGGCAATCTATATCTCCCTTTTGTGCTCAGTTAGAAAGTGCCTTAAAAAATGAATTTAAATATCCTATGAGAATTGCTTTATATCCAGGTGTATCTTGTCAGTATTATTGTGGATTTTGTGGAAGAAACCAAGCAGAAAAATATCCTTCCAATGCAATAGAAAATGGAAACAAAATATTTAGCAAAATCCTTTCTGAACTTGACCCAAAAAATACAGCTATTTCTATTTCTGGTGGATTAGAACCACTTACTAACCCTGGTATTGGTGATATTGTTGAATTTGCTTCCGATCATGGACTAAGGGTCCCACTAATTACTAATGGACATGGACTAACTGAAAATTTTGTTAAAAAAAATCCAAAAATAATGAAGCTTGACTCTATAAGAATTTCTTTATACGGCATTGATGAAGAGTCATATGAGTTTATTACTACTATAAAAAAATCTTACAAAATGGTCAAAAAAAATTGTATTAATTTTTTGATAAAAAGAAATGAAGAAAATTCTAAAATAAAATTTGGCATAAATTATATCATTCTTAAAGAAAACTATAAAAACCTCCCTAAACTTATAAATTTTATTGATGAGGTAAACAATGAAGTTAAAAATGGTCCGGGAATTGATTTTTTATCTTTAAGAGATGACTTTGATACAGTGACTGGAATATCAGACATTAGAGATCGCGATAAAAAATACCACCTAGATGGTTTACTAACTGAACAAGATAGAAAAGAGTTAATAAAATTATTTAAGAATTTTGAAAATGATAAGAGATTACAAAATCTACATATTGACTATGGTTATGCACTTCATCCAATTAGTTTGGGTATTTTAGGAAAAAAACTTACAAAAATAACTGATAATGAGATGAGAAAATATGGTCATACACAATTATCAGTTTGTGTTGATTTATATGGTGATGTTTTTTTATACAGAGAGGCAGGTTTTTTAAATAGAAATGGAAATGAGAAATTTATTATTGGCAGAGTTGATTATAAAACCTCTTTTAGACAAGTTATAGAAAACTTTTTGAATAATAGTGATGGCATTAAAAGTGAGACAAATGATATAAGATTTATGGATCCATTTGATCATGTAATGACTTCATTAATAAACCAAGCAGAGGATGATAAAAATTTTGGTATTCCATTTGAGGAAGGACCTGTTGCTCTTAGATATTATGCTCAAAAAGTTAATCTAGGAAATAGCTGGTACAAGGATGCATTCTAAATCAACTGGTTTGGTGGGTAACGGAAAATGGGGAAAAATAATTCAAAAAAAAATTAGTTCCATTTCAAAATTACATTTTATAGCTAATAGTAAATCAAAATATTTAAACAAATTAGATAAAATAGATTGGATTTTTATTGCTACCCCTGATCACACTCACTTCAATATAGTTAATAAATGTATAAAAAAAAAAGTAAACATATTTTGTGAAAAACCACTAACAAAAACTTATAACGAATCACTAAAATTATTTCAAAAAGCTAAGAAAAATAAAATCTTATTATACGTCGATGAAATACAATCTTTTTTAAAAAAGAGAATAAAAATTAAAAAATATAATTATATCACAAGACAAAAAAAAAGTTTTGGTAATCCAAAGGATTTATTATTTAGATTTGCTTATCATGATTTTTATTATTTGTATGAAAAAGTAAAAAATGAAAAAATTTCAAATATTAAAATAATTAATATTAAAGATTGTTTAGAGTTTAAAATTGATTTTGAAAAAAAAACTTTTCATTTTTACTATAGTTTAAATTCTGAAAAAAGGATTCATAGCTTTAATTCAATTAATCTCTTAACTAAAAAAGATATACTTTCTAAAATGATTAAAGATGTTCTTAATGAAAAAGTTGATTTTGAAAATAATAAAAATAAAAGTCTATTTGCTAATAAATTAATCGATAGAATAATTAAAAAAATATGAGAATTTCATTACAAAAATCAGTTATTTATTTTTTTATAATAATATTTATAATTTTATTAATTTTAACATTTATACTATAAAAAATAATGTCTAATTCATTTGAACAAATAAGTTTAAAGCATGGGTTTATGAAACATAATGGTGGTGTTATGTTTAGAAATATCTCTGAAAACGAATATGAATTCAAATCAGTTATTAATGAAAACCATTTGAATGCAGCAGGTATAACTCATGGAGGATATTTGGCCGCTTTAATAGATGCTGGAGCTGGAACAGCAGCACACCGTAGTGTTCAAAATGCACCATGTGTAACAATTTCATTAGATCTAAAATATATCGGTGCTTCGAAAATTGGTGATGAGATTATAGGGCATGTAAAAATTTTAAAAAAAACAAAAACTTTGGTATTTTTATTTTGTGAATTAAAATGTAATAACAAAATAATCACATCTGCTTCTGGAGTTTGGAAAATTCTTAAGATAAAGTCTTAAGCCTTTGTGTTTGATGGTAATTTGGACAATAAATCATATTATGTTAAACTTAACTTTTTAAGAATTTGAAATGAGAACTTTCAATAGAATGATTCGGTCATGTTTTAGTCTATTTTTGTTCTTTACGAGTAACTACATCTTGTAGGTAGTATATTAAACATACCAAAGATAGAAATGAATAAAAATAAAATCACAGCAGTGCTTGGTCCGACAAATACTGGCAAAACCCATTTAGCTATAGAAACAATGCTCTCTTTTGATACTGGGATGATAGGTTTTCCATTAAGACTTTTAGCTAGAGAGGTCTATGACAAAGTTATTAAAAAAACTAGATATGATGAAGTTGCTTTAATAACTGGTGAAGAAAAAATTATACCTTCAAATGCAAAATATTTTTTGTGCACAGTAGAGTCAATGCCAATAGATAAAGATTTAGAATTTGTAGGTGTTGATGAGATTCAAATGTGTGCGGACCATGAACGAGGTCATATTTTTACAGATAGATTGCTTAATATGAGAGGAAGTAAACTTACAATGTTTATGGGATCTAATACAATCAAAGGAATAGTTTCAAAATTAAATGATGATATAGAATTCATAGATAGAAAAAGATTATCTAAACTCACTTACTCAGGTCACAAAAAAATTTCTCGTATTAATAGAAAGACAGCAATTATAGCTTTTTCAACAGAAGAAGTTTATGCAATAGCAGAATTAATACGAAGACAAAAAGGTGGAGCCGCAATTGTTATGGGATCTTTAAGTCCGAAAACAAGGAATGCACAAGTAGACTTATACCAATCAGGTGATGTTGATTTTTTAGTGGCAACTGATGCAATTGGAATGGGTATAAATATGGATTTAGATCAAGTGTATTTTTCAAATCTAAAAAAATTTGATGGAAAAAAATTAAGGAAACTCAGTCTATCCGAGATAGGTCAAATTGCTGGAAGAGCGGGTAGATATCTCAATGATGGTAATTTCGGTATCACAGGTGATTGCAAAGAAATTACAGCTGAAGAAGTTGAACTTTTAGAAAATCATAAATTTGAAAATATAAGAACATTATTTTGGAGGAATTCAGATTTAAATTTTAACAATCCCAACTCATTATTAAAATCGCTTGAGGAGAGGCCAAATAAAGATTGGCTTAGAAAGATTCATGAGTGTGAAGATGAGAAGGTTTTAAAATATTTCCTAAAGAAATTAGACTTATATAATTTGCCAAATGTAAAAGATACACTGACGTTGCTATGGGAATGCTGTCAAATTCCAGACTTTGTTAAGAAAACCTACGGTAATCACATCGATGTCGTTGAAAAAGTATTTAATTTTTTAAACAGTGATAAAGCAAAAATATCAGATAATTTTATGCATTTACAACTTATGAAACTTGATAAATTAGACGGAAATGTAGATTCTTTAGCGAATAGAATTGCAAATGTGAGAACTTGGTCATATGTTTCAAATAAAAACAATTGGGTTGAAAATCAAAATTACTGGATTGAAAAAACTAAATTCTTAGAGGATAAACTTTCAGATAGACTTCATGAAGAACTCACAAAAACATTTATTGACAAAAGAGCAAGTGTGCTTGCTAGAGGTTTAAAACAAGATATGGAATTTGATACTAAAATTTTAAAAAATAATAATGTCATGATAGATGATCAATTCATAGGTAAAATAAATGGACTTAAATTAGAACTAGATCTTAAACAAGGTGCTTTGGAGACTGATATAAAATCACTAAAAAAAGCTGCGAGAAAAACTATAGGACCTGAACTTGAGAATAGAATCCAAATCATAATCGATACAGGTTTAGTTGAGTTAAAAAATGATTCTAAGATTTATTGGAATAATGCATCAATTGGTAGACTAATTCCTGGTAAAGATTATTTGAGCCCTAACATAGAATTATTAGTGGATGACATGTTAGAACAAAATCAAAAAAGTAAATTAATTACTTTTTTAGAAAAATGGCTAAAAGATAAAATTTCAACAGTTTTAAAAAGTCTCTATGATTTAAAAGATCTAAAGGATAATAACTCGTCTATAAAAGCCTTAGCTTTTCAACTTTATGAAAATAATGGTGTTATTAAGAGAGATAAGGTTTATGAGTACTTAAAAAAATTAGACCAAAATGAAAGAAAAATTTTAAGAGATCTTGGTGTAAAATTTGGCAGATACCATGTCTTTTTATTTAAATTGATAAAACCCGAGCCTGTTTCATTAAGAACCCTTTTGTGGAAAAATCATAATCAAAAATACTTTAATTTAAAACCACCAACTTTTGGTTTAAATTTTTTAAATGGTAACAAAATTCAAAATAAAAACTTTATGTTACTTTGCGGATTTGAAAAATTTGATAATTTCTATATTAGAATAGATATTTTAGAGAGATTATTTGTACAAATAATAAACTCAGATAAAAAGGATATGAAGGAAATAAAGATGACTCCAGAAATGTTAAATTTATTGGGGTGTAATAAAGATGACTTTAAAAAACTGCTTAAAGCTATGAGTTATAAGATTTTTGAAAAAAACGATGAAGTTTTCTTTAAATACATTCAAAAAAAGAGGGAAAAGTTTCAAAATAAAGAAAATATCAAAGAAAATCCTTTTGGTATTCTAAAAAATTTAAATCTTAATTAAAAATATGTTTTTTAAAAAGGATAAAAATGAAAATAATGATCTATCTAAAGTAGCTGCACTTTTAATTCACGCAGCTAAAATTGATGAAAACTTTTCAAAAAGTGAGGAAATAATTATAAAACAAGCTCTTTTAAAAATAGGTGCAAACAATGAGAATTTAGAAAAAATATTCTCTGATGCAAAAAAAATTGAAGAAAATTCAAATCAAATTTTAGAGTTTACAAAAGAGGTTAAAAATATGAAAGAAAATGATAAAATTAAAATAGTTGAGACACTTTGGAGAATAATTTACTCAAATAATGAAGCAGATATTTATGAGACAAGCTTAATGAGAAGACTAGGCGGACTATTATATATTGACAGTAAATTGATGGGCGATATTAAAGAAAAAATTAAAAAAGAAATAATTAAATGACTTACATAGTAAATGATAAGTGTATCAAATGTAAATTAATGGATTGTGTTGAAGTTTGTCCTGTGGATTGTTTTTATGAAGGAAAAAATATGCTTGTAATTAAACCCGATGAGTGTATAGATTGTGGCGTTTGTGAACCAGAGTGCCCAGTAGATGCAATTAAAGCTGATACGGAGCCTGGAAGCGAAAAGTGGTTAGAAATCAATAGTCAATACTCTGAAATCTGGCCCAATATAAGTGAGAAAAAAGATCCACCTTCGGATCATGAAAAATATAAAAATGAGCAAAATAAGTTTGAAAAATATTTTAAAGAAAACCTTTAAAACAAAATCCAAAACAAAAAAAGTAAGAAAAGTAATAAAAGTAAAAAAACCAAAGACAAAAAAAATTAAAAAAAATAAAAAACTTCCAAAATTAACCTTAAAATCTTCAAAAAAATTAGTAAAAAAAAATGAGAAAAAAATTGAGACTAAGACAGAAAATTTAAGAATACCTAAAAATAACGAATTAAAGCCTGAAATTAAAAAGGTTAAAAAACAAAGCACAGAAAAAAGAGAATATAAAATAAAAGACTACGTTGTATATCCAAAACATGGGGTAGGACAAATTACAGAATTCAAAAAAATTAATATTGGTGGAATAGATGTAGAAACATACATCATAAAATTTGAAAAAGATAAAGCAAATGGAATGGTACCAGTCAATAAACAATCTCATTTACGTCCATTATCTACAATTAATCAAGTAAACAAAAGTATATCTATTCTTAAAAGTAAACCTAAAATTAAAAGATCGATGTGGAGTAGGAGAGCACAGGAATATGAAGCAAAAATTTCATCTGGTAAAATCTATGAACTTGCAGAAGTTGTAAGAGATTTAAATAAAGGTGATGATGTAATGATCGATCAGTCTTATAGTGAAAGACAACTTTTTGAAAAAGCTTACGAAAGAGTTATCTCAGAATTTCAATTAGTTATGAATTTATCAAAAGATGACACACAAAAAAAATTAGACAAAGCTTTAAAAAGAAATATTAACAAAGAAATAAAGGAGGAAAATAAAACTCCAAAAACTTCAAACAATAACGATTTACCAATTGAAGAACCAATCTCAGACGTTGAGGAACAAGTTGAAGAATAAAAAAACGCCTCTCACACAAAAAGTTATGAGAAGCGTTTTTTATAAAGAATACTAAGTTATTATCTTCTTCTTCTTTTTTTAGCTTTTTTCTTAGCTTTTTTCTTAGCCTTCTTTGCTTTTTTTCTTCTCTTAGGCATCTTTAGCTCCCTTTTTTGTTAAACGAATCAAAATGATTCGTAATTAACTTATTTTTATTTTTTTATATACGTTATGTCAATTCTTTAATTAAAGTTTTAATTTTAAGAAAATAAAAATTAAGAATAAAAAATTTTTAATAATCTAAAGTGTAAAAAAGTTAGTATTTATGCGCTTTATAATCGAATATTTTTATTTAATTAATAAAGTTTTTCTAAATCATCTTTATATTTTTCCAAAATGTTTTTTCTTTTAAGTTTTAATGTTGGTGTTAACATTCCATTTTTAATTGTAAATTCTTCTTTAATTAATTTAAATTTTTTAACTTTTTCAACTAAAGATAAAGTTTTATTTAAGTTTTCTAAAAAAATTTCAATTTCTTTTTTATTTTCATTGCTTTCAGAAACAATTAATGCAACTAAATAAGTTTTTTTATCTCCATAAACAAAACTTTGTTTAATTTTTTCATTTAAACATAATAAATTTTCAATTTTAGATGGTGAAATGTTGTCTCCACCAAGACTAACTATTATTTCTTTCTTTCTATCAGTAATTTTTAAATTTCCATCTTCTGTGATCTCTCCAATATCACCAGTATGCAACCAGCCATTTTTTATGACATCAGCTGTCTCTTTTTCCATGTTCCAATAACCAAGCATCACATTTTCACCTTTGACTAAAATTTCACCATCCTCAGCAATATTTATTTGATTTGTTTTAAAAGGAGGGCCAACTGTGTCGATTCTGATTTTTCCAGGAATATTACAACTTACCACAGGTGAGGCTTCGGTAAGACCATAACCTTGCAGAGTAGGTAATCCTATAGCATTTAAAAATTCTCCAATTTTTTGGTCTAAAGCACCACCCCCAGATACAAAGGCCTTTAGTTCTCCACCAAACTGATTTTTAATCTTTTTTCTTACCAGTTTTTCACAAAGAAAATTAATTAATTTCTCTTTCAATGTTAAATTCTCAATATTCAATTTTTTAGTTCCAAGTGAAATAGTAGATAATATCAGTTTTTTCTTAAAACCTTTTTGTTTTGAAAAATTCATTGAAATTTTACTGTACAAATTTTGATAAAATCTTGGGACTGCTGTCATAATAGTAGGTTTTGCAATAGACATATTAGATAATAACTTCTCTAAACTTTCAGCATAATAAATTTTTGCACCAAGCGAGATTTGAACAAATTGAACCGCATGTTCATATGAATGAGATAATGGTAACCATGTTAAAAAAGTAGGTTCACTATTTTGAACTAATTGATTTAATATTTCTTGAGCTCCTTCACAATTTGATAAAATTCCTCCATGACTAAGCATTACTCCTTTTGGATTACCAGTTGTTCCTGATGTATAAATTATACAAGCAAGATCTTTTCTTTCTAGATCTTGATTAAAAATTAAATCAGTGCCTGATTTCTTTTTTTTTAAATATTCATCGAATATATTTTCTATATTCTCGACTCTTTCATTTATTTTTTCAATAGATAAAACTTTTATTTCATCTGAGATAAATTTTTGTATCTTTTTTAATTGAGTTTCATTAGAGACGATACAAATTTTTGGCTTACAATCATTAATGATGTATTCATAATCTTTCTCTGAATAAGTTGTAAATAATGGAACCGTGACCCCACCTGCGTTCATAATCGATATGTCTGAGATAAGCCATTCAGGTCGATTTTCAGATAATAGGATACATCGGTCTCCGTAAGCTAAGTTTTTTTTTAAGTATTCTGATAAAATTCGAATTTTTGATGCAACTTGTTGCCAAGTTAAAAAATCCTTTTCATTTTCTTTTAACCATTTTAAAAACGGCTTATCAGCAACTGATTTTATTTCTTCGTACTTTGTAAAAAAAAGTTCTACTAAACTGTTTATTTTACTTAATTGCATAATTTGGTGGGCGAAGAGAGAATCGAACTCTCACTTCTTGCGAAACACGATTTTGAGTCGTGCGCGTCTACCAGTTCCGCCATTCGCCCCGATTGTTAAATAATATATTAAATAGTATAAGAACTAAAATTATATTAAAACCAAAAAATGTTTAAAAATCTTTACAAAAAATGTTTAGATTTGGCAGGTCACAAAAGTTCTAAATACTATTTAGCGATTGTGTCATTTGTTGAAAGCTCATTTTTTCCTATTCCTCCCGATATTATGATTATTCCAATGGTAATCTCCAAAAAAACTGATTTTAAAAAAATTTTTTTTATAACAACAATATTTTCAGTTTTAGGTGGCATACTCGGTTATGTAATTGGAGCATTCTTTTTCGAGTTTGGACAACAAATCATGAATTTTTATGGTTACGAGAATAAACTTAATAATATTAAAGAAAGCTTAATTAGAAATGATGGTTTTTATGCTTGGCTAGTAATACTTTTTTTAGCAGGTTTTACACCTCTTCCTTATAAAGTTTTTACGATTGCGAGTGGTCTCATAGGTTTTAACTTTTTAATTTTTGTTTTAATAAGCTTAATTTCTAGAGGATTAAGATTTTTTTTAGTGTCATATCTCTCTTATAAATTTGGAGATTCATTTAATGAATTTATGGATAAACATGGGTCAAAATGGTTTACTATAATTGGAATATTAATTGTTATTGTTGGATTAATAGTTTATCTAATTTTTAAATCTAATGTTTAATTTAAAAGCTGAATTATATTTAAAGATAATTTTTTTATTTAGCTTTATTGCTTTAATTTCTGCTTTTTTTATAGAATATGTTCTTGGACATCAGCCTTGTAATTTATGTTTGATAGAGAGAATTCCTTATGGATTAAGTATTATAATAATAATGTCGATCTTTTTAATTAAAAAGAATCAAAAATTCTTTGTTTTATTATTAATTCTTACTTTTGCCTTCTCTTTTGCAATTTCATTCTACCATTTTGGAATTGAACAGGGGTTTTTTCAGGAGTCATCTGTTTGTGGAATAAAGACTATGAAAGAAAGTATCACTAAAGAAGATTTACTTAAACAATTAAGTGAGAAAACAATAAGCTGTAGAGATGTGACATTTAGAATTTTTGGATTATCACTTACAAGTATTAATATTGTTATTAGTTTATTTTTTATTACAACACTTTTAAAAATTTTTAATAATTATGAAAAAAACAAATAAAAGAGTACAGGAGTTTATTAGGGTTGACCACGCTGGTGAGAGAGGTGCTGTGAAAATATATGAAGGTCAATTATTAGCTCTAAATACTATTGTTAAAAATGATGATTTAAAAAAAAAGATTGAGGATATGAAAAAGCATGAGATTGAACATTGTCAATTTTTTGAAAACGAAATAAAAAAAAGAAACATTGAACCAACAAAATTTTTACCTTTATGGGATTTATTAGGAGTTGGATTGGGATTTGGCTCTACATTATTAGGTAAAAAAGCTGCAATGCTGTGTACCGCATCTGTTGAAGAAATTATTGATAAACATTATTTAGATCAAATTAATCAGCTAGGTCCTGAGGAGGAAGAATTAAAAAAGAAAATAACAAAATTTAGACAAGATGAATTAGATCATAAGGACATTGCTTATGAGGAGGGTGCAACAAAAAAAGGTTTTTACGCTATAATGGACAAAATTATCAAAACTGGATCTAAATTAGCAATAAATATTTCTGAGAAAATTTAATTTTAGGCTTCCAACTCAACATCCCAATATAAATAGTCCATCCAACTTTTATGTAAATAATTTGGGGGAAAATTTTTACCATTTCTATGTAAGTCTTCTGTTGATGGTTGATAAGGATACTGATTGAGTTTCATTCCTGAAGATTTTAATAATTTTCCACCTTTTTTAACATTACATGCAGAACATGCTGTTACAACATTATCCCAGTGTGTTTCTCCACCTTTTGATCTTGGTAAAAGATGGTCAAAAGTTAATTCCTCCCCACTTCCGCAGTATTGACAGGAAAATTTATCCCTTAGAAAGACATTAAATCTTGTAAAACTTGGTTGAGATTGTGGAACTATATAATCTTTAAGAGCAATAACACTTGGAAGCTGCATTTTAAAAGATGGACTTCTTACAATTCTATCATAATTACTTACTATAATTACTCTATCTAAAAAAACTGACTTTACTGTGTCTTGCCAAGACCATAACGATAAAGGGTAATAGCTCAAAGGTCTATAATCTGCATTTAAAACTAATGCAGGGCATTTTTCTAATGACACATCTTGTTCAATAAAATTATTCACAGATTAATTTTAACTTAAATAAAAAATGATTTCAATATTTAGTACTCATTTTATTTTTTTTAAAATATAATTTAAAGCTATACTAGAAGCCTCTATAGGAATATGATGATCACAATTTTTGATTAAATGGGTCTCTATTTCTATATTTGATCTAATAAAAAAATCTTTTGCCTCTAACATATAATTAGGTGAGACAACTTGGTCAGCGTCACCATGAATTAGTAGGATACTTGTTGAAGTTTTCTTTCTTTGCTTGAGGTCTTCTTGATTTATAATCTTACCAGAAAAACCTACTACACAACTAAACTTGTTTTTAGATGTAAGTCCAAGATTAATTGACATCATACATCCTTGACTAAAACCAGATAAACAAATCTTATTATTTTCTAGATTATATTTAATCTTTATTTCATCTATGAATTGATTGAGTTTTTTTTCAGCCTTAATTGACTCCTCTAAGATATATTTTGGATCATCTTTTGTAAGATCAAACCATTGATACCCAGATGGATTTATTGAACAAGGTTCATGACCATTCGGACAGAGAAAAATCGTATTTGCAAGGTGTCTTTTCCAATTTAATGAAAGCATACTTATGTCTTTACCATCGCCCCCATACCCATGTAGTAAAATGACTGCGTTTTCAATTTTCACATCTTTTTCTGGTTTTATAATGGTTGTATCAAGGCAAAATGTCATAGCAATTGATTTATGTTTTTTTATCTATAAAACAGCCTACTATAAATTAATGATTTCTGAAATATTAGTAAAAATTTTATCAATAATCTTACTGGTGGCAGTTGGTCTAGTTCTAATTCTTGGTATAGGAACTTTATTTAAAGGTGGAGAAACAAGTAAAAAGTACTCTAATAAATTAATGCAATTAAGAGTCTTGCTACAATTTATAGCAATTATAGCCTTAGTGGCTTTTGCATATTTTTTTAAAAATTAATTATAATCACTTAACCACTTTATAAATTTTTCATCAATGAAGTCGATTGATCCAATTATCCTCGCAAACTCTAGTCCCTCTTTATTAAAAATAATAGTTGTAGGAAGACCTCTCAATTTAAATTTCTTAGCCAATGTATTTGGAGAGTCAAAATATATTTCTAAATTTTTTATTTTCAAATCTTCAAAGAAAGTTAAAGATTTTTGATTAGTATCCTTACCGATGTTTATAGGAAATATCTTAAGATTATCCAAATTAGGATTTTCAGTTAATAAATCCAAAGATGGCATTTCATCTTTGCATGGAGCACACCAAGTCGCCCAAAAATTCAATAAAACTAGATTTCCCTTATAATCGTTTAAGTTTAATTCTTTATTTTTGATGTCTAAAAATGTTATATCACCGTAATTTTTTAACTCTTTATTTATAACTAAATTTTTTATGACTGTTGCATCACTAGCAAAAGAATTTGATAGCATTAAAATAAATATTATTAATAATCTCATTTTAAAAAGATATAATTAATTATCATGGTGAAAAATAAAAACAACCAGACAATATGGAATACAAGAATTAAAAATAATTCATCTAATCTCTCTCAAAAAATAGGTAACTCTATTGATGTGGATAAAAGGCTTTATAAAGAGGACATAAATGGTTCCATTGCTCATGTAGAAATGTTGTTTAAACAAAAAATTATTTCTTTTAGAACAAAAAATAAAATAATTTATGGACTAAATAAAATTGAAAAAGAAATATCTAATAAAAAATTTGAATTTAATAAAAAATATGAGGACATTCATATAAATATTGAAAAACGATTATTTGAAATAATTGGTGATGAAGCTGGTTATGTTCACACAGCTAGATCTAGAAATGACCAAGTAATTACCGACTTTAAAATCTGGATTAAATCTGCAAATCATAAAATAAGCATAATTTTAAATAACGTAATTAACAGTTCAATTAATTTAGCTGAAAAAAATATAGAAACTATCATGCCAGGTTTTACTCATTTGAAAAATGCACAAGCAGTTTCATTTGCACATTATCTAATGGCATATGTAGAGATGTTTAAAAGAGATAAAGACAGATTTAAGAGTAATCTAGACAGTTTAAATGAAAACCCATTAGGTGTTGCTGCATTAACTGGAACTTCGTTTAATATTGACAGAAATTATACAACAAAAAAACTTGGTTTTGAAAGACCAACAAATAATTCAATCGATACTGTGGCAGATAGAGATTTTGTTTTAGATTTTCTTTACAGTGTTTCTGTTTGTTCATTACATTTATCAAGAATAGCTGAAGAATTGATTATCTGGAATTCTGATGGTTTCAAACTAATTAAACTTTCAGATAAAATAGTAACCGGTTCCTCAATAATGCCACAAAAAAAAAATCCAGATCTTTTAGAATACTTAAGAGGTAAATCAGGAACTACTTTTGGTAATTTATTTTCAATGTTCACTATATTAAAAGGGTTGCCTCTTTCGTACTTCAAAGACCTTCAAGATGATAAAGAAATCATTTTTAAGTCTTATGATGTGCTTTTTGAAAGTTTAAAAATATTTAATGAAATACTTAAAAATGTAAGTCCTAATAAAAAAAGAATGCTTGAATTAGCATACTCTGGATACATTACTGCAACAGATTTAGCTGATTATCTTGTTAGAAATAACTCAATGTCTTTTCGAAAAGCTTACCAAAAAACAGCTTTGCTAGTGAATTTAGCTGAAAAAAAAAAGAAAAAACTGAATGAATTATCCTTACAAGACTTAAAAAAAATAGAACCAACATTAACAAATGATGTAATAAAAGTGTTTGATTTAAAGAATTCTGTTAATTCTAAAAAATCTTATGGCGGAACATCTTTTGATAATATCAAAAAAATGATAAGAAAATATAAAAAGCCTAGATGATTAAAAAAATTACATTTGTTATTTTAGTTTGCTGTATTTTAGTTTCTTGTGGGAAGAAGGGTGATCCTGAATATAAATCCTCAATAAAAGAAATTAAAGTATCAACAGTTATAATTAACAAAGTTGTATGAAATATATAAAAAAAAGACTGACGATAGAGAAAGTCAATTTTCAACGAATAGCCAAAAAATTTGGAACACCTTCTTATTGTTATTCATACTCAAAATTAAAAGAAAATGTAAATAAATTTAAGGAAAATTTTAAATCTTTTTCACCTTTAATTTGTTTTGCAGTTAAATCTAATACCAACGTTAATTTAATTAGAGAAATTAAAAAATTTGGTTTAGGAGCTGATGTAGTTTCTTTAGGTGAACTTATGATAGCCTTAAAAGCAGGCATTAAACCAAATAAAATAGTATTTTCCGGAGTTGGGAAAACTTCTAGTGAATTAAATTTTGCAATAAATAAAAAGATACTGCTTATAAATGCTGAGTCATTGAGTGAAATAATTGAAATAAATAGAATTGCTAAATTAAAAAACAAAAAAGTTAGAGTCGGAATTAGACTTAATCCTAACACAGATGCAAAAACACTTAATCAAATTTCCACTGGAAAAAAAGAGAACAAATTTGGAGTAAATAAAAATACATTTCATAAAATTGTAGATTTTTGTAAAAATTCAAAAAATATAGACTTAAAATGTTTGAGTGTTCATATAGGAAGTCAAATTTTAGATCATAAACCTTATGGAAAAATGCTTAAGGCTGTTAGCTACATCTTGGATAAAAGTAATCATCAATTTGAGTTTGTAGATTTAGGTGGAGGTATGGGTATTAGCTATTCTAATAAAAATAAGACACTTAATTACAAAAAGTATAACGCTGCTATAAATGATTTTCTTAAAAAACATAAAGTAAAAATTATATTTGAACCTGGTAGATCCATAATTGGCAACACCGGTATATTAATATGTAGAGTCATTTATATTAAAGATAGTGGAAGAAAGAAATTTATAATTTTAGATGCTGCTATGAATGATTTAATGAGACCCGCACTATATGGGGCATTTCATAGAACATTGCCAGTAATAAAATCTGATAAAATGTCAAATAAAGCTTATGAATTTGTTGGTCCAATTTGTGAAAGCACCGATAAATTTATAACCTTGAAAAAATTTCAAAAATTAAAAGAGAAAGATTTAATAGCTATATGTGATGTTGGCGCTTATGGTATGTCGTTAAGCTCTAATTACAATCTTAGACCTAAATCAATAGAATTATTAATTAAAGGTTCAAAAATTAATGTAATTAGAAAAAGACAAAAACACGCAGAAATAATCTAGTTTTAGATAAAATGTTAAGAAACTTTTTATTTTCATTATTTTTTTTTACTGGAATTATTATTATTTCAATATTTTTTTTACCCTCATTTTTCTTACCAAAAAAAGTAGTTTTATTTGGTGGCAAGTTAATGGGCCATTGGACTGGTTTTTGCTTAAAATTTTTTCTCTCAACAAAAGTTATAATAAAAGGATATGAAAATATTATTAAGAACGAAAAATTTTTTATAGCAGCATCACATCAATCAATGTTTGAAACTTTCTTTCTTCAAACTTTATTTAACTCACCAGTATTTATCCTTAAAAAAGAATTATTACTAATACCTATATTTGGATGGTATCTAAAAAAAATTGGTTCTATATCAATTAAGAGAGGGCAGATTACAAAAGATAATCTTGGTTTTTATGATGAAATTTCAAATGTGGCTAAAAAAACGGATAGACCTTTAATAATTTTTCCTCAAGGAACTAGGGTTTTGCCTAATGAGAGGCCGCCTTTTAAAAAAGGCGCATCTAGAATTTATGAGAAACTTAATATTCCATGTCAACCTATTGCAATAAATTCCGGACATGTTTGGCCTAAATTAGGAAAAAAAGCCTATAATAAAACTATTACAGTATCAATCATGCCTAAGATAAATAAAAACTTGGAAAAAGAGGAATTTCTTAAAACTTTAGAAAACAAAATTTACTCAGAATTAGATCTTATAAATTAACCCTTCATCGGCATTACAACATAAATACTATCAAAATCGCTTGGATCTTTAATTAGTGCTGGAGATCCAGTATCGTTAAAGTATAGCTCTATTTTTTCTCCCTCAAGCTGGGATGCAACATCAATTAAATATCTTGAATTAAAACTTATTTCTAAATCATGATCAAATTTAACATTCAATGTCTCTTTACCATCTCCAGAGTTAGTATTGTTAACTGAGAGATTTAGATTATCCTTAGATAAGTGAAACTTTACACCGTCTTTTTTATCAAGTGAGACCGAAGCTACTCTATCGATAGATCCTAAGAACTCTTTTAAATCTGTCTCTAGTTTTTTTTGATTATTCTTTGGAATTACTTGAATGTAATTTGGAAATTTTCCATCAATTAACTTTGAAATTAAAATACTATTACTTAACTCAAATTTAATTTTTGATTTCAGATTTGATATTTTCAAATCTCCATCATAATTTTCAAGTAGATTGCAAAGTTGATAAATTGTTTTTTTTGGTAAAATGATTGGATCAAAGTTAATTTTTTCGTTTAATCTAATTTTCGATATAGACATTCTATGGCTATCAGTCGCTACAGCGGTAAGGTAGATTTTGTCTTCAATCTCCGTTTTATGGAAGTATATTCCGCTCAAATAATGTCTGGTTTCATCACTTGACACTGAAAATTTACATTTATTTAAGAGTTTTAAAAAATGTTTTGAGTTTATTATGAACTCATTTTGAATAAAGTTTTCATCAGTTAAAGGAAACTCTGACGAATTAATACAATTTAAATTAAATATTGATTTATCAGACTCTAATTGAAGTTTACTATCACTATTCATTGTTAAATTTATCTTTTTGTCAGAGGAGAATTTTCTCACAATATCAAACATTATAGATGAAGTTGTGGTTGTTTTGCCATTTTCTAAAATCTCAACGTTATTTATTTGATGAACAAATATCAAATCCAAATCTGTTGCAGTTATAGTTAATTTTGAATTTCCGACGTCTAATAAAACATTTGATAATATGGGAAGAGTGCTTCTTTTCTCAATAACTCCCTGGCAGTAACTTAACGCCTCTTGAAGATCTTTTTGATTGACGTTAAATTTCATCTTGCTTGTTATACAAAATTATATTTTTTAATTTATTGATGTTATTATTCATCTCCGGATTATTTTCCTTTAACTTTTCAATAGTTTTTACAGAATGGATTATTGTCGTATGATCTCGATTTGAAAATTCTCGTCCAATTTCAGGTAAAGATTTTGTAGTTAAAATTTTTGTTAAATAAATTGCTGTTTGTCTAGGTCTAACTAAATATCTGGATCTTCTAGAGGATAACATTTCATTTTTACTGATTTTAAAGAACTTACAAACAACTGTTTGGATTATATCAATATTCACACTATTCTCATTCAAGTTTAACAAGTCTTTTAAAACAATTTTTGTTTCAGCTAAAGTTGGCAATTTATTATAAATTCTTGAAAAGGATGCAATACGATTTATTGCTCCAATTAATTCTCTAATATTTGTTTTTATCTTTGTGCTTATAAAATCTTGAATCTCATCTGAAATATTTAATTTCTCTGAGTACAAAGTAGTAAGTTCATTGATTTTATGATTTAAAATTTTTTTTCTAAGATCATATTCGGGTTTTTGAATATCAACTACTAACCCTCCAGAGAAGCGGGATTTAATCCTTTCTTGAATTCTCATTAACTTATTTGGAGGTCTGTCTGCAGAAACAATTATCTGCGACCCTTTTTCTAAAAGTGCGTTGAAAGTGTGAAAAAACTCCTCTTGCATAGCCTCTTTTCCATTCATAAATTGAATATCATCTATTAACAACACATCTGTATTTCTAAAATATTCTTTAAATTTAACCATTTCATTAGATTTTATTGACTTAACAAATTGGTACATAAAACGTTCAGCAGAAATAAACATAACTTTTTTATTCTTATTCATTTGATGACCAATAGAATTTAAAAGGTGTGTTTTTCCAAGTCCCACACCCCCATAGATATAAAGCGGATTATAGTATGAAAAATTTTCAGAAACTTTTAATGAGGCTTCAAATGCTATTTTATTACTTGATCCAGTTAAAAAATTTTCAAATCTTTTATTTGGATCTATTCGAGTATATTGAAGATGAGTATCTTTTATAAAAGAAACTTTTTCATCTTTAACTGTTTGGCTAAGATTAATTGAGCTTTTAGTTTTTTTATCTCTATTTTCAATTATCTTAAATTCTATTCTTATAATTTCTTTTTTATGTTTTTTTATATTTTGTAATATTTGATCTAAATATCTTGATGTAATCCAATCTCTAATAAATCTAGTTGGCACAGACAACAAAATATAATTATTAAATTCTTCTACTAAGTTGATTTTTTTAATCCAACTTTCATAAATTTCTGTTCCTAATTTTAATCTCAATTCAGACTGAATAAGTTCCCAATCTAAACCCAATCTTTCTAAGTTTTTATTAGTAAATGTGTTAATCATTTTTTTTTTTGGAGAGACTCCAGTTAGATCTATAATAAAATTATTGCAACAAATTATTTCTTTTTGATAAAAAAAAATAAAATCTATGATTGTGTAAAATTTTTTTTTAAAAATTTCTTTGACAAAAACAATTTTTATGCATCGAAAAAAAATAAAATTTTTAATTGAATAAAATATATTATTTTTTTACTAATTCTAAATATTGTAAATTAACATCCATATCTAATACATGATGCGTATGCTTTGAGTTGAATCAACTTGAGGTATAGAACAATTACAATGAAGCAATTTTTCTTGTGATTCTAGAAACATTTCTTGAGACATTTTGTTTTTTTACAATTCCGGTTTTTGCAACTTTCATTAGTTCAGAATTCAACTTGGGTAAGAATTTTAATGCCTCGGGTTTTTTTTTATTTTCTATCAATGCGTTCATTTTTTTTAAAGCATTTTTATATCTACTTTTTCTAGCTTTGTTGACCGCTGTTTGCTTTGATATTCGTCTTATTCTTTTTATTGCTGATTTTGTATTGGCCATAGTTTTGCAGGGGTATAGCTGCTTAAATGGGCCTGGTCAATATTATATTTATTATTTTTGACACATTTCACACAAGAATGTCGATCTATTTGATTGAGTTATTTTATTAATTTTTCCTGAACAACTAAATCTTTTACAATTTTGTTTATCTCTACCATAAACCTTAAACTCTTTTTGAAAATTACCTTGGTCACCTCTGGTATTTTTAAAGTCTCTTATGGTTGAGCCACCTTTTTTTATAGCATTTTTTAAAATTTTTCTTGAATTTATAACTATATTAATGCATTGATTTTTTTTGAGATATTTAGCTGACAGAGAGGGATTAATTTTAGATAGATATAAGATTTCACTTGCATAAATATTTCCTATTCCGGATACAAAATTTTGATCTAACAAAAAATTTTTTATATTCTTATCCTTTTTTTTAAAATAATTAACCAGATAATTCGGGTTAAATTTTTTATCAAAAGGCTCTGGGCCAAAATTCTTAAACTTTTTTTTCAGACTATTAGAATTATTTAAAAATTGAAAGTAACCAAATCTTCTTGGATCATTATAAACTAACTTCATATTCTTAAAAAAAAATTCAACATGGTTGTGATTTTTAGGTAAATTTGGTGAATTATAAAAACTAGTGTTGGTGGGAAGATTGCCTCTTTTATTTTTAAGAATGTGAATTGTTCCTGACATTCCTAAATGAACTATACAAAAACTTTTATTTGCCAGCTCAATGATCAAATATTTCGAGAATCTTTTAATATTTAAAATGAATTTATTTTTTAGCTTCTTTTCAAAAGAAGTTTCCAATTTAAATCTTAAGTTTCTGTTTCTAACCAAAACTTTGTTGATTTTTTTACCTTTTATATTTTTTAATAAAGATTGTCGGACTATTTCTACTTCTGGTAATTCTGGCATTTACTATTATATTAAATAAATAATTAATTAAAAATGCAACAATATCTTCAAAATAAAAGAGGACGTGTTCAAGGCGTATTTGATCAAGTTTTTGATAAATATGATTTAATGAATGATTTTATGTCGTTCGGAATACATAGGCTTTGGAAAAAAAGTTTAATTAATATGATAGGGCCATCAAAAGATAAAAGCTTGGTTGATGTTGCTTGTGGTACTGGAGATATAGGAAAACTTTATTTAGATAACACAGATATTAATAATCATATTGTTTGTATTGATCCAAATAAAGGAATGGTGGCTAAAGGAAAGGAAAAGCTTAAAAATTACAAAAATGTAAAATGGATAATCTCTAATGCAGAAAAACTTCCCATTGAAAGCAATACATTTGATTTTTATACAATTAGTTTTGGCCTAAGAAATACTAAAGATTTAAATAGATCCCTATCAGAAGCATATAGAGTTTTAAAAAAAGGTGGAAGATTTTTTTGTTTAGAATTTTCCAAAATACAAAATAAAAACTTGGAATTAATCTACAAAAAATATTCAAAATTAATTCCTTTAATTGGTAAATACGTTGTCGGACAAAGAGAGCCATATGATTATCTTATTGAAAGTATTGATAATTTTATCAATCAAGAGGAACTTTTAGATTATATGAAAATGAATAAATTTAAAAAATGCAATTATAGGAATTTCTCTAATGGAATAATATCTATACATAGTGGTTGGAAAGTTTAATGATAAAAAAATTTATAACTTTACTTAAACTTGGACGAAAAATAGCTAGTTCGGATATATTAAAGATAATTTCAAAATTTCAAAAACCACCATTAGCAATCACATTATTATTTAAATTTTTATCAATATCTTTTTCACCAAAAAAAAAGGACTCAAATAAAAGTGAAGGCGAACGCTTATCAGATACTTTGGAATCTATGGGTACAACTTTTATAAAGCTGGGGCAATTCTTAGCTACGCGACCAGATATAATTGGAGAAAGCCTCTCAAAACAACTTGAAAATCTTCAGGATAAGTTGCCACCTTTTTCACTTATACAAGCTAAAGAAATCTTAAAAAATGATTTAGGAAATGAGACATATAATTCAATAATCAATTTAAGTGAGCCGGTTGCAGCAGCCTCAATAGCTCAAGTTCATAAGGCTCAAATCAACGATAATGGGACTATCAAAGATGTTGCTATAAAAATTTTACGCCCAAACATAAAAAAAATTTTCAATGATGAGATTGATGCAATTATGCTTTTTGCTTTTTTAGTAGAGTCGCTTATCAAAAAGACAAAAAGATTGAAATTGGTTGAAGTAGTTTTCTTGCTTAAAGAAATAACAAATTTAGAAATGGATTTAAGATTTGAAGCAGCCGCAGCTAATGAGTACGCTGAAAACACCAAAAATGATGTTGGATTTAGAGTTCCTGAAATTTATTGGAATTTTACAAGCGAAAATGTAATGACATTAGATTGGGTTGATGGAGTTTCTATTAGAGAAACTGATCAATTAAAAAAAAGAAATTTGAATACTGAAAAAATTGCAAACGATATAATCCAAAATTTTCTAAGACATGCGGTGCGAGATGGGTTTTTTCATGCTGATATGCATCAAGGAAATATATTTATAGATAACAATGGTCATATAGTTCCAATTGATTTTGGAATAATGGGCAGACTTGACAAAATGAGTAAAAGATTTTTGGCAGAAATACTATTTGGTTTTATCCAAAGAGATTATCGTAAAGTAGCAGAGGTGCATTTAGTTGCTGGACTGGTTCCTAAAGAGGTTCCGATAGATGACCTTGCTCAAGCTCTAAGATCAATTGGTGAACCGATTTTTGGCCAAACAGTTAAAGATATTTCTGGTGGCAAATTATTAAAACAATTATTTGATGTTACAGAAAAATTTAACATGCAAACACAACCTCAACTTCTGATGTTACAAAAAACAATGGTTGTTGTGGAAGGTGTCGCTAGAAAATTAAATCCAAATACAAACATTTGGACTACATCTAAACCTGTTCTAGAAAATTGGTTAAGAGAAACAAAAGATCCTATGACCACAATTAATGAGACAATTCAAAGTACTTCGGAAGTTATTAAAAGATTACCAGAATTTCCAGAAATAATGGATAAAGCTAACCAAGCTCTAACATATTTAGCTAGTGGTCAAATTCCACAAAATTCAAACTCTTATACCGCTTTGAATACAAAAAAATCAGAAATGACTGCTTTTAGAAATCAATCTATTATTGGCTTTTTAGTCCTTGTAATTTTTGGTCTATTGGTATTTTAATTCACTTCATGAGTAACTTGAACAATAAAAAAATCTTACTAATAATTTGTGGAGGTATAGCTGCATATAAAAGTCTTGAATTAATCAGACTTTTAAAAAAGGATGGTGTAATTATTAAAACAATTCTCACTAAAAGTGGTGCTGAATTTGTAACACCTCTTTCAATTACTTCATTATCTCAATCTAAAGTTTATCAGGATCTTTTTAGTATAGAAAATGAAGTAGAAATGGATCACATTAGTCTTTCAAGATGGGCAGACCTTATTTTAATTGCACCTGCAACAGCAAATACAATATCAAAACTTGCTAATGGAAATTCAGACGATTTAGCTTCAACTGTTGCTCTTGCATCAAATAAAAAAATTTTTATTGCTCCTGCAATGAATGTAAGAATGTGGGAACATCAATCTACTAAACAAAGTATTACAAAACTTAAAACTTATAACTATGAATTAATTGGCCCTGAAATTGGAGATATGGCATGTGGAGAATATGGTGAAGGTAAAATGTCAGAACCAAAAGAGATAATAAATAAGCTTAAAATTTATTTAAAAAGTTTAAAACAAAAAAATAAATTCAAGGCAATTGTGACCGCGGGACCAACAAAAGAGTACATTGATCCGGTAAGATATATATCTAATAAATCAAGTGGTAAACAAGGATATGAAATTGCAAAATCATTATCAAAAAAGGGTTTTGAAACAACTTTAATTTCAGGACCAACAAATTTAGAAATAAATAATAATATCAATTTGATCAAGGTTGAAACTGCTGAAGAAATGTTTCAATCGACACTTAAAAGTTTGCCAGCTGATGTTGCAATATTTTCCGCTGCAGTGTGTGACTATAAAGTGAAAGAGGCTTCTAGAACAAAAATAAAGAAACAGGATGAAATTAGTTTAGAATTAGAGAAAAATGTAGATATTCTTGATTGTATCTCTAATCATAACTCCTTAAGACCAGAACTTGTGGTGGGCTTTGCAGCTGAAACAAATGATTTAGAAAACTATGCTTATAAAAAATTAAGTGAAAAAAACTGTGACTGGATAGTTGCAAATGATGTATCAAATAAATCAATTGGTTTTGACTCAGATTTTAATGAGGTATCAATTCTTTATAAAGATAAAAAAATAGAGAGACTTAAATATAAATCTAAATCAGAAATTTCAGATGAATTAGTTGAAAAAATCATTAATCATTTAAACTGATGATTAAAGTTTTAGTAAAAAAATTAAAACCTTCTGTAAAATTACCATCATATAAAACTAATGGTGCATCTGGTATGGACCTAATGGCATATATAGATAAATCAATTGAATTAAAGCCAGGAGAGTCATGCCTAATACCAACTGGATTATCAGTTGCATTCCCAAAGGAATATGAAATTCAAATTAGACCAAGATCAGGATTAGCGGCAAAAAATAATATCAGTGTTTTAAATACACCTGGTACAATTGACAGTGATTATAGAGGAGAAATAAAAGTTATTTTATTTAATCATGGTAACAAAAACTTTAAGATCAATAATAACGATAGAATTGCACAAATGATTTTAACTCCGGTTATAAAAATGGATTTAGAAGAAAAGGATAAACTTCCTGAGTCAGTAAGGGGGACAGGGGGGTTTGGTTCAACTGGTAAATGAGAGAAAGTCTTAACAAATCTCAAATTGAAAGATTCTCAAGACAATTAGTTTTAAAAAATATAGGTGCGAAAGGTCAAAAAAAAATTTTATCCTCTAAAATTTTAATCGTTGGTATTGGAGGTTTAGGTTGTCCTGCTGCAGAAAATCTAGTAAGAGCTGGTATTGGGTATATTGGTCTTATTGATAACGATATCGTAAATCTTTCTAATATTCATAGACAAAGCTTATTTACTTCTAAAGATATTAAAAAATCAAAAGTTAGTGTAGCTGCAAAAAAACTAAGAGAAATAAATCCATCTACCAAAATTAAAACTTACAAATCACGACTCGATAGGAATAATATCAAAAATATTATTAAAAATTATGAAATTATAATCGATGGGACAGATAATTTTAAAACTAAATTTTTAATAAATGATTATTGTAAAAAATTAAAAAAAAAATTAATAACAGGAGCAATTAGTAAATTTGATGGTCATGTATTTACATTTGATTTTAATGATAAAAAAACAGCTTCTTTAAAAAGTTTCTACCAGGAAACTGAGATTTTAGATGATGACCTAAATTGTGAATTTGAGGGAGTTTTAGGCACAACTGCATCAATTGTTGGTACAACCCAAGCAAATGAAGCTTTGAAAATGATTGTAAAAATTGGGCGAAACTTGAAAAATCAAATATTAATTATAGATCTTTTAAATCTTAATTTTAGAAAAGTTAAATTTAATAAGAAATAGGGTGTCACTAAATAATGAAACAATTAAATTTTTTAATTTTAATCTTGTTTTTTTTTCCATTTAACGTTTTTGCAGATGACACTTTTCTCTCATTAAAAAAAAGTAAAGTTAATGTTAGATATGGTCCAGGATTTGAGTATCCTATTAAATTTATTTATAATAAAATTAATTTACCTATAAAGCAGATTGATAAGAAAGAAAATTTTAGGAGGATTATTGATCTCAAAAATAATAGCGGATGGATACACGTCTCTCAACTCAAAAAAGTAAATTCCATTATACCTAAAACAGATAAAATCTTATTTAGTAAACCAACAAATTTTTCAAAGCCTTTAGCAAAAATAGAAAAGGGTAGAGTTTTGTTGATTCAAAATTGTAAAAATAATTGGTGTAAGATAAAAACTGATAATTTTAAAGGCTGGGTCAAAATAGAAAATTCTTGGGGACTTAACTAATCCTATAAATCTTATTTAATTTTATCGTAAACTATTTTTGTTGCTCACAAACATCCTTAATTACTGGAGCATTTGCGCAGTCTAAACATTTTGTTTTCTGAACAATACAACCATCATCAAGGACTTCAACGTCAACAATTTTATCACACTTTGAGCAAGTTGAAGAAATTGTTAGTCCACATTTTTTACAATTATAATTTTCTGTTTGCATAAGAAAAAAATAATCATAAATAAACTTATTTCAATTGTTATTCATGCGAATGATTATTATTAGCATAATTTTTTTGAGAATGATTACTAATTGCTTTTTTTTAAAAGTATTTAATCTTCTTATTTTTTTGACTTACTTGTCCACCATTTATCTAAAATAAAATACCAAATTGAATTTGCAACTGGTTCAACAATGGCATCGGTTAGAGCAATCTTAAAAGAAACATCTGCTACTATCATTAAAACTGTAATAGCTATTGCAAAGTGTCCAATTGTATAAACTACAGTTCTAATTAAAGAGCCTTTATTATTTTGATAAATATTTTGAGATGCTTGAAAAATACCTTTGGTTATTTCCATCAGCTTTTGAAAGGACTTTCAAGAACACATGCTACTAGATGTATTCTAGCCTGTTCACCTCCATTAAAAAAATTATGATATTTTGTGTTGTTTGTAATCCAAACTTTCCCATCTGCAGGTAAATGTTTAGCAACATTTTCTATGACCATTGAACACCCTTTGTTTGTTATTATAGGCACATGAAGTCTGCATTCTGGATCTTTATGCCAACTCAAAGTTGATCTGGGCTCTTTTAATAAAAGCCTTACCCTTCCCAACTTAAATCTCTTGCTTAGAACTTTGTAAACTTCTGCAAAGTATGTATTTTCAAATTCGGGTATTAATTGTGTATATTTAGACTCATCTATTTCAACATCTCTTGAAACCTCTTTTCCAGTTTCATCTGCAATTGTCCAATATTTTCCTCTAATATTATTCCCTTCAATCGAGCTCTTATCGTTTGGAATTTGGTTTAATGGAATTGCACCAAAATGTGTAACACCTGGTGTATTAAATTTTTTTAATTTCAAAATTTTATCTAAGTCATCTTTTAACTTTGAAATATCAAAATTTAGATTCGGAACTTCGTAAAAATCCTCAAAATTTGCTGTTGCCATATAACTTTATCTTTTTTTCAAATTTAATTTAATTTCAAATCAAATCGATCAGAATTCATAACTTTTACCCATGCAGCTATAAAATCTTTAACAAATTTTTCACTTGAGTCTTCACAGGCATAAACTTCTGCAAGTGCTCTTAGTTGAGAATTTGAACCAAAAATCAAATCAACTCTTGTTGCTTTCCATTTAGTTTTTTGAGTTTTCCTATCTTTTCCAACAAAAGTTTGCTCTGATTTATCTTCCTCTTTCCATGTAGTATTCATGTCTAATAGATTTACGAAATAATCGTTAGTAAGAGAACCAGGTTTATTTGTAAAAACACCATAATTTGAACCATCATAGTTAGTATTTAAAACTCTCATACCGCCTATAAGTGCAGTCATTTCTGGTGCAGTCAGACCCATTAGTTGTGCTTTATCAACTAATTTTTCTTCTGCTGAGATATTTGAAGCTCCACCATTTAGATAGTTTCTAAAACCATCTGCCTGAGGCTCAAGAAGACCAAAAGAATGAATATCAGTTTGATCTTGTCTTGCATCTCCTCTGCCTGCTGAAAATGGAACATTAACTTTATTCCCTGCTTTTTTAGCAGCCATCTCAATACCAACACCACCTGCTAAGACAATCAAGTCTGCCATTGATACACTTTTCTTTTTATTATCAAATTGATCTTTAATCTTATTTAAAGCTTTAACCACAGTTGATAATTTCTTAGGATTATTCACAGACCAGCTTTTTTGTGGCTCTAGCATTATTCTTGCACCATTAGCACCACCTCTTTTATCTGATCCTCGAAAAGTTGAAGCTGATGCCCATGCAGTAGAAACTAAATCTGAAATTGATATCTTTGATTTAGAAATTTTGTTTTTTAAATCTTTTATATCTTTTAATTTAAGTTTGTACTTTGGTTTATCAATTGGATCCTGCCAAATTAATTGCTCTTTTGGAACTTCATTACCCAAGTAACAAACTCTTGGACCCATATCTCTATGGGTTAATTTAAACCATGCTCGAGCAAATGCATCATTGGTGGATGAAGTACACCTTTTTGATGCGCATCAGGAACCATTTTAATTTTTTGACCATTTTTCTTTGGAGTCCACTGATGAGCTCCGGCTGGACTTTTTGTTAGTTCCCAATCATGACCGTATAAACAATCTAAATAACCCATATCCCACTTAATAGGATTTTGAGTCCAAGCACCTTCGATACCACTGCTTATAGTATCGACACCTTTTCCAGATTTATATCCACTGTTCCATCCAGTAGACTGATCTTGAAGTTTTGAAGCTTCTGGATCTGGACCTTTATAAGACTCTGATGCTGCTCCGTGAGATTTTCCAAATGTATGTCCTCCAGCAACTAAAGCTGCTGTTTCATAATCGTTCATAGCCATTCTTCCAAACGTCTCTCTGATGTCATGTGCTGCTAGTAGTGGATCTGGATTTGCATCTGGACCTTGTGGATTTACATAAATCAAGCCCATGTGAGAAGCACCTAACGGCTGCTCAAGATCTCTTTTTCCACTGTACCTCTCAACACCTAGCATTTCTTTTTCTGAACCCCAATAAATATCATCTTCTGGTTCCCAGATGTCTGTTCTACCTGCACCAAAACCAAAAGTTTTAAAACCCATGGAGTCTAATGCTACATTTCCAACTAATATAAATAGATCTGCCCATGAAATTTTTCTTCCATACTTTTTTTTGATTGGCCATAAAAGTAACCTTGCTTTGTCTAAATTCACGTTGTCTGGCCAAGAATTAAGCGGAGCAAATCTTTGATTACCTGTACCGGCACCACCTCTACCATCACCAGTCCTGTAAGTTCCTGCAGCGTGCCAAGCTAATCGGATAAACAGAGGACCATAATGACCATAATCTGCAGGCCACCATTCTTGTGAGTCTGTCATTAATTTTTTTAAATCTTTTTTTAACGCCTTGTAATTAAGTTTTTTAAATTCTTTTGCATAACTAAATTTTTTATCCATAGGGTTCGATAAATTAGAATGCTGACTAAGAATTTTTAGATTTAAACTATTTGGCCAGAAGTCTCTTACTGTTTGACCTCTTCCTGCAGAAAACTTTGCAGGTGTGCCTGCCCCTGTAAAAGGACATTTGCTTAACTCATTAGCTTTAAAAGATTTATTTTTGAAATTTTCTGTGCTCATTTATTCTATCCCCATGTTTAATTTGGTATGAATTCCACTTTATAATGGTTCTAAATAGCTGTCAATTGGTTAATAATGACGCTTAATAAATTGATAAATTAATCTTCGAGTTTGACAAGAACTTCAATGGATTTGATTTTCTTCCCATCAATTTTTCTTTTAATGTTTATAGGTCCTACATCGGAGTTTTCTAGGTCAATCAACTTTCCATCTTTCAAATTATAAAAATGATGATGATCAGTGATGTTTGTGTCAAAATAAGTTTGGTTTGAATTTACAGGGATTTGCTTTAAATATCCTTTTTTTTCAAAAGCATGAACTGTATTATAGATTGTTGCTAAAGATATTTTGTTATCTATTTTATCTTTAATTTTTTGCTCTAACTCATTTATTGTAAAATGAAATGTTCTTTCAGTATTAAACAGAACCTCGCATATCTGAAGCCTTTGTTTGGTGGGTCTTAATCCAGAATTTCTTAATTTATCTATATATTTCACTTTTTAAGCAAATTGTTAGTTAAAATTATTCTAAACAAGCATTATAATTATATTATATAGTTATAAAATCAAGTAAATAAGAGTATTCAATTTTATGAAAAAAAACTCTTACTCATACGATGAACTAATAAATTGCGGTGAAGGGAAACTATTTGGTCCTGGTAACGCCAAATTACCTCTTCCACCAATGCTTATGTTTGATAGAATTACAGAAATAAATGACGACAAGGGAGCTTTTAAAAAAGGTTTATTAAAAGCTGAGTTAGATATTAAAAATGATCTTTGGTTTTTTGATTGTCACTTTAAAGAAGATCCTGTTATGCCAGGATGTTTAGGATTAGATGCTATGTGGCAATTAGTTGGGTTTTATCTAGGCTGGATAGGAAATCCTGGAAAAGGAAGGGCATTAGGAGTTGGAACGGTAAAGTTCACAGGCGAAGTATTACAAAACATTAAACTGGTAACGTATGAAATTGATATGAAAAAAATTATGTCTCCAGGTGGAACAACTGTTGGTCTAGCTAATGGAGTGGTATTGGCTGATGGAAAAAAAATTTATTCAGCAGATAGTTTAAAAGTAGGATTATTTAAATAATGAGAAGAGTGGTAATTACAGGATTAGGTATTGTTTCTTGTTTGGGTAATAATCAAGAAGAAGTCCACCAATCTCTTTTAAACTCAAAATCAGGAATTACTTTTGCTGAAGAATATAAAGAACATAATCTTAAAAGCCACGTTCATGGAAAACCTAACATTAAACTCGAAGATCATGTTGATAGAAAAACTATAAGATTTATGGGTTCGGGCTCAGCTTATAATTATATTGCAATGAAAGAGGCAATTAAGGACTCAGGTTTAGAGGAAAACGAGGTTAGTAATTTCAAAACTGGAATTGTAATGGGTTCGGGAGGTCCTTCTATCGAAAATGTAATTTTGGCTGCAGATAAAACTAGGGCTAAAACTCCAAAATTAATGGGCCCATTTATTGTTCCAAGAACAATGGCTAGTACTGCTTCTGCAACACTTGCAGTGCCTTTTAAAATTAAAGGAATAAACTACACAATGAGTTCTGCTTGTGCAACTAGTGGACACTGTATTGGAAACTCTATGGAATTAATTCAAATGGGCAAACAAGATGTTGTATTTGCTGGTGGTAGTGAAGAAATTCATTGGGCAATGACTGCTATGTTTGATGCTATGACTGCTTTATCATCAAAATATAATGATACACCAGAAAAGGCTTCAAGAGCCTATGACAAAACTAGAGACGGATTTGTAATAGCTGGCGGTGGTGGGGTTTTGGTGCTTGAAGAATATGAACACGCTAAAGCTAGAGGAGCTAAAATTTACTCAGAATTAACCGGTTACGGAGCTACCTCCGATGGATATGATATGGTAGCACCATCAGGTGAAGGAGCTGTAAGATGTATGCATATGGCAATGGCTACAGCAAAAAATAAAATTGATTATATAAATACCCATGGGACATCTACACCGGTCGGAGATATTACAGAACTAAATGCAGTCAAAAATACTTTTGGAGACAATATTCCAAAAATAAGTTCAACAAAATCTTTATCAGGTCATCCGTTGGGCGCCGCTTCTGTTCATGAGGCTATTTATTGTTTGATTATGATGAAAAATAATTTCATTGCTGGCTCAGCTAATATAAACGAGATGGATGAGGAAGCTAAAAAATTCCCAATAGTTGCAGAAACAGAAACTGGAACAACTTTAAACACAGTTATGTCAAATAGTTTTGGTTTTGGTGGGACTAATGCTGCTTTAATTTTTGAAAAGATTTAATTATGAGTTTAATGAAAGGTAAAAAAGGATTGATAATGGGTGTCGCCAATGAAAGATCTATTGCCTGGGGAATCTCTCAAAAATTAGCTGAAGCAGGTGCTGAATTAGCATTTACATATTTAGGTGACGCTCTTAAAAAAAGAGTAATACCTTTAGCAGAAAAATTAAATTCAAAAGTAACATTTAGTTGTGATGTTGAAAAAAAAGAAGAAGTTGTAAAATTATTTGAAGATATCAAATCTCAATGGGGGGAAATTGATTTTGTAGTTCATGCAGTTGCTTTTTCTGATAAGTCAGAATTGTCAGGTGAATATCTAAATACTACTAGAGAAAACTTTTTAAGAAGTATGTTAATTTCGTGTTTTTCTTTTACTGAAGTCGCAAAAGAAGCTTCAAAGGTGATGAAGCAAGGTGGAAGTTTATTAACTTTAACTTACGAGTCTACTAAGGCAATTCCAAATTATAATGTTATGGGTGTTTGCAAGTCAGCTTTAGAGGCTAGTGTTAAATACCTAGCTAGAGATTTGGGTGCTAAAGGCATGAGAGTAAATGCAATAAGCGCGGGACCTATTAAAACGTTAGCAGCCTCTGCTATTGGAGATGCGAAATTCCTATATAAATGGAATGAAGACCACTCTTTCCTTAAGAGAAATGTAGATATCCATGATGTTGGAAATTCAGCATTATATTTGCTTAGTGAACTTGCGAATGGTGTAACAGGTGAAATCCACTATGTAGATGCCGGATATAATAAGGTTGGAATGCCAGATCCTAAAAATATAAGTTAAATTTTTTATTAAAACCCACCCCGCCAATTACTTTTATCATTGAATCGATCTTTTTCCTGTTTGGAAGTAGGCCTAAACAGATAATAAATCACAAATACTAAACAAACTAAAAAAATAAATATCTCCATAATTTTTTATCTACTCAGCAGCTTGTTTTATAGATAATTTAACTTTACCTCTATCGAAACCAATTACTTTAACTCTTACTTCATCGCCCTCTTTAACAACATCATTAACTTTAGCTACTCTTTTATCTGCCAACTCTGAAATATGAACAAGTCCATCTTGTTTTCCTAAGAAATTAACAAATGCGCCGAACTCCATGATCTTCATAACCTTGCCTGAATAAATCTTATTAAGTTCAGCTTTTGCTGTAATATCTTTAATCATTTGCATTGCAATGTTTCTTGACTCTTCGTCTGGAGCCGCAACAGTTACTACTCCCTCATCATTTACATCAACTTTGGCACCAGATTTCTCAACTATTTCTCTAATTGTTGCTCCACCTTTTCCAATAACAGCAGCAATATCTTTTTTATCAACATTTATTTTTTCCATTTTAGGAGTATGTTTTCCAACATCAGCTCGTGAAGCTGACAATGCTTTATTCATTTCACCTAAAATATGAACTCTTCCATCTTTAGCTTGACTTAATGCCTGCTCCATAATTTCAAATGTAATACCTGTAATTTTGATATCCATTTGAAGAGAAGTTATTCCATCTTTAGTTCCAGCTACTTTAAAATCCATATCACCTAAATGATCCTCATCACCTAAAATGTCTGATAGGACAGTAAAATCTTCACCCTCTTTGATTAATCCCATTGCAATACCAGCAACTGGCTCTTTGATTGGCACTCCAGCATCCATTAATGCCAATGATGTTCCGCATACGGTAGCCATGGAAGAGGAGCCATTGGACTCTGTAATTTCTGAAACTACTCTAAATGTATATGGAAATGCTTCTTTTGTTGGTAAAGAAGAATTAATTGCTCTCCAAGCTAATTTACCATGACCAATTTCTCTTCTACCTGTTCCAATTCTTCCAGTTTCTCCAACTGAAAAAGGGGGGAAGTTATAGTGCAACATAAATCGTTCTCTTTGTAATCCATCTAAACTCTCAATTCTTTGTTCGTCATCCGAAGTTCCTAAAGTTGCAACTACAATCGCTTGGGTCTCCCCTCTAGTAAACAATGCAGAACCATGAGCTCTTGGTAAAACACCAACTTCACAGGAAATTGATCTTACATCTGATAAACCTCTACCATCAATTCTGTTTTTATTTTTTAAAATATCAGTTCTTACAATTGATTTCTCTAAATTTTTAAGCTGTGAGTTGACATCCAAATCGGAATAATTTTCATTTTCCTCATAAAGTTTTTTAGCTTTATCAGTAATCTCTGAAATTTGATTTGATCTATCTTGTTTGTCTTTTGTGGCAAAAGCTTTTTTAAGATCTTCTGTAAATGTTTCTTCAATTTTTTTCTTAACTTCAGATAGATCTTTTTTTTCAACTGTCCACTCAGGCTTTCTACATTCTTTTGCAAGTTCCTCAATCATCTCAATTACCGGAACGAATCCCTCATGTCCAAATTTTACTGCATTTAGCATTTCTTCTTCCGTTAAACCACTTGCCTCAGATTCAACCATAAGCACAGCATCCTTAGTACCTGCTACTACTAAATCTAATTTTGATTTTTCTAATTCTGCTTTAGATGGGTTTAAAACATATTTACCGTCAATAAAACCAACTCTTGAAGCTCCTACCGGACCCATAAATGGCATTCCTGATATAGCTAATGCTGCTGATGAAGCAGTGATTGATAAAATATCTGGTTCATTTTCTTTATCGTATGAAATTACTGTTGGTAATAACTGAACTTCATTTTTAAATTCGTCAGGAAACAAAGGTCTAATTGGTCTATCAATTAATCTTGAGATTAATGTTTCACTCTCAGTTGGTCTTGCTTCTCTTTTAAAATATCCACCTGGGATTTTTCCAGCTGCATAATATTTTTCTTGGTAATTTACAGATAATGGAAAATAATCCACATCAGGGTTTACTTTTTTTGCTCCCACCACTGTTGCTAATACGACTGTCTCACCACATGTTGCGATTATTGCGCCGTCTGCCTGTCTTGCTACTTTACCTGTTTCTAAACTTAACTTCTTTCCTGCTACTTCAATTTCCTTTTTGTGTACTTTAAACATTTCATTTCCATTTCGTTTCGTTCTTTTCGTTCCATTCCGTTCTATCTATCTTGACTTCTATTTTCTTAAATTCAATTTCGACAGTACATTTTTGTAAGAATCCATTTTGTTCTTCTTAAGGTATTCTAACAATTTTTTTCTTCTATTGACTGCTCTCAACAATCCAACAGATGAGTGTTTATCTTTTTTGAATTGTTTTATATGTTTAGAGAGATTTTCAATTTTTTCTGTAAGCAAAGCAATCTGTATTTCAGATGAGCCTGTATCCTTATCATGAATTGCTAATTCTTGTATCTTCTTATTCATACTATTTTCTTTCTATTTATTAGTTTGTTTAATTAAGTTCTCTATTTTTTCTGCATATTCAAAAGACTCGTCTTTTCTAAAAAGCAATTTTGGTAAAAATTTCATAACTACCTTCTGTGATAAAATTTTTCTAATTAAAAATGAATACTCCTTTAAAACTTGAATCGTTTCCTCAGCATTCTTTCCTCCCAATGGAAGAACATATGCTTTAGCAATTTTCAAATCTGAGCTCATTCTAACCTCTGTCACTGTTATAGTATTAGTTTCTAAATTCGGCACCTTAGCCTCATTTCTAATAAAAATCATGCTTAAAGACTGTTTAATCATCTCTCCTACTCTCAGCTGTCTTTGGGATACTGTTTTTCCTATTCTATCTGCCATTAAATTGACCTCTCTGTAGATGTGACACTAAAAGCTTCAATAGTATCATTTTTTTGAAAATCCATATAATCTTTCACTGTTATTCCACATTCTTGACCACCACTAACCTGCTTTACTTGGTTTTTTTCTCTAAATATCGTTGAAACTTTTCCTGTGTATATAATTGCTCCATCTCTAATAATCCTTACATCTGATGAGCTACTTATTTCACCCTCAGTAACTTTTGAACCAGCTACCTTTCCTGCTCCAGAGACTTTAAAAATTTCCAAAATTTGAGCTATTCCAGTAATTTTTTCTTCAACATCAGGTGTTAACAAACCCGACATTCTTTGTTTTATAAAGTCTAATACCTCATAAATAATATTATAAGAAGAAATTTTTATATTTTCGTTTTCTGCAAGCTTTTTTGCTTCTTTACTAGGTTTAACATTAAAAGCTATTAAAAGTGCATCAGAGGCCTTAGCTAATGTTACATCAGTTTCTGTTACCATTCCAATGTCAGCTAAAATTATTTTTGCCTTAACCTCATCGTGTTTTATTTGACTAATTGCATTTTTAATTGCTTCAGATGAACCATGCACGTCAGACTTAATTATCATATTTAGCTCTTTTGATGAATTATTAGAAAACGCAGATTCTTGTGTTGCAAATGTAAGTGGATTTTGACCTTCTTTTTTTTC
This sequence comes from Pelagibacteraceae bacterium AG-430-P08, assembly GCA_003212925.1. Taxonomy (GTDB): domain Bacteria; phylum Pseudomonadota; class Alphaproteobacteria; order Pelagibacterales; family Pelagibacteraceae; genus Pelagibacter. The sequence continues at coordinate 19,863 of QCOL01000002.1, read as the reverse complement.
TTGAGCTCGGGTCTCACTTAACGTTTTTACCTCTTTTTCATTTTCAAACACTATGAAATCATCTCCCGCTTTTGATGCACCATTTATCCCTAAAACTTCAACAGGTGTAGATGGAAATGCTTCATTTATATTTTGACCTTTATCATTTATTATTGCTCTTATTTTTCCCCATTTTAAACCACTTACAAAAAAATCTCCTTTTTTGAGTGTTCCACTTGTAACAACTATGCTAACAACTGGACCTCTACCAGTATCAATTTTTGACTCTAAAACTATACCAGTAGCTTTGGACTCATAATCTGTTTTAAGATCTAAAATTTCAGCCTGAAGTATTATTGACTCAATTAATTTGTCTAAATTCTTTTTTGTTTTTGTTGAAATTTCTACCATTAAAGTATCACCTGATAAATCTTCTGCGATTAATTCATGTTCCAGCAATTGATTTTTAATCTTTTGAGGATCAGCCTCAGGAAGATCACACTTATTAATTGCAACAACAATCGGTACGTTTGCAGCTTTAGCATGTTTAATTGACTCAATAGTCTGAGGTTTAACACCATCATCTGCAGCAACTACTAAGACCACTACGTCAGTCAGTTTTGATCCTCTTGCTCTCATTTCTGTAAATGCAGCATGACCTGGAGTATCAATGAATGTTAATTTATTTCCCTGACCTTCAATTTGATATGCTCCTATGTGTTGAGTTATTCCACCAAACTCGCCGGAAACAACATTCGCGCTTCTTAAAACATCTAATAATGAAGTTTTACCATGATCTACATGACCCATTACAGTAATAATTGGAGGTCTGTTTCTTAAATTTTCAGTCTTTGATGCTTTTTTCTTTTGAATTATTTCCTCAGCTTTTTCCTCTCTAATCGGATTATGGCCAAATTCTTTAACTAAAAACTCTGCTGTATCAGCAGCTAACGTCTGATTTATTGTAACAGTTACACCCATTCCAAAAAGATATTTGATCACATTGCTTGATTGTTCTGCCATTCTATTTGCTAATTCTCTAACTGTAATTGCCTCAGGAATGTCCACATCTCTTTTTACCGGCTTTAAATCCTCTTTATTAATATTTTTGTTTAGATTTTTATTCTCTTTTTCTCTTGCTCTCTTAACTGATGCTAAACTTCTTTCCCTTGCCTCTATCTCGTCACTCAGCGCTCTGGAAACGGTTAATTTTATCTCTCTCTTTTTAGTTCCTAGTTTAACTTTTTTATCTTTTAAACTTCCTTCATCTTTTAATCTTCTAGTAGCCCTTTGTTCTGCAAGTTTTCTTTTTTCAAAGTCATTCGGTATTGATTGTTTTTTTGACGAAAATAAAGGCTTATTTGGTCTAAAAGAACTCCCTTTCTTATTAAATCTATTTTGGGGTTTGCTAGACGAGACTGGCTTTCTTGAATGTGGCTTAGGAGACTCAAAATTATTTAAAGGCTTTTTGGGTTTCCCTGATATTGTTAGTTTTATTTTTTTGTTCTCCATAACTCATCTCTCAATCTTTATATATAATACTTCTGGCGGACATTATTAAACTATCTGCTTCGTCTTTTGTTAATGCAAAATCTTCAAGATAACCTTCAATTTTAATTTTAGCACCTTTTATAACATCATATCCCCCTGTTAATTCATCTGAAGCTAAATCAGCAAAATCCTCCAGCTTAAGGATTTTTTTTTCACCTAGTGTAACCAACATGCCGGGAGTTAAACCTTTTAAATTAATTAACGACTCATCAAGCCCAAGTTCTTTGATTCTTTTTGATATATCCTCTTGATCTTTTTCATGAAATTCTTTTGCTCTTTCTATAAGGGCTTTTGCAGTGTCTTCTTCAATACCCTCTATCTTCAGTAAATTTTCTACTGAACTATCTTTTATATCATCAATAGTTGAGAATCCTTCAGCAACTAATAATTGTCCTAGTGTTTCATCTAGTTCTAAATTTTTTACAAAGTTCTCTGTTTTTTCTTTAAATTCTAATTGTCTTCTTTCTGAGTCCTCTTTGTCTGTCATTATATTAATCTCATAATTTAGAAGTTTTGTTGCCAACCTAACATTCTGACCTCTTCTACCAATAGCTTTACTTAAGTTTTCTTCTGTTAATATTACATCTAATTTTTTTCTTTCTGCGTCTACATTTACTCTTAAAACATCCGCTGGTGAAAGTGAGTTAGATACCAAAATAGCAGGATCTTCTGACCAATTTACTATATCGATTTTTTCACCTTGAAGTTCATTTACGACTGCTTGCACCCTCGAACCCCTCATACCAACACAAGCACCCACTGGATCTAGGGAAGCTTCGACAGCTTTTACACAAATTTTTGCTCTACTTCCTGGATCTCTGGAAGAAGATTTTATTTCTATAAGTCCATCATAGATTTCTGGAACCTCTTGAATAAAAAGTTTTTCCATAAATTTTGGATGAGCTCTAGATAAAAAAATCTGCTGTCCTCTTTGCTCTCTTCTTACATCAAAACAATAGGCCTTAATTCTATCGCCTGCTTTAATAATTTCTCTAGGTATAAGTTCATTTTTTTGTATAATTGCTTCTGTTCTACCTAAATCAACAATTACATTTCCAAATTCCAATCTTTTTACAATACCACTTAATATTGAATCTTTTTTATCGATATAATCATTAAATTGTTTATCACGTTCTGCTTCCCTAACACTTGTATTTATTACTTGTTTAGCAATTTGTGCAGCTATTCTACCAAAATCAAAGGTTGGTAATGGTTGCAAAACTTCATCTCCAATTGATTTTTCTTTGTTTACCTCATTAAGACTAATAGCATCCTCTAACTTTATTTCAGTATTTGAATTTTCTGGATTTTCAGTGACAATTAATTTTCTAAAAATCTCTATATCTCCGTTATCTCTATTAATTGAAACTTTTATTTCATTATCTTGACCGAATTTAGATTTTGCTGCCTTTGCAATACCAGTTTCCATTGAATTTATTATAAGTTCTTTATCAATAGATTTTTCTAATGCAACTGCCTCCGCAATTCTTAGTAATTCAAGTTTATCAGCTCTTTTGTTTAACATTTTTATATGCTCCAAAAAAAAATGGGCATGTGCCCATTTTGTAAATTCAACAATGTTAGAGGAATATAATAAAGTTTTTCTCTAATTCAACTCAAACTATTAAGAAAAAATGCCTATTTTATCAGTTTTTTCCCATGAAAAAAATCCATTATCCTCAGGTGCTCTACCAAAATGACCATAGGACGCTGTTTTTTCATAAATTGGTTTATTTAAATTTAACATTTCTCTTATTCCTCTTGGACTCAAATCGAAATTTTTTCTAATTTTATCTACTACAAATTTGTTTTTATCTAAATCATTATCAAATAAGTCGACATAGATAGATAACGGTTTTGAAACACCAATTGCATATGCTAACTGGATTAAACATCTTTCCGAAATTTTTGAGCCAACGATATTTTTAGCGATATATCTAGCTGCATACGCTGCTGATCGATCAACTTTTGTGGGATCTTTACCTGAAAATGCACCACCGCCATGTGGTGCAGCTCCTCCATAGGTATCAACTATAATTTTTCTTCCAGTCAAGCCACAGTCTCCATCTGGACCACCAATAACAAAATTACCTGTTGGATTAACATAAAATTCATCTTCGTTAAAACCATCAAGTAAATTTTTTGGTATAGACTTTAACATATACGGTCTCAACAAATCTTTGACTTGGGTCTGATTTACATCAGCAGAATGCTGTGAGGAAATAACAACTGACTTTACCTTTGCTGGCTTTCCATCAATATACTCAAAAGTTACTTGGCTTTTAGAGTCTGGTTCAATATTTTTTAATTTTCCGGATTTTCTATCTTCTGCCATTAATCTTAAAATTTTATGGGAGTAATGAATCGGTGCTGGCATTAATACATTTGTTTCATTACAAGCGTAACCAAACATAATTCCTTGATCACCAGCTCCTTCATCTTTATTACTAGATGAATCTACACCCATTGCAATATCAACAGATTGGGAATGTAAATGACTTTCAATTTTTGTGGCCTCCCTCCAAGTAAAACCTTCCTGATCATAACCTATATCTTTTATACAATTTCTAACCTTCTCAATTAATTCATCCTTTTTAATTTCTGGGCCCCTTACTTCACCTGCGAGAACAACTTTATTTGTTGTTGTTAAAGTTTCACATGCTACTCTGGAATATGGATCTTTTGAGATAAAAGTATCAACGACCATGTCTGAGATTCTATCAGAAACTTTATCGGGATGTCCCTCTGAAACTGACTCACTTGTGAAAAGATAATTTTTTAAATTACTCATTTTTTATTCTATTAAATGAAAATATTAATAAAATATACAATAAAATCATTAATCCAAAAATTTTATTACCATATTTTGAAAATATTGTTGGTGTTATTTTTTTTGACTCAATAAAATCCACATAACCTGATTGATTTAAATCAACTTTTTTTTCAACAACACCTAAAGGATTAACAATTGCCGCGATGCCATTGTTAGCGGACCTTAAAACATATTTACCACTTTCAATTCCTCTATAAATGCTATGTACAAAATGTTGATAGGGACCTATAGATTGACCAAACCAACCATCCTCAGAAATATTTACAATAAAATCAAAATCTGTTTTATTAAAAATTTTACCTGTATAAATTATTTCGTAACAAATAAGTGGTAATAACCTTACTGAAAAATTGAGTTTTTTGACATCTAAAACATTTCTTTTTTCTCCTTTTGAGTAAGATTGATAATTATTAGTTATTGTCTTTAATCCAATGAGGCCTAGAATTTTTTCAAAAGGTAAAAATTCACCAAAAGGTACCAGATTAACTTTGTTGTATGAATCTAATATTTCAAGGTTGTGATCATAAATTGTAAGTGAATTAAAATATCTTATAATTTGACTTTTTTCTTTTATTTCATTAATCCCAATTAATAATATGTGATTTTCATTAAATTCATTCTCAAAAAGAAATTTATATTCCCTGAGTTGATCTTTTGAAATGTCTGGCAAAATACCTTCGGGCCAAATAAAAATCATTTTTTCATTATTTTTTGGTGAACTTATTTTAATTAGATCATCAATTACTGAAATAGGGTCAATATCTTTATAAAATCTATCAATACTAACGTTTGAGCTTATAACCCGTATTTTGTAATCTAACTTAATGGCTTCGAGATTATTAAATTTTTCTAATCGTTGAGATCCAAAAAAATAAAAAGATAAAGTGATTATGAAAAACAAAATACAAACAATAATTTCTTTTTTACTATCTCTTAAAATTAAAAATGAAGTACTAGCGAAAAGAGAGATGCAAAAAAGATTAAAGCCATAAGTACCAATAATTGAGGTAATATTTAAAATTTCAATATGATTAGAAAAACTGTAAGCAATTAAATTCCATGGAAACCCAGTCAGGATTGTTCCTCTCACAAATTCAATCGTTCCAAATATAAGAGAAAAAAGGAAAAAGGCGCTCAAATTTTTCTTTGGTTTCAAAATTAAAAATAAAAATGAGGCTAAACCATAAAATAAAGCTAAAAATGCTGGAACTAAGATTATAGTCAAAGGAATCAAAAATTTAAAACTTTCGTCAAAAGTCAATGAAATCGAAATCCAATAAAGATTACTTGTAAAATATCCAAGTCCAAATAACCAGCCATAAAGAAAAAATAACTTTTTGTTTTTAGTGACTTTAAAGACTTTAACCAAAAGAATATAAAAAAAACTAAAAGTTAGAAAATTAATTAAAATATAATTAAATGGAGGTAAACTTAAAGATGAAAAGGAACCTAGTAAAATTAAAATAATTGATTCAATATAAATTTTTTTTTTCAAATTAATTTATTTTTGATTTTACATGTTTATATATAAAATTTTCTTCTCTTAACATTTTAAAATAATCTTTATTTTTCACATGATTAAAACCTAATAGATGAAGAAAACCATGAATAAATATTTTAATAACTTTTTGTTTAAACGAACCTAAATCTTGAGATTTAGGCTTATTTAAATAATTATAACTAATTATTATATCTCCCAAATACGTATTTTTTAAAATTTTAATCTTTTTATTAAATCGAAAAGATAAAATATCAGTAGATTTATTTTTATTTCTAAAATGTTTATTTAATTTTTTAATTTTCTTATTATTAGAAAGTAATAAACTAAATGATATTTTTTTATTTGGAAATTTATATTTTTTTGGAAAAGCCTTACATATTTTTTTAAAAAAAAGCTCTTTATTTTTAAGTTTTTTTGCCCAAGCCTTCTCTTCTGAGAAGACACTAACTTTTATCATTATTTGAGTATGCTTTTACTATTTTTGATACAAGTGGATGTCTAACAACATCTGAGTGATCAAAATCAACAATTGATATCTCTTTCAAATGTCCAAGTAATTCTTTTGATCGAAGTAATCCCGACATATTTTTGTTAGGTAGATCAATTTGGGTTGGATCTCCATTAACTACGATTTTTGAATTTTCACCAATACGAGTAAGAAACATTTTAATCTGAGTATCTGTTGCATTTTGTGCTTCATCTAAAATGGCAAATGAATTTTTAAGAGTTCGACCTCTCATGAAGGCCAATGGTGCTATTTCTATATCTCCAATTTCAATCATTCTTTGAATCTTTTCAAAATCAAAAAGATCATATAAAGAGTCGTATAAAGGTCTTAAATAAGGGTCTACTTTCTCTTTCATGTCACCAGGCAAAAATCCTAAACGTTCCCCTGCTTCAACTGCAGGCCTTGATAAAATTATTCTCTCAATTTTTTTCTCTAAAAGCATAGTTAAACCGACTGCAACAGCCAAAAAAGTCTTACCTGTTCCTGCTGGTCCAGCAGAGATTATAATATCACTATGTCTTAAAGCTCTAACATAATTCTTTTGTTTTTCAGATCTAGGAATTATAGATTTTTTAGGAGTTTTAATTATTTCAGTTATGTTATTATTTTTTATTTTTTCATTAATCATAAATTTGTCTACAGAGGAAAGTATATCTTTATTTTCGATATTTCCATTATTAATGAATTGATTGACTAAAAATTGGATTGCATTTTTTACTTTTTCATTTGTTTCAGGATCTGATTTTATAAGGATAGAATTTCCTCTTGAATATAAACTACATTTTGTAATTTTTTCAAGTTCCTGTAAATTTTTGTTAAATTCACCAACAACACCCATTAATAAATCGTTATCATGAAATATAACGCTTAGAGAGTTGTTGTCTGAGTAAACAAATTTTAAAGCCTGATCAATATTTTTTTTTGTTATTCCACTCAAATTTATGCAACTTTCTGATTTGAATTATCTTCAATTTCACCAAATAAAGTAGTTCTATTACTTTTATGAATTTTGACTGGCACGATTTTACCGATATCGCTTGCTTTACCATCAAAAATTACTGATGTCATGTGCTTAGATCTTCCAAATGTTTTAGTTTTATCTTCTGTAAAATTTTCAACGAGCACTTCCACAATGCTGTTTTCTAAAGATTTATTCTTTTGAATCTGATTTACAAATAATTCATTTTGAATTCTTTCTAATCTTTTGAATGAAGTTTTCTTATCAATTAAATCTAAATTTGCAGAAACGGTTCCAGGTCTGGGGCTAAAAATATATGAATAAGAATTTATAAATTTTACTTTTCTGATTAAATTTAAAGTATCTTCAAAGTCCTGATTTTCTTCCCCAGGATAAGCTATTATAAAATCGCTTGAGAATTCTATCTTTGAGTTAATTTCTTTTAGCTTATTAAATGTTTCAATATAATTCTCGACAGAATGATTTCTATTCATTAATTTTAATATTTTATTTGATCCACTTTGCACTGGCAAATGCACAAGAGGCATTAGTTTCCTTGAAGTTTTATAAATCTCAATCAGGTCATCAGTCATATCTTTTGGATGAGATGTTGTATATCTTAATCTTTTTATTCCATTTATTTTTTCAATACTTAAGATTAAATCTGACAAACGAAAACCATTACTTTCGTAAGCATTTACGTTTTGACCAAGTAAAGTTATTTCCCTTACACCGTTATCGACTAAATATTTTGCCTCATCTAAAATTTGACTAGGTGGTCTTGAATACTCTGGCCCTCTGGTGTAAGGGACTACACAAAAATGACAGAACTTATCACAGCCTTCTTGAATAGTTAAAAAAGATGAAACTTTTTTTGCTTTAGTTTTTATTTTACTCAAATATTCAAATTTTGAAACTGCCTCAAACTCTGTTTCTTCAAGTTTTCTTTTTTTTTCAAAGTAATTTAAAATTGTATCGTTAATTTTATGATAAGCCTGTGGACCTATTACTAAATCAATGAAAGGCTCTCTTTTCAGCATCTCTTGATTTTCTGCTTGCGCAACACAACCTGCAATAATCACTAATGGTTTTTTTTTATTTCTAAAGATTTTTTTTACTCTGCCTATTTCAGAATAAACTTTTTCTTTAGCTTTGTCCCTTATGTGACATGTGTTTAACAAATAACAATTAGTATCCTCGTATTTTTCTGTCTTTTCATAACCAATTTTTTTAACGGTATCTAATATTCTATTAGAGTCATACTCATTCATTTGACACCCAAAAGTTTTGATGAAAATTTTTTGATTCATTTATTGAGGCTTTTTTTTAACCCCATATAATTCTAATTTATGATCTACTAATTTGTAACCGTATTTTTCTGCAACTTTTTTTTGAAGTTTTTCTATCTCATCATCCACAAATTCTATGATCTCGCCTGTTTTAATATCTATCAAATGATCATGATGGCTTTCGATCATTGCCTCATATCTTGCCTTTCCACCTTTAAAATCGTGTTTCGTTAAAATCCCTGCTTCTTCGAATAATTTCACTGTCCTATAAACTGTAGCGATACTAATTTTTGGATCAACTTTCGAAACACGGTTATAAAGCTCATCTACATCTGGGTGATCAGATTCTCCATACTCAGACTTTGACTCCGAAATTATTTTTGCAATAATTCTTCTTTGTTCAGTAAGTTTAACACCTTTAGCTAAACACTTTTGTTCAATTGTGTCTACTGTATCTGACATAACTAATTTTAACTTATATAATAAGGTTTAATCAAATTTTTTTTGAGGTTAAATTTACTGCAAAGATGCGGTATATTCTCATATTTAACATCAATTTCATTCTCAAAGTCCTTAAAACTAAAGCAATAATAATCAATTTTTTTAATCATATGAATTGCTTTAATTGTTGATAAAGAATTTCGAATACCTGCAAAACTACCTGGGCCTCTATTTATATAAATTGATCCGATATCACTAATCTCTAAATTATTATTTTTTAAAAAATCAGTAAGTAAAACAATCAGTTTCTCATAATTATTTTTGCTATTTTCATGAGTAACACTATAAGTATTATTATTATTAATGATCATAAAAAAAATATTATTCTTTACAGCATCTATAATTAATTTTCTCATTTTTTTAATTATATTGACTTTTAACTCAAACGCACAAGAAAATAATGTTAGGTATTTTTCCAATGATGAAGGTGTACTATCTATTATGTACCATCGATTTGATGAATTTAAATACCCATCAACAAATATATCGATGGATATTTTTAAGGAACATGTTGATCTTATTTTAGATGCTAACTTAACTTTTTATCATCCAAAAGATTTTGTAGATAATTTTGATATTCCAAAAAAAGAAAAAAAGATACTACTTACTGTTGATGATGCATTTCAATCCTTTTATGAGAATGCCTGGCCTTACCTAAAAAAAAATCAAATTCCATTTATATTATTTGTATCCACCGAACCTGTTGGCAACAATGGATATATGAACTGGGATCAAATTAAAGAGATCGAAAGTAGTGAATTTGGGGTTATTGGGCATCACTCACACTCTCATGATTATTTAATTGATAAATCAGAGGAAGTTTTTTTAAATGACATAAAAACATCAAATCTAATTTTTAAAGAAAAACTAGGTTATATACCAACTTTATTTTCTTACCCATTTGGAGAATATTCAGGGTTTATGAAAGATTATATATCTCAAAATTTTAAAATTGCATTTGGACAACATTCTGGAATTATCGATATAAATAAAAATAAATTTGAACTACCAAGATTTCCAATTAATGAAAAATATGGAGAAATTAAAAGATTTAAATCAATAATAAGCTATTATCCCCTTGAATATAAAAAATTAGAACCTGAAGAAAAAAAATTATCAAAAGAAAATAATCCACCAAAATTTAAAGTAACATTTTTTGATGATCAAAAAAATATTGAAAATATTAACTGCTATTCCAACGAGGGAGATAAATGGATGAAATCAAATATTAAACTTGTAGAAAAAGAACTCACAATAGAATTTAGAGAATCATTTTTACCTAGAAGAGGACGAATTAATTGTTCTGTAAACGACAATGGTAAATGGAGATGGTTTGGAACACAATTTATTATTAGATAATTACTTTTAAATTAAACTTTCTAGTTCAATACTTGAAGGTAATAGTTTTGCATCATCAAAATCTTTTAAATTATTTTGCTGTATAATCTTTTGCAAAACCTTTACATACTCATTTCCTGTTTCAGCATATTTATCTAAATAGTTTGACAAAATCATACTGTCTAATGGTTCACCCAGATCTCTTAATTTTGCTCTTGCTAATCTAAATTCTTCATAACTTGAATGTGTATTTATATTTCTTTGGTAAGCTCTCACTGAAGCTTGCAAAACATTAAACTTCATTACCTTGTGACCTTCATTCTTTTCAGCGTCTTTTGGTTTTAATCCCTCACCTGACCAAGTCCACTGTCCGAATAATGCATTTCCTTGTTGTGCAAATCTTGACGTTCCCCATCCTGTTTCCTTAGCAGCTTGAGCAAGCGCTAATGAAACTGGAACTATGTCCATTCTTCTTTTGAGTATTGATAAATCTCTTGAGGGTATACCGTATTGTTTATATTTTTTTTCTAGCCATTTTTTTTCTGAGCTCGAATTATTGCTTTTATTGATTATACTAAATAATCTTTTTCTATCTAATTTAATATTTTTATTTTCCTCTAAAATTAATGGCAATACTATTTGTATAAAAAATTCTTTTCTCTTTTTTACACTCTCTATCATTTTTATTTCTGCAGGAAGCAAAGTTAAAGCTATCGGTTTCACTAACTTTTTTTTTCTTACATCATCAAGTTTATAATCAGTATCTTCAAAAAGCTGTTTTATCGTTGAAGCGTCTAATCTTACAGTATCTGTCTCCTGGTCATTTAAACTATAAATATCAATTAATAAATCCTCCTCATTGGGTGATTGAGAATTTGATGAATTTGAGGATTTTTTATTAAGAGTGTATGCAAGTATTGCTTTTGAATTATTTTGTACTCCTGCTGAGCTTTCAATCTTGTTGTTAGTAAAGTTAATAACAATTGGTAATGAATAAAAAAATAATATGACAAGAACACTACTCAAGATAATTCTTGGAAGTGAACTTAAACCATTATCGTCGAAAATTTTTAAAGTTTTAATTTTATTTTTTTTAAAGATTTTTCGCATCTGTTAAATAGCCTCAACTTTTTTTACCTCTGGTAAATAATGACATAAAAGATTTTGAACACCTTGTTTTAAAGTCATTGTAGAACTAGGACAGCCGGAGCAGCTACCTTGTAGTTGAACTTTAACTACCCCATCTTTAAACTCTTTAAATTTAATATCTCCTCCATCTCTGGCTATTGCTGGACGAATTTTCTCCTCAAGCAACTGTATTATTCGTTTCTCAATTTCATCAAAGTTTTCATTTTGTTCATTTAAATGTTTATTAATGACAAATTCTTTTCCTGACGCATAAAATTCATTTATATGTGAGATTACAATATGCTTTATATCATCCCAAGAATTTTCATTGTGTTTATTGACTGAAATAAAATCTTTACTTAAAAAAATACCTTCAACACCATTCACTGAAAGAATATTTTTAATTAACTCATTATTTACGTTGTCATTTTTAGTTACTTCAAATGATCCCGCGCTAGAAACAACCTTGCCTGGTATGAATTTTAGCGAATTAGGATTTGGTGTTATCTCAGTCTGAACGAACATAAAATTATATATAAGCAATATTAAAAAAAATGGTACTGCTTTATGAAAATATACTCAAAAACCTACAATTTCATGAATTTTTTTAATTTTTTTTGAGGCAATTTCATTGGCTTTCTCGTATCCGTCTTTAAGTATTTTTTCCAAAAAAACTTTGTCATCTAATAACTCTTTAATTTTTAATGAGATTGGATTGATTTCGTTAACAACTAAATCTGATAATTTTTCTTTAAATTCTGAAAAATTTTTCCCAGCAAATTCATCAACCGTTTCTTGAAGTGTGTTATTCATCAAACTTGAATAAATACCGATTAGATTTTTAGCCTCAGGTCTTTTTTCTAATTCTTCAATTTTAGAAGGTAAAGGTAGAGTATCAGTTTTTGCTTTTTTAATTTTACTTATTATTAGATCTTTATCATCAGTTAAATTTATTCTGCTCAGGTCTGATACCTCAGATTTACTCATCTTTTTGAGACCATCTTTAAGGCTCATAATTCTAGAAAATTCCTTTTTAATCAAAGGTTCGGGAACTATAAAAAAATTTTCGATGTTGTAGTCATTGTTAAATTTCTGAGCTATATCACGACATAGCTCTAAATGTTGTTTTTGATCATCTCCAACGGGCACATGAGTTGAGTCATATAATAATATGTCAGCTGCCATTAAAACGGGATATGAATAAAGACCGATACTTGCTTTCTCTTTATCTTTCCCAGCTTTTTCCTTAAATTGAGTCATCCTATTTAACCATCCCATTCTCGCAATACAGCTTAAAATCCACGCTGCTTCTGAGTGAGCGCTAACCTGAGACTGATTAAAAATTATACTTTTTTTAGGATCTATTCCACTTGCAACAAATGTGGCGACTGTCTCATGTATATTTGATTTTAGATCTTTTGGATTTTGGCTAACAGTTATTGCATGAAGGTCAACTACACAAAAAATACACTCATTTTGAGTATCATTGCTTAAATCAACAAAATTTTTTATGGCTCCTAAATAATTTCCTAAATGAAGATTTCCAGTAGGTTGTACACCGGAGAAAATTTTTTTTTTCATATTCTAATACTTTAATTTAATATCTTGATAATTAAAAGCTTTGATAAAATATGACAGTGCAAAATAAAAAATTACTGCAAATAAAACACATAACAATAAATAAGCAGACTTGAAAAAATAGGCATAACTTAATTGATTTTCAAATATTAAGATTAGATATTGAAAGAAAATACCCATCATAATTGATGCAAAAATTATCTTAACAAATTGTTTAAAAAAAAATTTATTGAATTCAAATAAATTATTATTTTTCAAATAAATAAATAATATTAAGGAATTAAACCATGAAGATATTGTCGTTGCTATAGGAATAATTATAAAACCAATATCCTTAAAAAAGTAAACACTTATCAAAATATTTAGCAAAACAGAAACTAACGAAATATAAAATGGAGTTTTAGTATCATGATTTGCAAAAAAAAATGTTGAAAAAACTTTTATTAATGCAAATGCTGGGAGACCTAAACCAAAATAGTAAAGAGCATTCGAGGAATTAAAAACTGAGTTTTCCTTAAAAGAACCATACCCAAATAGAGCCGAAATAATTTGTTCAGATCCTATAACTAGTGCTACTGAGGCAGGTATACTTAAAAACATACTTAATTCTAATGCTTTATTTTGAATTAATAATATTTTCCTCTTTTTTCTTTGGTGAACATGTTTTGAGAGCTGAGGCAAGACAACAACACCAATAGCTATTCCAGCTATTGCCAAATTAATTTGGTATATTCTATCTGCATAATACAGGTATGATACAGCACCTGCCTGGAAAGAAGCTATAATTGTTCCAACTAAAATATTTATTTGGGTAACTCCTGAGGAAAAAATACTTGGTAATAACTTTTTAAAAAAAAATTTTACTTTATTGTTAATTTTGAATTTGAACTCAAATTTTATTATGTAATATTTTTTTACAAATCTATATAAAAAAAATAATTGCAATAAACCCGCAAAAGATATTCCGTATGCAAGATAGTAAATTAATTTATCTCCTAAATATTTTCCAAAAAATAAAATAATAATTAAAACTATATTTAAAACTATAGGTGCTGCGGATGCAGCTGCAAATTTGTTATGTGAGTTTAAAATTGCACCAAAAAAAGAAGATAGACTTACAAACAATAAGAAGGGGAAAGTAATTCTTGTTAAAATAGTTGCTAATTCAAATTTTTTAGTGTCTTCAATAAAACCTGGTGCTATCAATCCCACAAAAATTGGCATGAAAATTTCAATGATGAGAACTAAAAAAAATAAAGCTAAAAATAATAAATTAAAAACGTCATTAGCAAATTTATTTGATCTAACTTTATCTTTAACTAATTCAGAGGTATAGCTGGGAACAAAGGCTGAATTAAAAGTTCCCTCAGCGAAAAGTCTTCTGAATGTGTTAGGTATTCTAAATGCTACAAAAAAAGCATCAGCTAAAAAACTTGTTCCAAGAAAAATTGCTATCAAAACATCTCTCAAATATCCAAGTAATCTGCTAATAATAGTATAGAAACCAAAAGTCCCTGTTGACTTAACTAAATTCATAAATCATATTAGTCTTAAATTTACCTCATTTGTACACCTAATTAAGCGAAATGAAAAAAACAAAAATTGATCATTATACAGATAAAGAAGCTTTAGATTATCATCGTCATAATAAACCAGGTAAGATCGAAATTTCATCCTCAAAAAATATGACAACAAAAAGAGATCTCGCATTAGCTTATTCACCAGGTGTGGCAGCACCAGTAAAAGCCATAAGCGAAAATCCAGAAACTGCATTTGATTATACAAGTAAGGGAAATCTTGTGGCAGTAATTAGTAACGGTTCTGCTATTTTAGGTATGGGTAACTTAGGAGCTTTAGCCTCGAAACCTGTTATGGAAGGAAAAGCAGTATTATTTAAAAGGTTTGCCGATATTGACTCGATTGATCTTGAAATTGACTCACAAGATCACAATGAAATAATTAATAGTGTTAAAAATTTCGCTCCAAGTTTTGGAGGTATTAATCTTGAGGATATTGCTGCTCCAGATTGTTTTATTATCGAAGAAAAACTTAAAGAAATTTTAGATATTCCTGTCTTTCATGACGATCAACATGGTACGGCAATCATAACTACAGCTGCATTAATCAACGCACTGGATATTACCAAAAAAAAAATTGATGAAGTAAAAATTGTTGTCAACGGCGCAGGTGCATCAGCGATGGCTTGTGCTAATTTATTTAAGAAAAGTGGTGTTCCAAAAAAAAACATTACAATGGTTGACAGAACAGGGGTAATCTATATTGGAAGAGAAAATTTGAATCAGTGGAAATCAGCTCATGCTATTGAAACTAAAAATCGAACCTTATCAGATGCGATCAGTAATACTGACGTATTTTTAGGTTTATCAGCAAAAGGAGCTTTGACAAAAGATATGGTTAAGAAAATGGCTAAGGAACCCATTATATTTGCATGCGCAAATCCTGATCCAGAGATTAAGCCTGAGGAAGTTGCTGAGGTAAGAGGTGATGCAATTATAGCCACTGGAAGATCAGACTATCCAAACCAAGTGAATAATCTTATTGGTTTTCCATATATATTTAGAGGCGCATTAGATGTAAGATCTAAAACTATAAATGAGGAAATGAAAATTGCTGCTGCTCACGCGATTGCAAACCTAGCTAAAGAGGAAGTTCCTGATGAAGTTGTTGCTGCAATGGGAGGTGAGAGACCACATTATGGAAAAGACTATATAATTCCCTCAACATTTGATCCAAGACTTATAAGTGTAATTCCTGCTGCAGTAGCTAAAGCGGCAATAGACTCTGGTGTTGCGAGAATAGATATAGAAGATTTTGATAATTACAAAGATCAGTTAAGACAGAGATTAGATCCAACGGTTACGATCATGCAAGGTATAAATAACTATATTAAGAAAAAACCAAAAAAAGTAATTTTTGCAGACGGTGAGGATGAAAACATGCTTAAAGCAGCAATAGCATTTAAAAACTCTAATTTAGGAACACCAATATTAGTTGGAAAAGAGGATCTAATTAAAAATCAATTAAAGAAGATAGGTTACAGTGAAAATTTTGATATAGAAATTACCAATTCAAAAGATGCTGAAAAAAGAGAAAAGTATGTAAAATATCTTTTTGGAAAACTTCAAAGAAATAAAGGCATGCTTGAGCGAGATTGTGATCGTTTAATCAGAAATGATAGGGTTATTTGGGCATCTTGTATGGTAGCATGTAAGGATGCTGATGCGATGGTAACTGGAAATACCAGAAGATATTCTTCATCTTTAGAAAAAATAACTCAAGTTGTAGATCCTAGAGCTGGGGAAATAATGTTTGGCCTAAATTTAATAGTGAATAGAGGAAAAACAATTTTCATATGCGATACCTCTGTAATTGAATATCCTGATGCAAATCAGCTAGCAGAAATGGCGAAATCGGCAGCTAGAGTAGTTAGATTATTTGGATTTGATCCTAAAGTTGCTTTCTTATCTCATTCCACTTTTGGAGAACCAGCTACTGACAGAACAAAAAGGCTGAGCGATGCAGTTGAAATTTTAAAAAAAGATAAAGTTGATTTTAAATTTGACGGAGAAATGCAGCCAGATGTTGCATTAGAAGAGTTATATAAAGAGCTTTATCCTTTTTCAGAAATTGTAGGAAATTCGAATGTTTTGATAATGCCTAGCCAACATAGTGCAGCTATTTCTTATAAAATGATAAAATCAATGAGTAGAGCAAAAGTTATTGGACCATTATTAATTGGCTTAGGTCTTCCGATAGAGATTGCTCCTCTAAGAACTTCTACCTCAGAAATAATTAATCTAGCATCAATTGCAGCGTATTCTTCAGATGTAATTGATTATAAAAAAAATTAATTTTTTTGAATTCTTAAATCATCGACAATCAAAATACTTGCTACAATGTCCTCTACATCTAATATTTCTTTAGCTTCCTCTATAACAAGTGATTTTTCATCTGACGTTAAAGCTATACCGTAAATGTAAATTTTTTTTTTATATGTATCGATTTGATAATTAGTTGCCTTTATCTGTTTATTAATAATTAAAGCAGTTCTTAATTGTGAAGTAATTAAAACATCTTTTGCAGATTGCTGAAAGTTAAATTTCTCTTTAATCTTTATATCATTTCTTACAGATCTGGCCCCTTCAGTTTCCCAAGCCAATTTTGTAATTTTAAGTTTTTCCTCAGGGTTATCAACTTTACCTGTTAAGAATATTCTTCCATCCAAGACTTTTGATTTTATAGATAAAAAATATTTTTTATCCAATAATAATATTCTTGCTGATAAATTTTTTTGCATTATAGAATCATCAATCTGCGTACCCAAAGACCTGGGATCTAGAGCGACCGATACTCCTGTACCAAAAATCCCCTTTGAAGAAACACCAACACATCCTGATAAAAATAATGTTATGAATATTAATGTTAAAATTTTAAACTTCATTTTTTATCTTTAAACAAAAATTATAAATTTTTTTTTTGGGAACATCATTATTTTGAGAAATAAGATTTACGATTTCTTTGATACTTAATTTTTTAATCATTTTTCTTATATTATTCTTATCTGATTCACTTAATAAAAGAGAACTTTTTTTTATTCTTTTTTTTTCAGATATAACAAGAGTTAATTCACCTCTTAAGTTTTTATCTAATGTTTTTAAATCTTCAACTTTATATCTTAAATATTCCTCATAAATTTTTGTCATTTCTCTACAAATCAAAATTTCTCTATCTGAAAAACTTTCTTTTAGAAATGGAACGGTTTTGTTCATTTTTTTTGATGAAATAAAAAAAACAATGCTAGAGTTCAATTGGGAAAGTAAATTTAAGTCATTTTTAATATCCTTTAATTTTGACGGAAAAAAACCATAAAAAAAATATTTTTCAGAAAAGCCACTAATTGATACAGCAGTACTTACTGCAGAAGGGCCTGGTAATGGAAAAATATTTATTTTCTCCTTAACACATTCTCTTACTAAGATGGCTCCAGGATCTGATATTCCAGGAGTGCCAGCATCAGAAACTAGAGATATGATTTTATCATTTCTTAAATGATTTATAATTAAAGATAAATTTTTCTTCTCATTGAATTTGTGATTGGATAATAATTTCGATTTTACCTCAAATTTTTCCATCACTTTTCTTGAAATTCTTGTATCCTCACATAGAATAAAATCAGATTTTTTTAAAATTTCTATTGCTCGGTAAGTAATATCGCCTAAATTTCCGATTGGAGTGGGTATTATATATAGGCCTTTTTTAATTTCTTTATTTTGAAATTTAGGGTTTAAAGTCATAATTATACAATACTAAAATTATATAAATCATTAAATGAATAAATTTTTTAAAATTCTTTTCTCTGTATTTTTTGTTTTGTTATTTGAAACATCCATCTCATATTCTGAAGAAATAAAAATTAAAATAGGAGTGCTGGCTCCACTATCAGGGGAAGATGCGTCTTTAGGAAAACAAATACTAAATTCCATCAGGATGGCCTTAATTGATATTAAAAAGAATAACATAGAAATATATCCTAAAGACACCAGGTCAGATCCCGATGTGACTTTACGTTCAGCTCTAGAATTTGAGAAAATGGGAATATCATTGGTAATCGGTCCGGTTTTTCATAAAAACTTATTATTTTTAGATGAGGTAAAAAATGTTACTTTTTTATCTTTAACGAATAAAACTTTAGATCTTCATAAAAATATCATAAGCAGCGGCATTAACTCATCATCACAACTAAATACAATCAAAAAATTTTTAGAAAAAAGTGAAATAAAAAAAACGATTTTTTTAATTCCTAATTTAAATTATGACTTAGAGATCAAAAAGGGAATTAAAGAGTCAAAAATAAAAATTTTTAAACAATACAATTATGATATTGATCCTACAAAGCTAACCAAACAAATAGAAAAAATCACAAACTATGGAATAAGAAAACAAAACTTATTAGATGAAATATCACGCGTTGAAAATACTGATGATCCAAATAAGGAAAAAATTATAGAAAATCTTGAGAAAAAATACACTCTTGGAAATGTGAAATTTGATTCAGTTATAATTGCAGATTTTGATGAGAGCTTAAAAAGTGTTATAACTTCATTACTGTATACCGACGTATCGCCAAAAAATAAATATATAATTACTTTAAACCAATGGTTTGATGAAAGTTTGTTAAAAGAACAAAATTTACAACCAATTTACTATCCTTCAATTAACAAAAAAAATTTGGATGAGTTTACTAATAAATTTTTTAAAAAATTTAGTTATAAGCCAAGCTATCTATCATTACTGAGTTATGATTTAGTTGGATTAATATATTATTTGTCACTTAAAAATGAGGCTTTAGAAATAAACAAATCGTTTAAAACTCAAAATACATTTAAAGGGAAAATAGGAGTTTTTGAAATTAAAGATAATAAGATCAATCACCAATTAAATTTTTATGAAATTAATAATGGTAAACTTACAGAAATCTTTTAATTTTTTTAAATGCGATTGATCTATGGTCGATTTTACATTTATTAGAAAACTTCATTTCACCAAAAGTTTGTTTCCTTCTTTTTGGAATAAAGATTGGATCATATCCAAAACCATTTTTTCCCCTAATATCGTTTGAAATATAACCCTCAATTTTTCCTATGACACTTGAAATTATTTTATCAAAATAACAGATTG
>QCOL01000001.1 GCA_003212925.1 Pelagibacteraceae bacterium AG-430-P08 | reverse complement strand
ATGTTATCAATTCTGGAGTATCAAAAGTTATGATCGAAAGAACATCAAATAAATGTTACGTAACTATATACACGTCCAGACCAGGATTTGTTATTGGAAAAAAGGGAAGTGATATCGATAAAATTAAAAATAATTTATCAAAATTCACAAAAAATGAAGTTAACTTAAATATAAAGGAAGTTAAAAAACCTGAGACTAATGCTTATTTAGTTGCAGAAAATATTGCTCAACAATTAGTAAAGAGAATTTCATATAGACGTGCAATGAAAAGAGCGATGCAATCGTGTCTAAGATTAGGTGCAAAGGGAATAAAAGTATCAATTAGCGGCAGATTAGGTGGGAATGAAATTGCACGAACAGAATGGCTAAGAGATGGTAGCATTCCATCTCACACATTAAGAGCAGACATTGATTATGCAGAGGCTGAGGCGTTAACTACTTACGGTATAATTGGAATTAAAGTTTGGATTTATAAAGGTGAAGTTTTTGCAAAAGAATTCAGTCAGGAAACTAATAAAGTAATTTTAAAAGAGGGTAAGGATTAAAATGCTTCAACCGGTAAGAACAAAATGGAGAAAAGCACATAAAGGAAGAATTCATGGTAATGCTACCAGAGCAAACTTTATTAATTATGGCGCTTATGCTCTAAAGGCTTTAACTCCTGATCGTGTGACTGGTAAACAAATTGAGGCTGCTAGAGTGGCATTGACTAGACATATGAAAAGACAAGGTAGAGTTTGGACAAGAGTATTTCCTAATATACCAGTCTCAAAAAAACCAATCGAGGTACGAATGGGTAAAGGAAAGGGTTCACCAGAATATTATGCTTGCAGAGTAAAACCTGGAAGAATACTTTTTGAAGTTGATGGTGTCTCAGAACAAATTGCTAAGGAGGCCCTTTATAAAGCTTCTGCTAAGCTTCCAATAAAAACAAAAACAATTAAAAGATTTTTATAATATGAAAAAGCAAGAGATTAAAAAATTGACAAAAGACCAAGTTCTAAAGAATATTGATAAACTTAAAAAAGACTTGTTCAATTTTAGATTTCAAAAAATTAATTCTCAGGTAACAAACCCTGCTAAAATTAGTGAAACAAAAAAAACAATTGCAAGATTAAAAACTAAACTCAAAGGAACATTGAATGCCTAAAAAAATTTTAACTGGAATAGTAGTTAGTGATAAACCTAATAAAACAATAACTGTTTTAATTGAGAGAAAATATTCTCATCCAGTTTTAAAAAAGATTGTTAAAGTTAAAAAAAAATACAATGCACATGATGAAAATAATAAATACAAAAATGGTGACAAGGTATCAATTATTGAGAGTAAACCTTACTCTAAAAATAAGAGATTTCAAGTTATGGAGAATTCAAAATAATGATACAAGTACAAACAGAATTACAGGTTGCTGATAATACTGGCGCAAAAAGAATTGAATGCATCAAGGTTTTAGGTGGATCAAAAAGAAGATATGCAAGTATAGGAGATACAATAGTGATTGCAGTTAAAGAAGCGATACCAAAAGGTAAAGTTAAAAAAGGTTCTGTTCATAAAGCAGTAGTTGTTAGGGTTAAGAAAGGTATTCATAGAGACGACGGATCAAAAGTAAAATTCGATAATAATGCTGCAGTTTTAGTCGATGACAAAGGTGAACCGGTGGGAACAAGAATATTCGGTCCAGTGACTAGAGAGCTTCGAACAAGAGGTCAAATGAAAATAATTTCTTTAGCTCCAGAGGTAATTTAATGATTAAAAAAGGTTTAAAAGTAAAAATATTATCAGGAAAAGACAAAGCCAAAGAAGGTGAAGTTATTGAAATTGATAGAGTGAACAACAGAGCAAAAGTAAAAGATCTAAATATGATTAAAAAACACGTGAAAACAACAAAAGAAAAAAAGGGTGGAATTTTTTCAAAGGAAAATTTTATACACATTTCAAATTTAAAGTTAATAGATGAGCAAAAAAAAAATAAAAAAACTGTAGCTAAAAAATAATGACACCGAGATTAAAAGAACTTTATTTAAAAGAAATTCAACCAGCTTTAAAAACTCAATTTGGTTTTAAAAATTTGAATATGGGGCCTAAAATTGAGAAAGTTATCTTAAATATGGGATTAGGGTTGGATGGAAATGACTCTAAAATTCTAAAATCATGTGAAGAGGATTTAGCAAAAATTACTGGTCAAAAACCAGTAACAACAAAATTCAAAAAATCTGTAGCAAATTTTAAGACAAGAAAAGGATCAAATGCAGGATTAAAAGTGACTTTAAGAAAAAATAAAATGTATGAATTTTTAGATAGACTCGTTAATATTGCACTACCTAGAGTCAAAGATTTCAGAGGATTGTCATCAAATGGATTTGATAAATTTGGAAATTATACATTTGGTATAAAAGAGCATATTATATTTCCAGAGGTAAGTTTCGATAGAGCTGATAAAGTTAGAGGATTAGATGTTATAATTGTAATTTCATCATTAGATAAAGAACACAGTTTTGCTTTGTTGAATAAAATGAATTTCCCATTTATTAAAAAAGGAGATAATTAGAATGGCTAAATTAAGCTCAGTAAATAAAAATAATAGAAGAATAAAACTTTCAAATAAATTTTTTAATAAAAGATCGAAATTAAAAAAAATTATTATGGATAAGAAAATTCCTTTAGAGGAAAGATTTAAAGCACAACAAAAACTTTCAAAATTACCAAGAAATTCCGCAAAAAACAGAGTAATGAATAGATGCCAAATAACTGGACGGCCTCATGGAGTTTATAGAAAATTAAAAATATCTAGAATTGCATTAAGACAACTTGGATTACAAGGAAAAATTCCAGGTTTAGTAAAATCGAGTTGGTAGAAAGGAGATATTATGAGTTTAAGTGACCCAATTGGAGATATGATAGCAAGAGTAAAAAACGCTCAAGCTAGATATCACAAGAAAGTAGATTTACCTTCTTCAAATTTTAAAAGTAAGATAGCTGATATATTAAAGAATGAAGGTTTTATAAAAGATTTTAAAATTTCAAATAGTGAAAACAAAAATATTTTATCTTTAGAGCTAAAATATCATTCAGGCAACCCAGTTATAAATAATTTTGAACGAGTTTCAAAACCTGGAAGAAGAATTTTTTCAAGCGCAGATAGTTTACCAAAAATCAATAATGGTCTAGGTATAGCAATTTTATCAACACCGAAAGGAGTTATGACTGACATTGATGCCAGAAAGCAAAGAGTTGGTGGTGAAATAATTTGTAAGGTTTTTTAATTATGTCGAAAATAGGTAAAATAAACATTTCTATACCCGAAAAAGTTAAAGTCGCTGTTGTCGGAAATATTCTAAATATTGAAGGTCCGTTGGGTAAAAAATCTCTAAATATTGATTTAGAAGTTTTTAATCTTGATATTAAAGATGGTAAAGAAATATCTTTAAAACCAAAAAAGATTGACCAAAATACAAAGAGATTATGGGGAATGAATCGTAGCCTTATAAATAATGCGGTTATTGGTTCTGTAAAAGGTTACGAGAAAACTTTAGAACTAATTGGTGTAGGATATAGGGCGGCACTAAAAGGCAATCAATTAAATTTGCAATTAGGGTATAGCCATGATGTAAATTATGACATTCCAGAAGGTATAAAAATTTCAGTGGAAAAACAAACAACGTTAAAAATCACAGGTTTTGATAAACAATTGGTTGGTTCAGTTGTATCTAAAATTAAAACATTTAGAAAGATTGAGCCTTATAAAGGAAAAGGAATTAGAGAAAAAGGTCAATATATTTTGAAAAAAGAGGGAAAGAAAAAATAATGAAACTTAATACAAGCACTAGAAAAAAATTTAGAGTTACTAATAAACTCAAAAAATTTGCTAAAACTGGAAGATTTAGATTAAGTATTTTTAGATCATCAAAGAATATCTCAGCACAAATTATAGATGATACAAAAAATGTTACATTATTATCTGCTTCTTCAGTTGAAAAAGATATAAAAGAATCTAAAACAAAAAATAAATCTGAACTTTCTAAAATTGTTGCAGAAAAATTAGCGAAAAAAGCACAAGAGAAAAAAATTAGTAAAATTTATTTTGATAGAGGTATCTACAAATATCATGGAAGAATAAAAATTTTTGCTGAAACATTAAGAAAAAATGGGATGGATTTCTAATTATGGAAAATTTTAAAGATAAAAAAAATGATGATATTCTAGAAAAATTAGTTCACATTAATAGAATTACTAAAGTTGTTAAGGGCGGAAGAAGATTTGGTTTTTCAGCTCTAGTAGTTGTAGGTAATCAAGCAGGAAAAATTGGCATTGCTCATGCTAAAGCTAAACAAGTCCCAGATGCTATTAAAAAAGCAAACGAAATTGCAAGAAGAAAACTGATTCATATACCATTGAGGGAAGGTAGAACTATTCACCACGATGTAAAAGCTAAGGATGGATCTGGTAGAATAGTTTTAAGGTCTGCTTCGAAAGGTACAGGTATTATTGCTGGTGGTCCGGTAAGAGCTGTTTGTGAAGTTTTAGGAGTTAAAGACATAGTCGCAAAATCTATGGGAACATCAAATGCTCATAATGTTATAAGAGCAACTATCAAAGCTTTAATGAAACAAAACTCACCCAAACAAATATCATCGATTAGAAATAAAAAGATTTCTGAAATAGTTGAAAAAAGAGGATAATGATTAAGTTAAATAACAGACCAAAATTAAACAAATCTAAAATTAGAGTTGGTCGAGGAATAGGCTCTGGTAAAGGTAAAACTTCTGGTAGAGGCGTTAAGGGTCAAAAATCAAGATCTGGAGTTGCTATTAAAAGTTTTGAGGGTGGTCAAATGCCATTATATAGAAGATTACCAAAAAGAGGATTTAATCCAATTGATACACAAAAAGTTGCAATTTTAAATTTAGATAAGATTCAATCTTATATAAATAAAAAAAGAATAAGTACTAGCGAAGTTTTGAATTCATCTTCTCTAAAAAAACTTAAGTTAATAAATAAGAATACAAAAAAACTTAAAATTTTAGGTACTGGTGAAATTAAAGATAAAATAAATATAGAAGCAGATCTTGCATCAAAATCTGCACTTGAGAAACTTGAAAAAATTGGTGGATCAATACAACTTAAAAAATAGTACCATAATTAAATGAGCTCATCATCATCAAGTAGCGATTTAAGAAACAGAATTATATTTACTATTTTGATTTTAGCGGTGTATAGATTTGGAACCTTTGTTCCATTACCTGGAATTGACCCAGAGCAATTGAAAATTTTGATGGAGGGAAATCAAAAAGGATTATTAGGGATGTTTAATGTTTTTGCTGGTGGTGCAGTGAGTAGAATGGCAATCTTTGCACTTGGAATCATGCCCTACATATCTTCATCAATTATCGTTCAATTATTAACAGGTGTCTCTGACTATTTTAAAAATTTAAAAGCTCAAGGTGAAACAGGTCGAGCTAAAATTACTCAAATAACTCGATATGGAACTGTCTTATTAGCTACTGTTCAAGGTTACGGATTGTCAGTTGGATTAGAGTCATCAGCCAATCTAGTAATTAATCCTGGAATATTCTTTAAGATATCAACAGTCACAACAATTGTAGCTGGAACAATTTTTTTAATGTGGCTAGGAGAACAAATAACACAAAGAGGAATTGGAAATGGAATATCTTTAATTATTTTTGCAGGAATTGTTGCTGAAATTCCAAGAGCTTTAGTTACAACATTCGAATTGGGACGAACTGGTGCAATATCAACCTTAATGATTATCGCTATTTTTGTTTTATTAATTTTAACTATCTTATTTATTGTCTTTATGGAAAGAGCG
Source organism: Pelagibacteraceae bacterium AG-430-P08 (assembly GCA_003212925.1). Lineage (GTDB taxonomy): Bacteria > Pseudomonadota > Alphaproteobacteria > Pelagibacterales > Pelagibacteraceae > Pelagibacter. The sequence continues at coordinate 131,640 of QCOL01000001.1, read as the reverse complement.
TTGAGAAAAATCTTGATAAATTATCCAAAAAGGCAAATGGGAAACAAAATGTATGGAGGTGAGTCATCACATTTACCTTTGAAGATTAATCAAGCAGGTGTTATACCAGCCATTTTTGCCTCGGCATTACTTTTGTTACCAGTAACGTTTTCAAATTTTAACGTATCTGAAAGTGAAACTTTCTTGAATCTAAGTTCTTATTTTACTCAAGGACAACCACTCTATATGCTGCTTTACGCATCTGGAATAATATTTTTTACTTTTTTTTATACTTCAATTACATTTAATCCGACTGAGACAGCTGATAATTTAAGAAAATATGGAGGATTTGTACCAGGTATTAGACCAGGTGAGAGTACTGCACTATATATTGAAAATATTCTAACAAAATTAACTACAATAGGAGCCTTATATTTAACTTTAGTTTGTTTAATGCCAGAATTTTTAATCGCAAATTATCCAATACCCTTTTATTTAGGTGGAACCTCTATATTAATTGTTGTGGTGGTAGCTATAGATACTGTTACTCAAATTCAAACAAGACTTATGAGCTCACAATATGAGCAGTTGATTAAAAAAACTAAATTTGGAAAATAGTTAAAAAGTGAATTTGATATTAATTGGACCTCCAGGAGCGGGCAAAGGAACTCAGGCAAAATATTTAGTAAAGAAGTTAAAAAATTTTCAAGTCTCCACTGGTGATATGCTAAGGGATGAAATTCAGAAAAATTCAGAAATCGGTAAAAAAATTCTTGATGATATGAGTAATGGAAAATTTGTTGATGATAATATTGTAAACAAATTAATTGAAAATATACTATTAGATCCAGATAAAAAAGATAGATTAATTTTTGATGGATACCCAAGATCATTATCTCAAGCAAAAAATTTAGAACATTTATTGATAAAGACAGATCAAAAAATTGATTTTATTTTTTTCCTAAATGTAAGTAAAGAAACTATTATAAAAAGAATAGAGCAGAGAAAAATCATAGAAAAAAGATCAGATGACGATCTTGAGACTATTATTAAAAGATATGAGACTTACATGGAAACTACAAAGCCAGTTCTAGATTTCTATTCTAAAAATTCAAAATTTTATGAAATAGATGGCAGTTCTAAAATTGAGGAAATAACCGCCAAAATAGACACTTTTCTGAATGTTTAAGGCGTTGACTTTAAAAGATCTTCTTATATAAAAGGCTGAAAATTATCACAAAATATATGGCTCGTATTGCAGGTATAAATATCCCCCAAAATAAACTTGTTCATGTGGGTCTAACATATATTTATGGCATTGGAGATAAATTTTCATCTCAAATATGTTCATCATTAAATATTCCTAAAGAAAAAAGAGTAAATCAATTGACCGATGATGAAATTTTAAAAATAAGAGAATATATAGATCAAAACTTTAAAGTTGAAGGAGATTTAAGGAGGGATTACTCATTAAGTATTAAGAGATTAATTGATCTTGCTTGTTACAGAGGAAGCAGACATAGAAAGAAATTACCCGTTAGAGGACAAAGAACTAGATGTAATGCTAGGACTAGAAAAGGTAAAGCAATAGCAATTGCTGGAAAAAAATTAACTCCACTTAAAAAATAGTTATGGCAAAAGTTGATAAAGTTGAGAAACAAGAACAAATAAGTGAAAAGAATGTAACAAAAATAAAAAAAAGTTCTTATTCAAAGAAAAAAAAAACTAAAAAAAATATTTTAAATGGTATTGCTTACGTACAATCAACTTTTAACAATACAATTATTTCTATTGCAGATACAAATGGAAACGTAATTTCTTGGGCTTCTTCAGGTCAAAAAGGTTTTAAGGGCTCTAGAAAATCAACGCCATATGCTGCTCAAATTGCAGCTGATGCTGCTGCTTCGAAAGCTTTGGAATTTGGAATGAAAACTTTGTCAGTTGAAGTAAAGGGTCCAGGATCAGGCAGAGAAACAGCTCTTAGAGCTTTGCAAGCTAGAGGATTTAAAATTTTATCGATTAAAGATACAACACCAATGCCACACAATGGTACCAGACCGCCAAAAAAAAGGAGAGTTTAATGGAAACTGAAAATGTAAATATTAAAAATTGGAAATCCTTAATTAAACCATCAAAGATAGATGTTCAGATGAGTGATGACTTGTCTCGAGCTAAGATAGTGGCTGAACCACTTGAAAAAGGTTATGGTTTAACATTAGGAAATTCATTAAGAAGAATCTTATTATCATCAATAAGAGGGGCTGCCGTAACATCTATACAAATAGATGGTGTATTGCATGAATTTACATCTATCAAAGGTGTGAGAGAAGATGTTACAGATATAGTCCTGAATGTTAAATCATTAGCATTAAAATCCTCTTCCGAAGGTACAAAAAAACTTATTTTGGATGCAAAAGGACCAGGAGAAATAAAAGCATCAGACATTACTCCAGTAGCTGACGTAGAAATTCTTAATCCAGATTTAGTAATTTGTAATTTAGATGAAAATACAAGTTTTCATATGGAAATGAATGTTAATACAGGAAAAGGTTATGTGCCAGCAGAATTAAATAAACCAGAGGAACCACCTTTGGGTTTGATTGCTATAGATTCTTTATATAGCCCTGTCAAAAAAGTTTCTTACTCTGTCAGTACTGCGAGAGAAGGTAAAGCTTTAGACTATGACAAACTTACAATGGAAGTTGAAACAGATGGTTCAATATCAGCAGAGGATGCGGTAGCCTATTCTGCCAGAATTTTCCAAGATCAACTTAAAATGTTTATCAATTTTGATGAGCCAGTCGAGGCACCTGTTAAAGAAGTATCAACAGAACCTGAATTCAATAAAAATTTACTAAGAAAAGTTGATGAATTAGAATTATCTGTGCGATCAATGAATTGCTTAAAGAATGATAACATAATTTATATTGGTGACCTTGTTCAAAAGTCAGAAGGTGAAATGCTTAGAACACCAAATTTTGGAAGAAAATCACTTAATGAAATTAAAGAAGTTTTGACAGGAATGTCATTGTATTTAGGCATGGAGATACCTAATTGGCCGCCGGACAATATAGCTGAAATGTCTAAAAAACTTGAGGAAGCTATATAAATGAGACATGGGTTTGCTAACAAGAAGCTTAACAGAACATCTGAGCATAGAAAGGCACTCTTAAAAAACATGTTAAATTCTTTAATAAAATATGAGCAAATTAAAACGACGTTACCAAAGGCAAAGTTTTTAAAACCTCAAGCTGATAAAATAATTACATTAGGTAAGAAAGATTCTCTTCATAACACAAAAGCTTTAGTTTCACAGTTACAAGATATTAAATCTGCAAACAAAGTGAAAAAGACACTATCAAAAAGATATGAAAAAAGATCAGGCGGTTACACAAGAATAATCAAAGCTGGTTTTAGATATGGTGATAATGCACCGATGGCAATCATTGAGTTTGTAGACAGAGATATTGAAGCGAAAAAAGTCGATAAAAAAAAGAAATCTACCTCAAAAGAGCCAGAGAAAAAAGAAGATAAAAAAGCATCAGCTGAGTCAAAATAATATTTTAGTTTATGGCAAAAAGTTACATCGTTGATTCGACGTGTAATAACATGCGTGTCGATAGATGGATACGAAACACAATTGGAAAAATTCCTCAAGGATTTATTGAAAAATCTTTAAGATTAGGAAAAATTAAAGTCAATAAAAAAAAAGTAAAAAGTTCATATAAGATCCAATCAAATGATAAAATTGATTTGCATGATTTTAAATTTGAAGAGAGAATTTTACAAAAAAAAAATAGTTTTAATCCTTCAAATCAAATTATTAAAGCAAATGAAGATTTAATAATAGATGATAACGAAAATTTTATTGTGTTAAATAAAAGTGCTGGTATTTCTGTTCAAGGAGGAACTAAATCAAAAAAAAACTTAATTGATATATTCAAAAAAAGTGAAATTTTTTCAGATACAAAGCCCTTTTCTGTTCACAGATTAGATAAAGATACATCTGGTGTTTTCTTAATGGCTAAAAATAGAGAAACAGCTCAATTATTGACATCTTTGTTCAGGTTGAGAAAAGTTCACAAAACTTATCTAGCCATATGTCATGGTGAATTAGAAAAAAACTCTGGCGAATGGACAGATAATTTAGTCCGCTATGATAATGGAAAAAAAATTATCGAAAAAGCAAAAACAATTTATAAAGTCATTGATAAAAATTCAAATTCAAGTTTTATTGAAATGAAACCTATTACTGGAAGAAAACATCAATTAAGAAAACAACTTTTTAATATTGGTCACTCAATTTATGGAGATAAAAAGTATAAATCTTTTACAAGAACTGTAGGTGTAAATAAAGAATTAATGCTACATGCCTATGAGATCAGATTTATGATCAAGGATAGAAAATATACTTATAAAGCTTTACTTCCTGATTATTTTAAACAATTATTAAAAACAAAAAGACTTAACTATTCAAATTTGAAATAAAAATTTCTACTAACTTTTTTTCTAACTCTCCGTAATCTTGATCTTTAATTTGTTTCAAATTTGTTACTCCTTTATCTTTAATGCCACAAGGAATTATTGCATCGTATTTTTCTAGATTATTACTTATATTTATCGAAAAACCATGATAAGCAATCCATTTACTAACCCTTACTCCAATTGCTGCAACTTTTTTGGTTTCACCATTTTCATTGTTCCAGATTCCAATATTTTCTTTATCTGAAAAACTTTTGATGTTAAAAAAGTCTAAAGTTTCAATTATTGTTTTTTCTATTATTGAAATAAATTTTCTAATATCCTTTTTTCGTTTTTTTAAATCTATTACAAAATAACAAATTAATTGACCCGGTCCGTGGTAGGTAATTTTACCACCTCTGTTTGTCTCTAATATCTTAATTGATTTATCTAAAATATCACTCTTATTATAGCTTGTTCCTGCTGTATAAACATCTGGATGCTCTAAAGTCCAAATTAATTCATTAGATTTATTAAGATCTACATTTAATAATCTTTCTTCCATCAATTTTTTAGCATCTTCATAAATGACGGGTTTTTCAGACTTTTTAATTTCTATACTCATTTAAAAATTGTAATCTCTTGATTATGTATTAAAAGATCGACCTAAATAATAGGAAAATTTATGACTTTAATTAAAAAAATCAAAGATAAAAAAGTCAATTTTGAATTTAATAAAGAGTACATAAAAGTAGTCACTGATAAAATTTCAAATAATGATGCAACTTTTATTACAAATTCTTTTAAAGAAATGCACCCTGCTGATGCAGCTGATATCATAGAACATTTAGGCCAAAATGATAGAGAAAATTTAATTAAACTTAATAATTTCAAAATAGATCCTGAAGTTTTTATTGAGTTAAATGAGTCAGTTCAAATTGAAATTATAAAATATCTTTCCTCTGATGCGATAGTTAGAATATTGAAAAACCTGGAGTCTGACGATGCTATAGCTATTCTCGAAAATGTAGATGAAAAAAATAAAAATTCTATTTTAAGTTTATTACCACCTAAAGATCGTTTTGCTTTATTAGAAGGTCTTAGTTATCCTGAGGATAGTGCAGCTAGAATAATGCAGAGAGAATTTACTGCAATACCTAGTAACTGGTCTGTAGGTCAAACTATTGATTATTTAAGAGAAAATAAAGATTTACCAGAACAATTTTTAGAAATTTATATTGTAGATGAAAATTTTAAACCCATTGGTACTGTACCATCATCCAAGGTTTTAAGAACACCAAGAGAAACAAAAATGTCATCAATAATGGATGACTCTATTTTTTTAGTTCCTGTAGACATGGATAGAGAAGAAGTTGGTAACTCATTTGAAAACTATAATTTAAATTCAGCGTGTGTCATTGATAAAAATAATAAATTAGTTGGAATGATCACATCAGATGATGTTTTAACAGTTTTAAAAGAGGAGGCAGAAGAGGATGCTTTAAGATTAGCTGGTGTAGGTGATGAGGAAATTACAGATGGAGTAATAACGAAAACGAAAAGAAGATTTAATTGGTTGTTATTAAATCTTTTCACCGCTTTTTTAGCAACATATTGTATTAGTTTGTTTGGAGCAACTATTGAACAAATGGTTGTTCTAGCTTTCTTGATGCCAATAGTTGCATCAATGGGTGGCAATGCTGGAATGCAAACATTAGCTGTAACAGTTAGAACTCTTGCCACTAATGATTTAACGAAAAATAATTTTAATCAGAATATTTTTAAAGAATTTAATATTGGGATTTTAAATGGAATTATTTTTGCAATTATAAGTTCTTTTATTGTTCAGTTATGGTTTCAAGACATTATACTCTCTTTAATAATTTCAATTTCAATGATTTTGACAATGATCGTTGCAGGTTTGTTTGGGATATTGGTACCTGTCACGTTAAAAAAAATGAATATAGATCCTGCAATAGCATCAAGTGTTTTTGTAACAACTATAACTGATGTTATCGGTTTCGTATCTTTTTTAGGTGTGGGAGCTTACTTTTTATAAACATTAAAAGTTATCTATTAGCCTTACCTTGTTAATAAAATAAGCAATAAAAATTTTAGCGTTTTTAATTTTATTAGTTAATTTAAGATCTTTTATATTTCGCAATTCGAGATAATCTATCTTAATACCATATTTTTTTTTGAGTTCATTTTTTTTCATAAAAATTAAATTATTAACATTTTTCTTATTTGATAATTTTTTTTTAAAAATAATAAGACTCTTTGATATTTTTCCTGCGTTGATTAAATCATCTTTTTTTAAAAGAGTATTCCTAGATGATAAAGCTAATTTATTTTTATCTCTAATTGTTTTACAAGAAATAATTTTAGATTCGAAATTTTTTTCAACATATTTCTTTACTAATGATAATTGTTGAAAATCTTTTTCACCCATGAATATTTTTGATGGATTCACTACTTTTGTTAAACGAGTCATCACTTCAATCACCCCCTCAAAATGACCCTTTCTATACTTGGCACACATTATTTTATCTTGTTTGTTTAGTTTAATTTTTATTTTGTTTTTAGTTCTATAGATATCTTTGATTTTAGGTAAATAAACAAAATCCACTTTTAGTTTTTTTAAAATTTTTAGATCTTTTTTTAGATTTCTAGGATATTTCTTGTAGTCTTCTTTGTTATTAAATTGTTTAGGATTTATGAATATACTTACAATAGTTTTATTGGATAGTTTTAAAGATTTTTTAATTAATGAGATATGACCATCATGAAGGCTACCCATAGTTGGCACAAATCCAATATTTGAATTGCCAAATAATGCCTCATTTAAATCAATATTGTTTAATAAAATTTTCATTTGTATAAAACATTTTAATAAGTAAAACATTTAAATGATTAAACAAGCAATTATTCCATTAGCTGGTCTAGGTACAAGGTTATTACCTTTAACTAGTATATTTGCCAAAGAACTTCTTCCTATTAATGGAAAACCAGGAATTGAGTATATTTTAGATGAATGCGCAGATGCTGGTATTAAAAAAATAGTTTTTATAATTTCAAAAAAAAAACAAATGATAAAAGATTATTTTTACAAGGATAGTTTTTATAAAAAAATGATAAAAAAGAAAAAAGATCCTAGAATTATCAAAGAATATAAAAAAATTTTGAAATATAAAAAGATGATTAAATTTGTTTATCAAAATAAACCTCTAGGAACAGGTGATGCAGTATTAAAAACAAAAAAATTTATCACAGATGATTTTTTTTTGATGTTATTACCAGATGATCTAATAATTAAGAAGAATTGTTCGAAGTCGATGATTAAAATACATAATCGCTACAAATCATCTGTAATGGCAAGTATTAATGTCCCAAAAAAAACTGTCTCACGATGGGGAATTTATAAATTAGGAAAAAAAATAAATAAAAATAATTATGTTATAAATGATGTTATTGAAAAACCTTCAATTTCAAAGGCACCATCAAATAAAGCTGTAATAGGGCGATATATTCTTCCAAAAAAAATATTTTCTAAATTATTAAATCAAAAACCAGGTAAAGGAGGTGAGATTCATATCACTGACGCAATACAATCATTGATACAAAACAATGAAAAATTCATCGCTCATAATTTTACTGGGAAATACTTAGATTGTGGAAGTATGCATGGTTATATTAAATCAACATTAGAAATAGCAAAATCATGAAACTTTGTATGATAGGTACTGGTTATGTAGGTTTAGTTAGTGGAGTATGTTTCGCAGACTTGGGCAATGATGTAGTTTGTGTCGATAAAGACTTAAAAAAAATAGATCTACTTTCTAAAGGAAAAATTCCTATTTACGAACCTGGACTAACTGAACTAGTAAATAAAAATTATAAAAATAAAAGATTAAAATTTTCATCTGATTTAAAAAAATCAATAAGAGAATCTGATATAATTTTCATTTGTGTTGGAACACCAACTAAAAAAGGTGGTAGTAGTGCAGATCTAAGTCAAATTTTTCAAGCAGCAAAACAGATAAGTCTATCAATTAATAAATTTAAGATAATAGTCACTAAGTCAACGGTACCTGTGACAACAGGTGATGAAATTGAAAAAATTTTATTAAAAAAAAAGAGCAATAAGAATAAATTCTCTGTAGTATCTAATCCAGAATTTTTAAGAGAAGGTGAGGCTATCCGGGATTTTATTTTTCCTGATAGAATAGTTGTTGGATCTAATGATAAAAAGTCTAACCGCATAATGAATAACTTGTATGCACCTTTAATTTCTAAAGGAGCTCAATATATTCATACCTCAAGAAGAGCTGCAGAATTAATCAAATATGCATCCAATGCTTTTTTAGCTACAAAAATTACGTTCATTAATGAAATTGCAAATTTATGTGAAAAAACAGGAATAAATATCGAAGATATTTCAATTGGGATGGGTTTAGATAAAAGGATAGGTAGTCGTTTTTTAAGAGCTGGTCCAGCATATGGTGGATCTTGCTTTCCAAAAGATACAAAAGCTATAACTTCAACTGCTGATAAATTTAAAACTAATTTATCTGTAATAAAGTCAGTGATTAAATCTAACCAAAATCGATCTAATCTTTTACTAGGTAGAGTTTTCAAAATTTTGAATAATAAGATCAGAAATAAGAAAATAACTTTTTTAGGAGTTACATTTAAGGCTAATACTGACGATATGAGAGACTCATCAAGTTTATCAATGATCCCATCTCTGGTTAAAAAAGGTGCAAAAATAAAATATTTTGACCCTACTGGATTTAAAAAAGAATTTTCGAAGATTAAAAATGTTTCTTACATTGATAATATCAAAGACTCCGTTAAAGGCTCAGATCTTGTAATAATTCATACAGAATGGAATGATTTTAAGTCAATTAATTTTAGGAATTTAGTAAAAGGTAAAAAATTCATTATTTACGATATGAGGAATATTTACTCTCCACTGAAAATTAGAAATCAAGGTTTTAAATATTATAGTATTGGAAGATAGGTTTTAATTAAGCTCAAATATAGCATCAACTTCAACAGCAACTCCTAAGGGAAGACTATTAACACTTACAGCTGCTCTTGTGTGCATTCCTGCATCTCCAAAAACCGTTGCGATTAAATCAGATGCACCATTTATTACTTTGGGTTGATCCTGAAAATTATCAGTAGAATTAACAAAACCTGTTAGTTTAATACAAGATTTAATCTTTGTAAGATCATTGTCGCATGCCTTCATTATTTGAGAAATAATACTTAAAGCACATCTTTTTGCTGCATTATATCCAGAGTCGACATCTAAATCTTTACCAACTTTTCCTTTTATTAGTTCACCTTTTTCATTAATTGAAATTTGTCCTGACACAAATAACATCTTTCCTATAATTTTAGTTGCAACATAATTTCCAACTGGCGCTTTAGCATCAGGAAGTTTTAACCCAAGTTTTTCTAAATTTTTTTGATAATTCATTTCTTCTTTTTTTTCTTTTTTGTTTTATCGTATTCTTTTCTTTTCTCAATCAATATTAACGCCTCTTCCATTGTAAGTTCTGTTGGATCCTTTTCCTCAGGTATTGTCGCATTTAGAGATTTATATTTGATATATGGTCCGTATTGTCCCTTCATAATTCTAACTGGTTTTTTATCTTCAGGGTGTTCACCTAAATCTTTGATCATTGAAGAAGACATTCTCCCTGGTTTAGCCTCAGCAATTAATGTTATCGCTCTATTTAGACCAATAGAGAAAATTTCTTCAATATTTTCTATTCGAGCTGATTTATTTTCACACTTTAGATAAGGACCAAATCTACCAGTGTTTAAAGTAATTTCTTTTTGATTATCAGGATTTATTCCTAAGGATTTTGGTAGGGAGCATAAAAATTGTGCTTTTTCTAAATCTATACTCTCTAGTTCCAAACCCTTTGGAATAGAAACATTTTTTAAAAGTTCATTTACATCTGATTTAATTTTTTTTGTTTTCTTTTTTTTCTTTGATGTTTTTTCAATTTCTATATCTTCTGGAATTTTTTCAAATTGCAAATATGGACCGAATCTTCCATTTTTAAGATATATATCGTTGCCGTTCTTATGTTTTCCAATAAATTTTGGTTCAGCTAACTGTGCTTGTGCCGCTGCTTTAGCTTTTGACAAAGGTCTTGTAAATTTACATTCAGGGTAATTTGAACAACCAATAAACGCACCACCTCTAAAGCTATTTTTTAAGCTTAGTGTTCCTGAATTACATAATTGACACTTTCTAACAATATTTCCTTTATCATCTTTATCAAAAACCAAATCTCCTAAACTATCATTTAAAAGATCTAAGACCTCTCTTGTTCTTTTTTCCTTTACTTCTGCCACATTACTATTGAAATCTTTCCAGAACAGCTCCAAAACTTTTATCCAGCTTTCTTTACCAGTTGTAATCTCGTCTAATTGATCCTCTAAACCAGCAGTAAAGTTATAATCCACATATTTTGAGAACAATTTTTCTAGAAAAGCTGAAATAAGTTTTCCTCTATCAGTAGGAAAAAATCTTTTATTCAATATCTCCGCGTAACCTCTATTTGCTATTGTAGAAATTATACTTGCGTAAGTAGATGGTCTTCCTATTCCTAATTCCTCTAGTTTTTTTACCAAGCTAGCCTCAGAATATCTTGGAGGGGGTTGTGTAAAATGTTGTTCATCTATTAAAGACTCAATATTTACAAGTCCTTTAGAAACAGATGGTAGAATGTTTTCATCATCATCCTTACCTTGATTATTATATATCTTTAAAAATCCATCAAATTTTAGAACTGATCCACTTGCTTTGCATACTGTATCATTATTAGTTGATGTAATCGTTATAGTATTTCTATCAAATTTAGCAGATTGCATTTGAGAAGATAAAGCTCTACTCCATATTAAATCATAAAGTTTATTTTGATCTGTGCTTAGGTATTTTTTTACACTTTGTGGAGTTCTGATAACATCTGTTGGTCTTATTGCTTCATGTGCCTCTTGTGCATTTTTTGCTTTTTTGCCAGAGTAATTTAAAGCACTCTCAGGTAAATATTCATTACCAATTTCTTTTTTGATATAATCTCTAAAAGACACAACAGCATCTTTTGATAAATTAGTACCATCTGTTCTCATATAAGTTATCAAACCTATGGTTTCTCCCTCAATTTCGACTCCTTGGTAAAGCTTTTGAGCAATTTGCATAGTTCTTGATGCACCAAACCCTAATCGACTTGAAGCTGTTTGTTGAAGAGTTGATGTAGTAAATGGTCCTGATGGATTACGATTTACCACTTTACTAGTTATATCAGTAACGCTAAATTTTTTTTGATTGATACTTGATATAGCTTTATTTATATCATCCTTATTTCTAAAAGAGAATTTTTCAATTTTATTGTTATCTAGCTGACTAATACTTGCAAGGATATTTTGATTTTTTTCATCTTTAAATTTGACACTTAAAGTCCAAAATTCATCTGGCTTAAAGGACTCAATTTCATGTTCTCTTTCAGTTATCAATTTTAAAGCTACAGATTGAACTCTTCCTGCAGATTTAGAGCCTGGAAGTTTTGTCCATAAAATTGGTGAAATATTAAAGCCAACCAAGTAATCTAAAGCTCTCCGAGCCATGTAAGCATCAACTAAAAGCGGTTCAATTTGTCTTGGATTTTCAATTCCATGAATTACTGCTTTTTTTGTAATTTCATTAAAAACAACTCTTTCTATTTCTTTATCTTTAAGAAGTTTTTTTTCATTTAGATACTCTTTTACATGCCAAGCTATCGCTTCTCCCTCACGATCAGGATCTGTAGCTAATATAATTTTTGAAGAATCTTTGGCTGCATCAGTAATTTCTTTAAGATATTTTTTTGAAAAGCTATCAATTTCCCATTCCATTTTAAAATCTTGATCTGGATCAACAGAACCATTCTTAGAAGGTAAATCTCTAATATGCCCATAACTAGCTAATACTTTATAATCATCACCTAAATATTTATTGATAGTTTTGGCTTTAGCTGGACTTTCTACAATGACCAAGTTCATAAAAGACAAACTACCTAAAAGAGTTAGATAGTCAAACTAATAAATTTTAGTCTTAGTTTCTTCTTTATTTTTCAATCTTTTAATATTTTCTCGATGGGTGAAAAATATTAATACAAACATGATTATAAAAAAAAATATATCTTTAAATTGACCTGTGATCAGTAAATAAACAGGAATTGTTATAGAAGCAATCAATGACGATAAAGATGAAAACTTTGTTATAGCAAAAATTACAAACCAAGATAAAGCAAAGATAATTCCAAAATAAATATTTATAGCAAATAGAATACCAACGTATGTTGCAACACCTTTCCCTCCTTTAAATTTGAGCCATACAGGAAACACATGACCTATAAATGCACATAATGATGCCAAATATAAGAAATCTGTGTGATAAATTTTAACAAATATTACAGGGATAACAGCTTTTAAAATATCAAGAGATAACGTGATGTAACCAACTTTCTTGTTACCAGCTCTAAGTACATTTGTAGCTCCAATATTTCCAGATCCAATGTCTCTTATATCTTTTTTCAAAAAAATTTTTGTTAGTATTAATCCAAATGGAATTGAACCCATCAAATATGAAATTATACATATGATAAAAGTGTCCATACTATAGCTTAAATAATTCTTTACCGTTTACAAATGTATTTGTGACTTTGCCTTGAAGTTTTTTATCCTCTATAGATGTATTTTTTGATTTTGATATAAGCTTATCTTTTTTTACAATCCAAGGTTTATCTATATCTACAATACAGAGATCTGCATCATTACCAATAGATAAATTTCCTTTATTTATTTTTAATATTTTAGCAGGGTTTGATGTTAATGCTCTAATTATTGTCTCTAATTTGAGTGATCCGTTATGATATAATTCTAAACTTAGAGATAGCAGAGTTTCTATCCCTGACGCACCAGTTGCTGCTTGAGCAAATGTTAATCTTTTTGACTCTTCATCTTCAGGTTTGTGATCTGAGACTATTACATCAATTAAATCATCTTTTAATCCTTGCACTAAAGCTAGTCTATCTTCTTCTCTTCTTAATGGCGGAGATAATTTCAAAAATGTTTTGAAATCACCTATGTCGTTTTCATTTAAAGATAAGTTATTAACTGAAACACCACATGTGAATTTTACTGTTTCCTTTCTTGATTTAATTACTTCGACAGACTTTTGTGATGACAATTGAGAGATATGATATCTACATTTAACCTTTTCCAGTAATGTTAAATCTCTCTCGATCAGAATACGCTCAGCAATTTCAGGTATACCAGATAAACCTAATTTTGAAGCAATTATTCCAGAGTTAATCATACCATTTTTTGCAAGTTCATAATCTTCAGCGTGCTGCATTATTAAACTACCCAAATCTTTAGCAGAGTTCATTATTCTAGACATCAATCTTGGATTTTGAATTGTTTTAACACCATCGGTGAATGCAATTATTCCTTTATTTTGTAACAAGCCAAATTCAGTCATATTTGTACCTTCAGCATTTTTTGTTAAGGAAGCACATGGAAAAATATTTATCTTTGATTTATCTCTTCCTCTTCTTTTTAGAAAGTCGACTATAGAAACATTATCGATTACTGGATCAGTATTAGGCATTGTTACAACTGAAGTGACACCACCTGAGAGTGCAGCGTTACTCAGAGTCCTAAAATTTTCTTTATACTCATAGCCTGGTTCACCAACAAAAACTCGCATATCGACCAATCCAGGAAAAATATACTTACCTTTTAAATCAATTGGTTTCTCTCTACTCGGTAAATTATTAATATTTACTTTTTTTCCTATGGCTTCAATTTTTCCATCTTCACTTATAATCAGACCCCCATTCTCATTCATGGAGTTATAAGGATCAATTATATTTGCGTTTATAAAATATTGTTTTTTCATTATGTACAAAATATTTTAAGACAAGCCATCCTCACAGCAACACCTAATTCAACTTGCTCTTTAATCACACTTTTGTTGATATCATCTGCTAGCATTGTATCTATTTCTATACCTCTGTTCATAGGACCAGGATGCATAATTAAAGCATCTGATTTGGCATGTTCTAATTTATCGGGAGTTAATCCGTAATATTCATAATATTCTCTATTGGATGAAAGATATGAACTTGTCATTCGTTCATTTTGTAATCTCAACATCATAACAATATCACAATCTTTCAATCCTTTTTTCATGTCTGTGAAAGTATTAACACCAAACTTTTCAATTTCTTTTGGCATAAGATTTGTTGGAGCAATTATGTTCACTTCTGCTCCTAACATGCTAAGTAAATAAATATTTGATCTAGCAACTCTTGAATGAAGTATATCTCCACAGATTGCTATTTTTAATCCTTGTATTTTTTTTTTACGAGTAATAATTGTTAATGCATCTAATAAAGCCTGAGTAGGGTGCTCTCTTCTTCCATCACCAGCATTAAGAACTGCACAGTTTACTTTTTGTGAAAGTAGATTACATGCTCCAGAATCTTGATGTCTAATTACAATGATATCAGGATGCATTGCATTTAATGTCATTGCTGTATCTATTAATGTTTCGCCTTTTTTAATTGCTGAGTTGTTAATATTCATTGACATAACATCAGCCCCAAGTCTTTTACCAGCTAATTCAAAGGAGCTTTGAGTTCTAGTGGAAGGTTCAAAAAATAAATTAATTTGAGTTTTACCTCTTAAAATATCAACTTTCTTATTTTTACTTTGATTTACTTTTATAAAAGAATTTGCCTCATGAAGTATTAAGTTAACATCATTAATCGATAAATCTTGAATTCCTAATAGATGTTTTTGAGAAATTTTAACAGCCTGATTTGTTTTAATTGCCATTAAAACCAACTCTATAACTATAAACCTCTATAATAGCAAGTATTAATTATTCAAAAAATCTAAAGCTCCTTGTAATATAAAAGCAGCAGCATTTTCATCTATCTTTTTTTCTCTTTTACTCACATTAATATCTAATAGGCTAGACAGATTAAAAGCACCAACAGTTGAGAGTCTCTCATCCCAGAGACAAATTGGAATATCTAAGTTTTTTTCAATATTTTCAGTAGTATCTTTTACTGATTGAGCTGACCTACCTGAGGATCCATCCATATTCAAAGGATTTCCGACAATGATTCCTTTTATATCATTTTCATTGATAATTAATTTTAGTTCATCAACAAGGTCTTCCAACGAATTTCTATTTATCGTTTTTAATGGAGTGGCTATTAGTTGCTTGTCATCACAGATTGACACACCAATTCTTTTAGATCCAAGGTCTAAACCTATCAATCTACACTTATCTGAGTGTTTTTTTTTAAATTCCTCTAAAGTGATCATATTGTATATTTTAAACTTAAGTGATACTTTGCCTCTTATTTAAATAGCATATGAGTATAGATCTTAAAACAATAAAACATATATCTAAATTGGCAAGAATTTCAGTTGATGAGCAAAGAGCTGAAAAATTAGCTGGTGATTTAAATTCTATTTTTGATTTTATTGAAAAACTTAATGAATTAAAAACTGACAATGTAGAACCATTAACTTCTATTGCAGAAACAACCTTAAAACTAAGATCCGACGAAGTAAAAAGTAAAAATATTAGAGAACAAATTATAAAAAATTCTCCTCAGGATAACGAGGATTATTTTGTAGTACCTAAGGTAATCGAATAATGTCAGATATTACAAAACAATCTCTTACAGAACTGATTGAAAATATTAAAAATAAAAAACTTTCTTCAACAGATGTGACCAAAGCATTTATTGATAGATCTGAAAAATCTAAAGAATTGAATGCTTATATTACAAATGACTTTACATCGGCTTTAGATAAAGCGAAAAAATTCGATCAAAAACCTAATTTTAATTTAAAACTGCCTGGTATTCCTATGGCAGTTAAGGATTTATTTTGTACAAAAAATATTAAAACAACTGCTGGTAGTAAAATTTTAAATAATTTTGTTCCAACTTATGAGTCAACAGTTACAGAAAATATTTGGAATGAAGGTGCAATACTCCTGGGTAAGCTAAACTGTGATGAGTTTGCAATGGGTTCATCAAATGAAACAAGTTTTTTTGGTAATGTGCAAAGTCCTATTGACAAAAATTTAGTTCCTGGTGGATCATCTGGTGGTTCAGCCTCAGCGGTGGCTGGAAAATTGACTCCTGTTACAATTGGTACTGATACTGGTGGATCAATTAGACAACCAGCTTCTTTCACTGGTATTGTTGGATTAAAACCTACTTACGGGAGTTGTTCAAGATATGGAATAGTTGCTTTTGCTTCATCATTGGATCAAGCAGGACCAATGGCACAAAATGTCAAAGATTGTGCTTTATTACATGAAGTGATTAGTTCCTATGATCCTAAAGACTCTACTTCAATAGAATTTAAAAGAAATCATTACAGCAAAGAACTTACAAATAACATAAAAGGAAAAAAAATTGGAATACCAAAAGAATATAGAGTCGACGGTATGCCAAAAGAAATTGAAGATCTCTGGCAAAAAGGTATTCAATATATTAAAGATTGTGGTGCTGAAACTATTGATATTTCTCTCCCAAATACAAGTTATGCCTTACCAACATATTATATAGTTGCTCCAGCAGAGGCTTCATCAAACTTAGCAAGATATGATGGTGTAAAGTATGGATTTAGAGCAAAAGGTGAAAATTTAATCGATATGTACGAAAAAACTAGATCAGAAGGTTTTGGAGCTGAAGTTCAAAGAAGAATTATGATTGGAACTTATGTTTTGTCTTCTGGATATTACGATGCGTATTATCTTAAAGCTCAAAAAGTAAGGAAACTTATCAAAAATGATTTTGATGAGGCTTATAAAAAAGTTGATGCAATTTTAACTCCATCAACACCTAGCTCAGCATTCAAAATAGGTGAAAAAACGAATGACCCAGTTTCAATGTATCTTAATGATATATTTACAGTGCCTGTTAACTTAGCTGGACTTCCAGGCATCTCAATACCTGCAGGACATGATTCAAAAGGTTATCCTTTAGGTTTACAAATTATTGGCAAAGCTTTTGATGAACAAAATATACTGAATATAGCTTATGCTATGGAAGAAAAGATCAATTTTAAAAACAAAATTACCGATTGGTGGATAAAATGAGTAAAAAAGATTCAGAATATTTGATCAATCGAAAAGATAATCAGTATGAGGTAGTAATTGGTTTAGAGGTTCATGCTCAAGTTTTATCTGAATCTAAATTATTTTCTACTTCAGCAACCAAATTTGGAGCGGAACCTAATACACAGGTTAGTTTAGTTGATGCTGCATTTCCAGGAATGTTACCAGTAATAAACGAATTTTGTGTCAAACAAGCAATTAAAACTGGCATTGGCCTTAACGCAAAAATTAATAAACGTTCAGTATTTGATAGAAAAAATTATTTTTATGCTGATTTACCTCAAGGATATCAAATATCACAATTTAAAGATCCTATAGTAGGTGAGGGAAAAGTTATTTTGGATATGCCTAATGGTCAAAAAGAAGTTGGTATAGAAAGATTACACCTAGAACAAGATGCTGGAAAAAGTATACATGATCTTGACCCACAAAATACCTTTGTTGATTTAAACAGATCAGGGGTAGCTTTAATGGAAATAGTGAGCAAGCCTGATCTAAGATCCCCAGATGAGGTTAATGCTTACATTAAAAAATTGCGATCTATAATGAGATATTTAGGAACTTGTGATGGAAATATGCAAGAGGGCTCTTTAAGAGCTGATGTGAATGTTTCTGTAAGACCAAAGGGCTCAAAAGAATTCGGTACTCGATGTGAAATTAAAAATGTTAATTCAATTAAGTTTATGCAAATGGCGATAGAATATGAGGCTAATAGGCAAGTTGATTTAATAGAAGAGGGCAAAACTATTGATCAAGAAACAAGGCTTTTTGATACGAAGAAAAATGAGACAAGGTCAATGAGATCAAAAGAAGACGCTCATGATTATAGATATTTTCCGGACCCTGATTTATTACCTTTGGAGGTTTCGGAAAAATTTATTGAAGAACTTAAAAATGATATCCCAGAATTACCAGATGATAAAAAGAAAAGATTTATTGAAGAGTTTAGATTGTCTCCTTATGAAGCAAATATTTTAGTTTCTGATATTGATACAGCAAAATATTTTGAAGAAGTTGTAGCAAAAATGGGTAAGAATAAAGATATTAAGTTAGCAGTCAATTGGATTACAGGAGAACTATTTGCTGTTTTAAATAGCAAAGGTTTAGAAATTTCTCAAAGTCCAGTGAGTGCTAAGAATTTTGCCATATTGATAAATTTAATTAAGAATGGAACGATTTCAGGAAAGATAGCAAAAACTGTTTTTGAATTGATGATAGATGGTGATAAAGATCCACAAAAAATTGTTGAGGAAAAAGGATTAAAACAACAAAGTGATCCAAAAGCTTTAGAGGCATTAATTGACAAAATAATTAACGACAATAGAGAAAAAGCCATTGAATATAAACAAGGTAAAGAAAAATTATTTGGTTTTTTTGTTGGTCAAGCAATGAAGGCCTCAGGTGGAAAAGCTAACCCTCAATTAATAAATGAGATCCTAAAGAAAAAATTATAAGGTTATGGGTTCAGACCTTAATATCACAAAACATTTACAAGATTATATTCTAAAGAATGGTTTGAAATTACATCCAATTCAAAAAGAAATAATAGATTACAACCTATCTCTTGGTGATTCAAAAAGAATGCAAATATCTATTTCTCAATGTCAATTTCTACATCTGATTATTAAAGTTTCTAAAATTAAAAAAGTCCTAGAGATAGGAACTTTTACAGGTTTAAGTAC
The DNA here is from genome assembly GCA_003212925.1 of Pelagibacteraceae bacterium AG-430-P08. GTDB lineage: Bacteria > Pseudomonadota > Alphaproteobacteria > Pelagibacterales > Pelagibacteraceae > Pelagibacter. Next base: position 112,299 of record QCOL01000001.1, on the reverse strand, counting down.
ATTATCCATGGCTTTAGCCTTACCAGATGAAGGCAGTATAATTGCATTAGATAAAAATGTGGAAACAACCAAAGTTGCACAAAGCTTTTTTAAAAAGGCCAATCAAGATCATAAGATTAAAACAATGATTAAACCAGCATTAGAAACTTTAATGAGTATAAGAAATGAAAAATTTGACTTAGTTTTTATAGATGCAGATAAAATGAATTATAAAAAATATTATGAAATTTCTTTAGATTTATTGAATAAAGAGGGTTTAGTGATAATTGATAATGTATTATGGCATGGGGAAGTTGTTAACAAAGATATAAATGATAAAATTACAAAAAGTATTAGAGATTTGAATGATTTTATCTCTAAGGATACAAGGATTGAAAAGGTCATGGTACCTTTTGGTGATGGAATGACTGTTTGTAGGAAGATTTAATGTTCACTGTATTTGGTTTTTATAAATTTCAAAAAATAAATGATTTAAAAAAAAATCAAAAAATATTGAGTAATCTTTTAACTAATAAAAATATTAATGGATCAATTATCATATCCAAAGAGGGTTTAAATGGATCTATTTCTGGAATGAATAAAGATATTAAAACTACAATTATTAGATTAAAAAAAATTTTGAATATTAAAGAATTTGATAGTGTCAATAATTCAATAAGTAAATTTAAACCTTTTCATAAACCTAAAGTGAAAATTAAAAGTGAAGTTGTTCCAATGGATCTTAAAATCTCGAATATGATCGCAAAAAAGAATACTCATATTGATCCAACAAAATGGAATAAATTAATTGAAAAAAAAGAAACTCTTTTATTAGATGCAAGAAAACCTTTTGAACATAAAGTTGGTTCTTTTAAAAAATCAGTAAATCCAAATATAAGTAACTTTAGAGATTTCCCTAAATACTTAAAAAAGTTAAAAAAAGATCAGCCAATAGCAATGTTTTGCACTGGTGGAATTAGGTGTGAAAAAGCCTCTGTATTTTTAGAAAGAAAAGGTTTTAAAAATATTTATCAATTAAAGGGTGGAATTTTGAATTACTTAAAAAAAATCAAACCAAAAAAAAGTTTATGGAAAGGCGAATGTTTTGTATTCGATAACCGAGTAAGTTTAAAACACGGATTAGTACAAGGAACCTATTCAATTTGTGGTGGATGCAGACAACCAATCTCGATTAAAGATAAAAAATCTAAAAAATATGAGGAGGGTGTAACTTGTCCTAATTGTTTTGATAAACTCTCAAAAAACCAAAAATCTCGTTTTAGAATGAGACAAAGTCAGATATACAAGGCAAAGCTATCAGGAAAAAAATATAATTTTCAAAAAGAATTTAACTAAGGATTTATTTGTCACAATCTTTCAAATTAACTAAAGATCCAATATGGTTTTTATTGAGAAAAGTTACTATTCCAGCAAGTGTTGGTTCATTATTTCAAACTTTTTACAATCTAGTAGACACATGGTTCGCAGGAAGAATATCTGCTGAAGCAATAGCAGCGATCGCAAAATCTTTTCCAATTTATTTTACTATTATTGCAATAGGTGTTGGATTAACTGCTGGAACTAATACTTTAATTGGAAATAATATAGGGGCTAATAATAAAAAGAAGGCGTCATTATTTGTTGCTCAATCAATTATTTTTGCAATCTTTTTATCCATACTAGTTACTTTTTTTGGTTTAAATGTTTCAGATTTTTTACTTTCTCTTATGGGATCAGACCAAGAGGCAATTATATTAACTAGAAAATATCTAGATGTAATTTTTTATGGAACTATAATTGTTTTGATACAAATCTCTTTAAATGGAACTCTAAATGCGCAAGGGGATACAAAAAGTTACAGAAACGTTTTAATTTTTAGTTTCTTTTTAAATATTGTTCTAAATCCATTATTTATTTTTGGTTATAGTTTTATTCCAGCATTTGGTATAGCTGGACTTGCAATAGCTACTGTAGTGGCTCAGTTTGTTGGTCTTTTGTATTTAGCATATAAAGTTTATTGTTGTGAATTAAAACAATATCTTAAGCCTGAGTGTTTTATTCCAAAATTTGATCTTCTTGGTGAACTCTTGTATCAGACGATTCCTGTGATGTTTAGCATGTTGTTGATTGGTGTTGGTTTGTTCAACATCCTTTACTTCATTGGTCAATTTGGAGATTTAGCTACTGCTGGTTATGGTGCTGCTCTTAGAATTGAACAAGTTTTTCTACTTCCTGTAATTGGATTAAATACAGCGGTATTATCAATTGGGGGACAAAATTTTGGTGCAAAAAATTATGATAGATTGAGAGAATTATACAGAAAAGCTTTAATGTTTGGATCATCTTTTATGATATCTGCAGGAATAATAATATTTTTAGGTGCAGAGTTTTTAGTTTCATTATTTACTGATAACCAAGAGGCAATAAAGCATGGTGCGATATATTTAAAAGTTGCTGCATTAATTGGCCCAATTTATCCTGTTTTTTTTATAACCACTGCAGTATTCCAAGCAGTGAAAAAACCATTGTACAGTCTTTATCTAAGTATTCTTAGATTAACAGCTCTCCCATTTTTAAGTTTATGGTATGTAATTAATATTAAAGGAGGGGATTATGAGGATATTTTTTATACGATTTTAGTAACAAATTGGTTTATGGGAATTGCAGTTCTAATGTTTATTGGGTATTTTTTGAATAATGTTTTCAAACAAAAAAAAAGTCTTTTTACTTACTAGTATTTGTCTAATATTTTTCTTTGTTACATACCTTGATGTAAAATCTAGTGAAATAAAGGTTATAGACGGAGATACCATTCATTTAAAAAACGAAAAAATTCGTTTTAGTGGGATTGATACTCCTGAAATTAAACAAATTTGTAATAAGAATAATGAGGTTATCAAATGTGGAGTTCAAGCAAAACAATTACTTATTAATAAGATAGGTAAAAACAAAGTAAGATGTGTCAAGGAGGGTATAGATAGATATAAGAGAATTTTAGCTGAATGTTTTGTAAATAATCAAAGTCTATCTAAGTATCTTGTTCGAGAAGGTTATGCTTTTGCTTACAGGAAATATTCAACAAAATATATTCCAGATGAGAATTATGCCAAAAAAAATAAAAAGGGTATGTGGGCAATGACTTTTGAATATCCTTGGGACTATAGAAGAAAAAATTAATCTTTTTGTAATTTTTTTTCTAATTTTCTTACAAGATAAGAAACAATTAATATCAAGACTAAATATTCTAGAATTAGAAATGTATATATTTCTAATGGTCTATAGGTTGTTACAACCAATTCGTTTGCTTTTCTAGTCAGATCTCCAATACCAATTATCGATACAAGAGAGGACATTTTAAGCACATATACAAATTGATTACCAATAGCTGGTAAAATATTCTTTATTGCTTGAGGTAGAATTACTAATCTTAATTTTCTAAAAAAACTTAATCCTAAAGAACTTCCAGCTTCCCATTGTGATTTTTTTATTGAATTAATTCCTGCTCTAAATATTTCTGCTTGAAAAGCACTTTCGCTAATCGACAGCGCAATGATACCAGAAACGAATGGGCTAAAACTTATACCCGTCATAATTGGAAGACCATAGTAAATCCATAAAATTAAAACCAGTAAAGGAATTGCTCTTACAATCTCAACATAGCCAATATTAAGGTAGGTTAAGAATTTACTTTTAGCCAGTGATGGAATAGCAATTAAAAGACCTAGAATAATTGAAATAATGATTGAGACTATACTAATATAAATAGTAGTTGTTATACCACTTAATAAAAACTTCAGATTAGTTAATCCCTCAATATTGTTTGGTGACAAGATTAACCAGTTTAATTCACTTTTACCACATGACGTTAATGGAAAAATTAGAATTAGTAATAAAAGATTTTTCACTCTTTAAGTTATAAAGAATAAAAAATTAATTACTAATTTTTTATAAGCTCTTTAGATTATATTTAGCTAATAACTTGGCGAAGAAGCCTGATGATTTTTTGTCTTTAATCCATTTATTAACATAATCATTCCACTTAGTATCACCCTTTGGTACCATCATTGCTAAAAATGCTGGATTTTTTCCACCATCTGGAACGATTGCTAACTGAGGATATTTAATGACCAATTTATTTGCCTCTGTTGAACTTGTAATATTACCATCAGCTCTACCTGCCAAGACTTCTTGGAAGTCTCTTGCTGGTGCTTCAATTGAGTTTAATTTTGATTTTGGGAAAAATTCTTTTGCCTTTTCCTCTTGAGAAGTACCAAGAGTAGTTGCGATTGTTACATTTGAATTATTAAGCGAGTCCCAAGTTGGAAATTTTTTTAAGTTCTTTTTGAGAACAAGTGGCACTGTAGCATATTTGTAATAGGTATCGGTAAAACCAGCTACTTCAGCTCTCTTTGGCGTTTTTGTAACACTAGTTGAGATATCATATCTTGCAGATGTTATTCCTGAAACAATAGTTTTCCATTCTGCAGGTACAAACTCAATTTTTACACCCATATCTTTAGCTAATTGATTCATTACATCGATATCGAAACCTTTATATTTGTTGGTTGCAGGATCTTTGACTGTCATAGGATCCCAATCTCCAGTGGTACCAACTTTAAGTACTCCAGAAGACAAAATTTTATCTAGATTAGATTCTGCGTTTAGTGAGAAGGGTAAAAGAGCAAATAATGCTACTAAAAATAATTTTTTCATATTTTTTATTTAACTTATTTGAGATCTAAATGTGACTATAATCTTGACGCACTATCATTCATCCATGCGAATAAATGCTCAGAAAATGAGCGTCTTACAAACAAATTCACTTCATTTTTATTTTGATTATGAATGATTACATCTATTTTTGTGAGAATTGTTTGGGTCACTGAGCCAATTTTACCTTTAAAATCATTAAAATTAAAAGGAGAGCCTGTTTGAAACAAATCATATATCTTATCCCCTTTGAGATTAATCCTCACGAATTGATCTGTGACATCCACCACAGCTCCTAAATTTAATTTAGATATGTTTTTATTCAAAAGTGTTTCAGTTTCATAAGAATTTGTATTTTCTTTAACAACGCCATTTGAAAAAATCATCCATTCATCAGGACTTAACCATAGAGCAGTCAATTTTTCACTTTGAGTGGAAGTATTTGCTTTTGTAGGCAAAACCATATTTAAAGATTTACCAACAGCTGATAAAAATTCTCTTTTTTTACCTCTTACTATCAATTTCATAACAGGTTTAACCTCGTTCATTTGTAGACCTTGATATGATTTTTCCTCTTTAATTGTATGATTATAATTTAGCATTTAATCTTTCACCTTCTTTATCTAAAAAAACTGGATCAGCTACAGTTACATTAATATTCTTATTTTCCATTGGTATGATCAATTTTTGCCCCAACATATTTTTTCCACCTTTTACAACTCCTAATGCGATCGACTTTTTTAAATTTGGGCTGTAATAACTTGAGGTTACATGGCCAAGCATTTCAATAGGTGATTTTTTTATATCAGCAACTATCTGTGCGCCTTCTTCTAAAACTTCCTCAGGATTTTCTGTCAATAAACCAACTAATTGTTTTCTATCTTCTCTTATAGTATCAGATCTATATAATGATCTTTTTCCAATAAAATCATATTTCTTTTTGCTTACTATCCAATCCATCTGTAAATCAATTGGTGTTAGTGTTGCATCAGTGTCTTGACCAACTATTATAAAACCTTTTTCTGCTCTTAATAAGTGCATCGTTTCAGTTCCATAGGGCGTAATATTAAAATCTTTACCTGCTTCCATACATTTTTCCCAAACAGATTTACCAAAATTTGCTTGGATATTAATTTCATAACTATGTTCTCCAGTAAAACTAATTCTCATTATTCGACATTTAATGTTGTCTATTTTTGAATTTTTGAATGACATATGTGGAAACTTTTCATCAGAAAGATCTAAATCAGGAATAACTTTTGAAACAATTTTTTTACTATTAGGTCCACAAACACTTATTGTGGCAAAATGATCAGTTACAGAAGATAAATAGACATCTAATTCAGGCCATTCTGTCTGAAGATAATCTTCAAGTTTTCCTAACACGTTAGCTGCACCACCAGTAGTAGTGGTCATGATATAATGATTTTCATCCAATCTAGTTGTAACGCCATCATCATAAACCATTCCATCTTCATTTAACATTAAACCATAACGACATTTACCTATAGCTAGTTTTGACCAAGCGTTAGTATAAACACGATTTAAAAATTCTGAGGCATCAGTACCTTGAATATCAATCTTTCCTAATGTTGATGCGTCTAGAATACCCGCTGAGTCTCTGGCAGCTTTACTCTCTCTTTGTACTGCTTGATGTATATTTTCATTATCCTTTGGATAGTACCAAGCTCTTTTCCATTGACCAACGTTTTCAAATTCAGCGTTGTTGGCAACATGCCAATCATGTATTGGAGTACGTCTAAATATATCAAAAAATTCTCCTACATTTCTTCCAACAATAGTTCCAAAAGTAAGAGGTGTATAAGGAGGTCTAAAAGTTGTAGTTCCGTGTTCACCCATTTTAGTACCCGCTGTTTCTGAGATAATTCCTAAAGCATGCATATTACCGAGTTTACCTTGATCAGTTCCCATACCTGTAGTGGTGTATCTTTTTACATGTTCTATAGATCTAAAACCTTCTCTTAGAGCTAATTTAATATCTTTTGCAGTTGCATCGTTTTGATAATCAACAAAAGATTTACTTTTCCCTTTGGATTTATCAGATGGTAATAACCAAATATTTCTCTTTGATTGATTTAAACCAGAGATTGTTTCAACAGTTTTGTATTCAGAATTGTCAATATCAAGAAACTTTTTAATAGAAGACAAGGTATTCTTTATTATCTCCTCTAAACCAAAGTCTCCATTACAAGATCCAATACTTATTTGATCTGAGGGATAAACATTAGGTATAAATACTTGATCTTCTTCTCTAAATTTTAATTTACCTCCTGATTGTGTAAACAAGTGTACTGCTGGGGTCCAACCACCAGATACACCTAAACAATCACAATTCAACTTTGTTTTGTCACCAATGACTGTTTGACCATCTTTTGAGAGTTTCATGATGGATATTTTATTAATTCTTCTATATCCGTAAGTATCAACGACAGTATAACCTTTATAAATTTTAATATTATTTTTCTCAACTTCGTATGAAATTTTAGAGTCAATTTGTTCTCTATTATCAATTATTGCATTAATTTTAATTCCTCTTTGAATTAAACTCATGGCTGTTTCATATGCCGTATCGTTATTGGTAAAAAGAATATTATTTTCACCACATGCCACACCATACAAATCAATATATCTTTTGATTGCTGAAGATAACATTATCCCTGGACGATCATTATTATCAAATATTAAAGGTCTTTCTATAGAGCCAGTTGCTGTGATTACTTTTTTAGCTCTAATTTTTAATAATCTTTGTCTTACTTTATTTTCTCTTTGATTAATCGGTAAATGATCAGTGAGATTTTCACGAGCCAATAAAAAGTTGTATCCATGGAATGCTGCAACGCTAGTTCTTGTTTTTATTTCTAAATTTTCTAATTTAGATATTTCGTTGATTTCTTTTTCTAACCATGAACTTGTTATTTGATTATTAATTTTTGAAAATTCTGAGTTATCATAAATAGAAGATCCCCCCAAATAAGATTTTTCATCAACTAAAAGAGTCTTAAAACCATTTTTAGCTGCCATTTTGGCTGCCATTATTCCTGATATACCTGCTCCGATAACCAAAACATCACAATGAATATATTTATGTTCATATATGTCTGGATCAGCTACTTTAGGTGATTTACCTAAACCCGCAGATTTTCTAATAAAGTATTCATACTTTTCCCAGAAACTTGCAGGCCACATAAAAGTTTTATAATAAAAACCTGCAGGTAAGATAGGGGATAATAGATTATTAATTCCACCAATATCAAAATTAACGCTAGGCCAACAATTTTGACTAGATGCAACTAAACCTTCATAGATTTCGACCTCTGTAGCTCTTACATTTGGTTCAGTTCTTGAGGAATTATCATGCAATTGAATAATTGCATTAGGTTCTTCAGAACCTGATGTCATAATTCCTCGAGGTCTATGATATTTGAAACTTCGTCCAACAAGATGAATTCCATTAGCCAACAAAGCTGATGCTAGAGTATCACCTTTAAAACCAAAATATGTTTTGTTATTAAATTTAAAAGAAACTCGATAAGTCTCATCGATAAATTTACTTGTTTTAAATCTTAAATTATTAGACATTCTATTTTACTGGTGGCTTTTCACCCATTTTGTAAACAGCTTTTATTTGGTCGTTTGATGTATCTCTAACCATATTGAACCATTTTCTACAACCATGAACATGGTTCCATCTTTCAAATTGAACTCCTTTTATGTTTTTTCTCATGAACAAATATTCTGCCCATTCATCATCACTTAGTTCTGTAGGTTGTTTTGGCCTTACAATATGTGCTTCTCCACCAGCTTTAAATTCGCTTTGTTCTCTCTCTCCGCAAAAAGGACAATTAATTAAAAACATTAGTGTGCAACAGCGGCTGCACCATGTTCATCAACTAGATCACCACTTACAAATCTATTTATATTAAACGCAGCATTTAATTTATGAGGTTCGTCATTTGCAATGGTGTGAGCAAATAAATCCCCTGAGCCAGGTGTAGCTTTAAAACCTCCAGTTCCCCAACCACAATTAAAGTATAAACCCTTAATTGAAGTTTTACTTATGATTGGACTTGCATCAGGACATATATCAACTATTCCACCCCACTGACGAAGCATTCTCATTCTACTAAATATTGGATATAGTTCTAAAATTGCATTTAAAGTTCCTTCCACAATATCATGACTTCCTTTTTGAGAGTAAGATACATAATCATCAGTTCCTGCCCCAATAACTAATTCTCCCTTATCAGATTGGCTGACATATGCATGAACAGCGTTAGACATTACAACTGTATCTATTATTGGTTTTACTGGTTCTGACACTAAAGCTTGAAGTGGTTTACTTTCCAAAGGTAATTTCAATCCAGCCATATTCGCTATTACACTGGAGTGACCAGCTGCTACTACTCCAATTTTTTTTGTTTTGATAAATCCTTTAGTCGTTTCAATTCCTTCAACTGTATCACCATTTCTTTTTATACCTTTTACTTCACAATTTTGAATTATATCAACACCCATTTCATCAGCACCTCTTGCGTATCCCCAAGCAACAGCATCATGCCTAGCTGTACCGGCTCTTCTTTGAAGAGTTCCACCTAAAACTGGATAACGAATATCCTGTGAGGTATTTATAATTGGACAAAATTTTTTAACTTCTTCAGTATTTAAATAAACTGCATCAATACCATTCAATCTATTAGCGTGAGTTCTTCTTTTTAAATCTCTAACATCTTGCAAATTATGTGCAAGATTCATAACTCCTCTTTGACTAAACATAACATTATAATTCAATTCTTGAGATAAACCTTCCCAAATTTTAAGAGCATGGTCATATAAACCCGCACTTGCATCCCATAAATAATTAGATCTTATTATTGTAGTATTTCGACCAGTATTTCCTCCTCCTATCCAACCTTTTTCCACAACAGCAATATTCTTCATGTTATGTTTTTTTGCTAGATAATAGGCAGTTGCAAGACCATGTCCTCCACCACCAACAATTACTGCATCATATTCTTTTTTAGGCTCAGGATCTTTCCAAGCTTTCTCCCAATTTTCATGATAAGAAAAAGCGTTTTTAATAAGTGAAAATATTGAATACTTATTTTTCATAATTATTGAATAATTACTTTATAAATATTGATTATTCAATACAATCAAAAGTGACAAATTTATTGGAAGAGTGGGTGAGAGGCTGAAACCAGTCGTTTGCTAAATGACCGTGCGAGGAAACTTGTACCGAGGGTTCGAATCCCTCCTCTTCCGCCATTTTTAGTATAAAGGATCATCCTTAAAGAAATTTATCATTGTAACTGGCTTTTGAGCTAAAATATAACGATAGACGTTGTAGTTCTCCAGTACTCTTTGCACATAATTTCTTGTTTCTTTAAATTTGATTAATTCAATCCAGTTTACATAATCAATTTGGTTCTTTTGTGGATTTTTATTTATTTTTTTCCAATATCTGACTCTTTTAGGTCCGGCATTATAGGCGGCTATTGCAAAGGGATAAGCACCATCATATTCTAAAATTAGTCCAGCTATATAGTGAGAACCTAAATTGATATTATATTCTGCATCTCTTGTTAATCTAGATTTTGAATAAGGAAGTTTTGCTTGTTTAGCAACTACTTTTGCCGTGTAAGGCATGAGCTGCATTAATCCTTTTGCTCCTGCGTGACTGTTAGCACTTAAATCAAATTCACTTTCTTGTCTTATTATTGACAGTATAAATGCAGTATCAGGAATTTTTCTTCCATTTATATAATTTGGAGTACTTATAATTGGATAATTATATTTGTTATGAAATCTTTTTTCATATGATGCAATTTTTGCTATTTGAATAGCAAAATCAAATCTATCAATGCTTGTTGCTAATTCTGCTGCTAAAACTTCACTACCATTATTTATATCATCATTAGCCAAATGTCTTAAAATATGTTTTGTATATTTATCTTCGTTCAGCTCATCAAGAAGATAAACTGTTTTGACTAATTCTTTTTTAAAAAAGTAGTCTCTATATTCTTTTGAAACTTCAATATCTCTAGATAGTTCAAAAGGCTGATTGGGATTTAACTCCATAAATGCTAACTGACCATAATATGTAGTTAGAAAATTAGATGCTTTACCAAACCATTCATTAGCTAATTCATTTTTATCAAGTTTCTGATAAGTTTTAGCTAACCAATAGGCTCCTCTCGAAGTACTTATCGGGTAACCAACATTATTATAAAAATTTTCAAAATGATCCTTAGCTAACAAAGGATCATCTAAGAAACTTAATGCTATCCATCCACTCATCCATTCTGCAGCTGCATACTCGGGTCCATCAGTCAAAGCATGATTACTTGCAATTTTATAAGCTAAAGCATATTTCTTTTTATAAATTAATGATCTTGAAATGATTTCTCTTTCAAACCACCACTTATCTGGTCTGACTAAATAATCTTTGGTATTTTTAATTTTTACTAAAATTTCAACAGAACTATCAACCCTTCCTCTTTTTCTTCTCCATTTTAATCTGTCGTAATTTAAACCCGCATCGTTTTTAAATTTTGCTGGAACTTTAGAAATAGCATTATCTACACCATACGATTTACTCATTAACAATTGACGTGCTGTATAAAGCAACTCATAATCTTTAGGTAAATATCTTAATAATCTTTTTAAATCCCAGTATTTATTATTCCAAGCCAAGTAATCTGCTCTTTTAATATAATCATCCGCATTGAGATATTTTTTGAATTTTTTTCTATAGAATCTTAATTCAGATTTGCTTAATTCGGCAGTAATCCATCCTTCTTTAATATATGAAATACCTTTTTGTGTATTACCATTGAGAATTATACTTTCTCCAAGTATCATTTTTCCAAAACCACTTAAAGGTTCATCAACACCGAACCAATCGATAATTTTTTTGGGTGAAATAGTATCTGTAGAAAGTTTATGCTCTGCTAAATATTTTACTCTTCCCAATCGTGGATAATCCTCATTTTTGTCTATAAAAGTTTTATAATCGTAATATGATGCTTTATTTCCTTTAGTTAGTAGATGTCTCCATTGTATGAAATTATAGACTGATTTATCTCTTGCTTTTTTTGCTGTTTTCAATGCGGCAGGCCATTTTGCTTGTTTCATTTCTGAAATAGCCTTTTTCGCAATTTCGAAATCTTTCTTGTTATAATATTTGGATTTTTTCGCTATATTAGTTTTTTTGGCTCCCGCAATTAAAGGTTTCTTTTTTGGTAGAATAATACCTAAGTCTTTCTCAGCTTTTAACTTTATTTCACCCTCAGGCTTTTTTTTTATTTCCTCTACTATTTTTTTGGGAATTGGTTTTGGCAGAGGCTTCATTACATCAGTTAATAATTTCTGATCCTTTTCCGCTTTAGTTTGGATTGGTTTTTTTAAAGGTATTATTTCTGCAGAAAATAAAATAGTAATAGTAGAGAAGAAAAATAAATTGATTAAAAATATGAATTTTTTTAGCATAATCTTTTAGTATATGAATCCACAAACTATGTTATAAGTATTTATGTTCAAAGGTTCAAATGTTGCTTTAGTCACTCCGTTTAAAAATGATAAACTAGATGATGAAACTTACATTAAGTTAATCCATTTTCATATTGAAAATGGGACAAATGGTTTAGTTCCTGCTGGAACAACTGGTGAGTCTCCAACTTTAAGCCATAATGAGCATGAAAGGGTAATTGATTTATGTGTCAAAGAAAGTAATGGAAAATTACCTGTATTTGCTGGTACTGGGTCAAACTCTACTGAGGAAGCGATTTCATTAACTGCGCATGCTGAAAAAATGGGAGCAGATGGAGCTTTAATTGTAACTCCATATTATAATAAGCCTACTCAAGAGGGACTTTATCAACATTATAAAGCTATCAATGATAAATGTGGAATTCCAATTCTAATTTATAACATACCTGGAAGATCAGTGATTGATATGTCAGTTGAAACAATGGCAAGATTATTTGAATTAAAAAATATAGTTGGTGTTAAGGATGCAACAGGAGATTTAACAAGAGTAGATAAAACATTAGAAAAATTAGGTAAAGATTTTATACAATTAACAGGAAATGATGATAACGCTTTAGAGTTTAATAAAAAAGGTGGAGTAGGTGCTATAAGTGTAACAGCTAACATTGCCCCAAAACTTTGTTCTGATTTCCAAAGATTTTCAAAGTCTAACAATGATAATGAAATTAAAGAGGCTGAGAGATTAAATGAAATATTGCAGCCTGTTCATCATGCTATGTTTGTTGAAAGTAATCCTAGCCCAGTTAAGTATGCTGCAAAATTATTAAATTTATGTGATGACAATGTAAGATTACCATTAGTAAAAGTAACAGATACTACTAAAGAAATTGTTAAAAAGGCTCTTCATACAGCTAAATTAATTTAATGAACAAAAAAACCAATTCTGGTTTAAAAATAATATGTTTGAATAGAAAGGCTAGTTTTAAATCTTCTGGGATATCTTTATATTCCCACTCTGCACCTAAAGCTTCATTTTTCCAAACCTGAGCTTTCATTTTAACAAGATCAACAACACCTGATAATGAAGCTTCAATACCAATCGGAACTTGTATGACTAATGGTTTTGCACCTAATCTCTCTTTAATCATATCAACACATCGAAAAAAATCAGCTCCTGTTCTATCTAATTTATTTACAAAACAAATTCTTGGCACTTTATATTTGTCAGCTTGTCTCCAAACAGTCTCAGATTGAGGTTCTACACCTGCAACTCCATCAAAAACTGCTACTGCGCCATCTAAAACCTTTAATGATCTCTCTACTTCGATTGTAAAATCAACATGACCAGGAGTGTCTATGATGTTTATTCTGTGGTTTTGCCAAAAGCATGTAGTTGCAGCTGATGTGATTGTTATACCTCTTTCTTGTTCTTGCTCCATCCAATCCATTGTTGCAGCACCATCATGAACCTCGCCAATTTTATGACTTTTACCGGTGTAATATAAAATTCTTTCAGTAGTGGTTGTTTTCCCAGCATCAATATGAGCCATGATACCTATATTTCTATACTTATCTAATGTATGTGTTCTAGCCATAATTTTTTACCATCTAAAATGTGCAAAAGCTTTATTTGACTCAGCCATTTTATGAACATCCTCTTTTTTTTTGACAGCGGCACCTTTTTTCTCATACGCATCATATAGTTCATTAAAAATTTTATCTGACATATTTTTGTCTTTTCTTTTTCTAGCTGACTCAACAAGCCATCTGATAGCTAGTGCTTGCGCTCTTTTACTTTTTACTTCAACTGGCACCTGATAAGTTGCACCACCAACTCTTCTTGATCTTACTTCAACTGTCGGTTTTATATTGTTTATAGCCTCATTAAAAATATTTATTGGTTCATCTTTTGATTTAGTTTTAATCTTATCTATAGCCTCATATACTATTTTAGCAGCTATACCTCTTTTACCATCATACATTATATTGTTTATTAATTTTGGAATTATGGTTGAATTAAACTTTGGATCAGGAACAACATTCTTTTTTGGTTGAGATTTTTTTCTAGACATTATTACTTACCTTTTTTAGTTCCATATAGTGATCTTCTTTTTTTTCTGTTAGCAACCCCTTGTGTATCCAAGTTTCCTCTAAGTATATGATATCTAACACCTGGCAAATCTTTTACTCTTCCACCTCTTATTAAAACGACAGAGTGTTCTTGTAGATTATGTCCTTCACCAGGAATATATGCTGTCACCTCAAATCCATTAGATAATCTAACCCTAGCAACTTTTCGAAGTGCTGAGTTTGGTTTTTTAGGAGTAGTTGTATACACTTTAACACATACACCTCTCTTTAAAGGTTGTTTTTGCAATGCAGGAACTTTGTTCCTTTTAGTTTGCTTAATTCTTTTTTTTCTTAACAATTGGTTAATTGTAGGCATAAAATTTAAATAATTATATTTTTGATGAAATAACTGACTGAACAATTATGGCAGCGTTTAGCACATCAAATAAGTACTACTTCCAACCAAAAACAACGCCAAATTACTTATTAATTAGGCTTTGTCAAACTAAAACCTATGGTTTAAGTTGGTTTTTTTTATTGATTTGCTTGGGTTTCTGAAGCTTCAATTTTTTCTTGTTCAGACAAGAATTTGTTATCATCCTCTAAGGCTTTTTTGTTCCATTTATTCTTTATATTACCTGTTCCTGCTGGAACCAATCTACCAACAATTACATTCTCTTTTAGTCCATTCAATGGATCAACCTTACCTTTAATTGCAGCATCAGTTAAAACTCTTGTTGTTTCTTGGAACGAAGCTGCTGAGATAAACGATTCTGTCTGCAGTGAGGCTTTAGTAATACCCATCAAAACTCTTTCCCCAATAGCAGGAGTTTTATTTTCTGCTTTCAATTTTTCATTCATATTATCAAACTTAATTCTATCAACAATTTCTCCCGGCAAGTAAGTTGAGTCTCCAGATGACTTGACCTCCACTTTTTTCAACATTTGTCTTAATATAGTCTCAATGTGTTTGTCATTTATAATTACACCTTGAAGTCTATAAACTTCTTGAACTTGATTTACAAAATACTCTGTTAAATCTTTGATACCCATTATTCTTAAAATATCATGGGGCAAAGGTTGGCCATCTAATAAATATTCACCCTTTTTAATTTTTTCACCCTGATTAAAATTAATGTGTTTACCTTTTGGAATTAAATAATTAGATGGTTCAGTACCGTCTTCGGGTACTATAGAAATTTTTTGTTTTCCTCTAACTTCTTTACCAAAAATAACTTGACCATCATTTTCTGCTATAATTGCACTATCTTTTGCTTTTCTTGCCTCAAATAGTTCAGCAACTCTTGGGAGACCACCTGTTATATCTTTAGTTTTAGTTGTTTCTTTTGGAAGTCTTGCAATAACATCACCTGCAGATACTTTTTGACCATCTTTAACTGATAAAATTGAGTCTGGAACTAAATAATATCTTGCTTCATTATCATCAGCTTTTTTAATTACATTCCCTTTTTCATCTCTTAGAGTAATTCTCGGTTTTAGGTCTGTGCTTTTTGATTGTGATCTCCAATCTACAACTGATTTAGATGAAATTCCAGTTGCATCATCAGTTGTTTCTTGAATTGAAACTCCATCTATCAAGTCAACATAACTAGCAATACCACTTTTCTCAGCAATGACTGGCGTTGTGTAGGGATCCCATTCACAAATTTTTGTATTTGATTTTACTTTATCTCCATTTTTAAAAAATAATTTAGAACCGTAAGCAACTTTATATACTGCGATTTGAACTCCATTATCATCCTCTATTGATAATTGAGTATTTCTTCCCATTACAATCAGATTTTTTTTCGAGTCCTCTAAAATGTTAGAATTAATTATTTTTAAAATTCCCTCTTTTTTAGTTACAATCTGAGAATCTTGTTTTACGGAAGCAGTACCACCTACGTGGAAAGTTCTCATAGTTAATTGTGTACCTGGTTCACCAATTGATTGAGCGGAGATCATTCCTATTGCTTCACCTACGTGGACCATTTTTCCTCTTGATAGATCTCTTCCATAAGATATTGCACATACCCCTTCTTTAGATCCACAAGTCATAACAGAATATACTTTTACAGATTTTATGCCAGCGGCATCAATTTGATCACATCCTGTCTCATCAATCATTGATAACTTTTTAATAATTACTTCACCGGTGATTGGATGTTTAACATCATCAAAAGCAACTCTCCCTAAAGCTCTTTCAGATAAACTAACAACTACATTACCACCTTCTAAAATTTCTGAAAGTTCGATAAATCCAGGTTTTTTACAGTCACATTCTTTTTTTGTTACTGTTAAATCTTGAGCAACATCACATAATCTTCGAGTTAAGTAGCCAGAACTTGCTGTTTTTAAAGCAGTATCAGCTAAACCTTTTCTAGCTCCATGAGTAGAGTTAAAGTATTCTAGTGCAGTCAATCCTTCTTTAAAATTAGATGTGATTGGACTTTCAATAATTTCTCCAGATGGTTTCGCAATTAATCCTCTCATCCCAGCTAACTGCTTCATCTGTGCTGCAGAGCCTCTTGCTCCACTATCTGCCATCATGAATACTGAATTTATTTTTAATCCCTCAGGTGTTTTTTCTGTTGCTGAAATACCCTTCATCATTTCTCCAGCAACTTTATCAGTACACTTCGACCAAGCATCAACAACTTTGTTGTATTTTTCTCCTCTTGTAATTAAACCTTCAGCATATTGTGTTTCATAGTCTGCAATTAATTTTTTGGTATCATCTATTAACTGAGTTTTATTCTGAGGTATAACTAGATCATCTTTTCCAAAAGATATACCAGCCTTGAATGCATGTTTAAATCCTAAATCTTTTAATTTATCACAGAATATTACAGTTGTTTTTTGACCACAAAATCTAAATACAATATCGATTACTTCTGAGACAACCTTTTTGGGCAATAATCTATCTACTAAAGAGAATTTTATATCTTTATTTTTTGGTAATAAATTAGCTAATAAAAACCTTCCAGCAGTTGAAGTATATTTTTCAAATTTTTTATTACCTTTTTCATCTATTGTCTCAAATCTTGAGATGATAGTGCTATGAACTTTAATTTCACCTGAAGACAATGCAAATTCAATTTGATCTGCATTAACAAAATATCCTGAAGGTTTATCTGTCAAAGGTTCTTGAGATAAATAATAAATACCTAATATCATATCCTGACTTGGTACTATGATTGGCTTGCCATTTGACGGTGATAGAATGTTGTTAGTTGATAACATTAAAATCCTAGCCTCTAGTTGAGCCTCTAAACTTAATGGAACATGTACTGCCATTTGATCTCCATCAAAATCAGCATTAAAAGCTGCACAAGTTAATGGATGTAATTCAATAGCGTCTCCCTCTATTAACTTAGGTTCGAAAGCTTGAACACCTAGTCTATGAAGTGTTGGTGCTCTGTTAAGTAAAACTGGATGTTCTCTTACTATCAGCTCTAAAGCATCCCAAACAGCATTAGTCTCTTTTTCAACTAATTTTTTAGCTTGTTTGATTGTTGAAGCTAAACCAAGCTTATTCAATCTTGCATATAAAAATGGTTTAAATAATTCTAAAGCCATTTTTTTTGGTAAACCACATTCGTGAAGCTTCAAATCAGGACCAACAACAATTACTGATCTTCCTGAATAATCAACACGTTTACCTAATAAATTTTGTCTAAACCTTCCTTGTTTTCCTTTTAGCATTTCAGCTAAAGATTTAAGAGGTCTTTTGCCAGTTCCAGTTATAACTCTTCCTCTTCTTCCATTATCAAATAAAGCATCAACAGATTCTTGTAACATTCTTTTCTCATTTCTTACGATTATGTCAGGAGCTTTAAGATCCATTAATCTTTTCAATCTATTATTTCTATTTATTACTCTTCTATAAAGATCATTTAAATCTGAAGTAGCAAATCTTCCTCCATCTAAGGGAACTAAAGGCCTCAATTCAGGTGGAATTACTGGAACGACTGTCATTATCATCCACTCAGGTTTTTGACCTGTTTCAATGAATGACTCTATTAATTTTAGTCTTTTAATTGCTCTTTCTTCATTAACTTTAGATTTCGTTTCTTTTATGTAATTAACTAAATTTTTTCTCTCTAATTCTAGATCTAAATTTTTCAACATTTCTAGAACTGCCTCAGCTCCAATTCCAGCTGTAAATGCTTCTTCACCAAATTCATCTTGATATTTTGCCAATTCTTCCTCATTAAGAAGTTGGTTTTTTTGTAATCCTGTTAAACCAGGTTCAATTACAATAAAGTTTTCAAAATATAATACACGCTCTATTTCTTTCAACTTCATATCAACCGCTAAAGCAATTCTACTAGGTAAAGATTTTAGAAACCAAATATGTGCAACTGGAGTTGCTAAATTGATATGACCCATTCGTTCTCTTCGAACATTAGATTTTGTTACTTCCACCCCACATTTTTCACAAATTATACCTCTAAATTTCATACGTTTGTATTTTCCGCACAAACATTCGTAATCTTTAATTGGTCCGAATATTCTTGCACAAAACAATCCATCTTTTTCAGGTCTAAAAGTACGATAATTTATTGTTTCAGGTTTTTTAATTTCTCCATAAGTCCATGATTTAATTTTTTCAGGGCTAGCTAATGAAATTTTAATACTATTAAAATTTTGAGTTTCTAAAATCTCAGAATTTTTAAACAAATCTGTTAATTCTTTACTCATAATTAGTTTAACTCCACATTTAATGCTAATGATTTAATTTCTTTAACTAAAACATTAAAGGACTCCGGAATTCCAGACTCAAAATTTTCCTCACCTTTAACAATAGTTTCATAAACTTTAACACGTCCTGCTACATCATCAGATTTTACTGTTAAAATTTCCTGTAAAGTGTAAGACGCGCCATAAGCTTCTAATGCCCAGACCTCCATTTCACCAAAACGTTGGCCACCTAGTTGAGCTTTACCTCCCAATGGTTGTTGTGTAACTAAACTGTATGGACCTGTGGATCTAGCATGAATTTTATCCTCTACTAAATGATGAAGCTTAAGCATATAAATAATTCCAACAGTAACTGGTCTGTCAAATTTTTCACCTGTTCGTCCATCCCACAAAAAAGTTTGACCTGATCCAGGTAAATTTGCTAATTCTAACATTTCAGTTACATCTTTTTCTTTAGCACCATCAAATACTGGAGTTGAAATTGCTATACCATTCTGAAGATTTTCACAAAGATCCTCGAATTCTGTTTTAGTTAATTTATCAACTTTTTGACTATATGTTTCATCACCGAAAACAGATTTTAAAAATTTAGATATTTTTTCAGTTTTTTCTAATTTCTTTTGATTTTCATTAACAAGATTTTTAATTTTTTCTCCAAATTCCTTGCAAGCCCAACCTAGATGAGTTTCCAAAATTTGACCAACATTCATACGACTTGGGACACCCAAAGGATTTAATACAATGTCTACTGGTCTACCATCTTCTCTATAAGGCATATCTTCAACCGGAACAATTTTACTAACTACACCCTTGTTTCCATGTCTTCCTGACATTTTATCACCTGGTCTTAATCTTCTTTTAATAGCAACAAAAACTTTTACCATTTTCATTACACTTGGTAGAAGATCATCACCACTTCTAATTTTCAAAACTTTATCCTCAAATCTTTCAATAATATCTTGTTCAGCTTTACTATATTGATCTTTTAACTGTGCAATCGCATCGTCGTTTTTAGTATTACCATCAGTAATTTTAAAAACTTCGTTAATAGATAAATTGTTAATAGTTTCAAAGTCTAACTTTGTTCCAGTGTCTAGATTCTTTATTTTTTTTGCTAAAGATGAACCAGATAATATTTGTGAAGCTCTTTGTTTAATACTTCTTTCTAATATCTCCTCTTCAACAATTTTATCTTGTTGAACTTGATCAATTTCAGCTCTTTCAATTGTAATTGATCTTTCATCTTTTTCTATACCATGCCTATTAAAAACTTTTACATCAACAACTGTTCCACTGCTTCCTCTGGACATTCTTAGAGATGTATCTGTTACATCTATGGCTTTTTCACCAAATATTGATCTTAAAAGTTTTTCCTCGGGTCCTGATGCAGAGTCACCTTTTGGAGTTACTTTGCCAACTAAAATATCACCTGCATTTACCTCAGCTCCAATATAAACAATTCCTGACTCATCTAAATTTTTAAGGGCTTCTTCATTAACATTTGGAATGTCTCTTGTTATTTCTTCCTCGCCTAATTTAGTATCTCTCGCCATTATTTCATATTCAACTATGTGAACTGATGTGAAGACATCATCTGTTACACATCTTTCAGAAATCAAAATAGAGTCCTCAAAATTATAACCCTGCCATGGCATAAAGGCTACAGTCACATTTTTTCCTAAAGCTAGTTCCCCTAAACTAGTAGATGGACCATCTGCTATTATATCACCACGCTTAACTTTATCACCAACTCTAACTAGTGGTCTCTGATTAATACAAGTGTTTTGATTAGATCTTTTAAACTTTTGTAGATTATATATATCAACACTAGATTTACTAAAATCAGTTTCCTCTGTAACTTTAACAACTATTCTTTTTCCATCAATTTTATCAACTACGCCATCTCTTTTTGCAACAATTGTTACTCCTGAGTCCAAAGCTACATCACTCTCAATTCCAGTTCCAACTAATGGTGCTTCTGGTTTTAGTAAAGGCACTGCTTGTCTCATCATGTTAGAACCCATAAGAGCTCTGTTAGCATCATCATTTTCTAAAAAAGGAATTAATGATGCAGCGACTGATACTAATTGTTTTGGAGATACGTCAATATAATCAATTGTTTCGGGTTTGGATAATAAAAAGTTTAAATTTTGCCTACAAGAGACAAGTTCCTCTATGATTTTATTATTCTTATCTAATTTTGTATTTGCCTGTGCAATAGTATATTTTGTTTCTTCCATTGCAGACAAATATTCAACATCGTTCTGAACAATTCCATCTATAACTCTTTTGTAAGGACTTTCTATAAAACCATACTTATTTATTTTTGCATAAGTAGATAAACTATTAATTAAACCAATGTTAGGACCCTCAGGTGTTTCTATTGGGCAAATTCTACCGTAATGAGTTGGATGAACATCTCGCACTTCAAACCCAGCTCTTTCTCTTGTTAGACCTCCTGGGCCTAAAGCTGAAACTCTTCGTTTGTGTGTAATTTCAGACAAAGGATTTGTTTGATCCATAAACTGAGATAACTGCGAACTCGCGAAAAAATCTTTAAGTGAAACAGTTAATGGTTTAGCATTTATCAAATCTTGTGGCATAGCTGATTCTATATCTAAAGTTGTCATTTTTTCTTTAATTGCTCTTTCCATTCTGTAAACACCTATTCGTGCTTGGTTTTCAACTAGTTCTCCAACAGATCTAACTCTTCTATTACCTAGATGATCAATATCGTCTACATCATCTTTACCATCTCTAAGATCTAACATCTTATGAATGATGGCAAGAATGTCATCATTCCTTAAAATCGTAATCTTATCAGAGCATTCAAGATTCAATCTAGAATTCATTTTTACTCTTCCTACATCTGAAAGGTCATATCTATCAGAGCTAAAAAATAAATTATTAAAAATTTGTGTAGCTATTTCAATTGTCGGTGGTTCACCAGGTCTAAGCATTTTGTAAATTTCTGTAATAGCCTCGTCTTTGGTGTTATTTTTATCGTTGAAAATTGTAGTTAATAAATAACCACCTTTATTTATTGAATTTGTAACAGAAATTTCCAACGAATAGATTTTTGCCTCAAGAATTTGATTTATAATAGTCTCATTTAATTCAGTACCAATTTTAAAAACTCCATTTTCCTCATCATTAATCTTTACATCGCTATGTAAAAATTTTCCGTATAGAGATTCCTTTGAAACTAAAATATCTTTTAAGCCCTCATTAGAAAGTTTTTTTGCATTAAGGTAATTTATTTTATCACCTAATTTAATTACAACTTTACCATTTTTTGCATCTACAACCTCTTCAGAAAAATTTTTTGCTCTATAGTTTTCTGGATTAAATTTTGTTTTCCATTTTTGAGATTGAACATCAAAAGTATATTTTTCGCTTTCATAAAATTCATTTACTATATCTTTTTTAGTGTATCCTAGAGCAAGCAACAAAGTTGATGCAAAAATTTTCTTTTTTCTATCTATCTTGAAATACAAAAAATCTTTTACATCGTACTCAAAATCTAACCATGATCCTCTATTTGGAATTACCCTACAATTAAATAATAACTTTCCACTAGCATGAGTTTTTCCTTTATCGTGATCAAAAAACACTCCTGGACTTCGATGCATTTGGTTAACCACAACTCTTTGAACTCCATTAGTAATAAATGTTCCACTATCAGTCATCATTGGAACTTCACCCATATATACTTCTTGTTCTTTCGCAGATAGTATATCTTTAATATTATTCTCTTGATCAATTTCATATACAACTAGTCTAAGAGTACATTTTAGTGCTGAGGAGTATGTAAGTCCCCTTGCAATACATTCCTCTACATCAAATTTAGGTTTTTCTAATCTATATGAAACATATTCTAAAGTCGCTTTATCGTTTAGATCTTCAATTGGAAAAATACTTTTAAAAACTCTATCGAAGCCTTTAGTTAATTCAGAATTATCAACATTATAATGAGTTAATTCATTATAAGAATTTTTTTGTACCTCAATTAAATTTGGAATTGATAAACTTTCTTTTAGTTTACCAAAACTTTTTCTAATATTTTTCTTTTCAGTAAAAGATATTTGCATCTATGTCATACCGATTAATAAAATTAATCAGTAACTTTAAGTCCAAGTGATGTTGCTGCTCTTACTTCTTTGATAACATTAATTTTTTTATCGCCAGAGGATACCAACATGATTGTAAAATCATCTTTATCTTCTGCTGCTGCTGCTGCCCCTGCCGCTGCAGGTGCTGCTGCTGCCATTGGAGTTACACCCCATTTTTCCTCTAATTGTTTTGAGAGATCAGCTGCCTCTGCGACAGTCAAATTTGATAAATCTTCAATAATTTTATTTAGATCAGGCATAATATTTACTCTTTAGGTTGTTTTTCAGAATTTTCTGCAGGTAAACTACTCATTTTTTCTGATCGTGCAAGCAAAATACTTACCAATTTTGAAGCAGAAGCGTTCAAAATTCCCACAATATTAGCTCTAGCTTCATCTAACGTTGGTAAACTAGCCACATTTAATACACCTGCTTGATCTAAAATCTCATCATTCATCAGTCCACCAATTAATTTGAGGTTTTCGTTATCTTTCGCAAATTTAGATAAGATTCTTGCTGACATAATAGCGTCCTCTCCAAAAGCAACTGCAGTTGGGCCAGTAAAATATTTTGAGAGATCTTTGCACTTAGTTTTTTCTAAAGCTAATTTTGTAATTCTATTTTTTGTGATTTTAAAAACAATACCATGTTCTCTCATTTTAGATCTTAATTCATCTAATTGAGGCATTGTTAAACCTTGGTAATGAGTAACCATTACAGCTTTACTGTTTTCAAACTGTGTTGTCATTTCAGTTATATAATTTTTTTTTTGATCTTTATTCATCATAAAACTATATATTCTTACCTAATTTAAGTTTGTAGGAAACACCCATTGTAGATGTTATAAAAGCGGACTTTATTAAATCTCCTTTAAAAGTATTATTACTTTTCTCTTTCTCAAGAGTTTCAATAATTGCATTATAATTTTTTAACAACTTATCATCACTAAATGATTTTTTTCCAATACTAACACCAATATTTCCGTCTTTATCATTTCTAATTTCTGCTTGACCAGATTTTGCGTCTGTTACAGCTTGTTTTAAATTTTCTGTAACTGAACCAAGTTTAGGATTTGGCATTAAACCCTTCGGACCCAGAACTTTACCTAGTTTAGAAAGCTTAATCATCATTCCAGGAGTACAAATTAGCTTTTCAAAATTCATTTCTCCACCTTTAATTTTTTCAATAAAGTCATCACTACCAACAATGTCTGCTCCAGCTGCTTTGGCATCTGAAGCTTTTGCATCTTCGCAGACAACTGCAACTTTTACTTTTTTTCCTGTACCACCTGGCAAGTTAACCACTGTTCTAATATTAACTTCGCCTTTTTTTTGTTTATTATTGATTTGAATACTTAAATCGACTGACTCATCAAACTTAGTTGTACAATTTTTTTTTATGTGTGGTAATAACTTTTCTATTACCTCAGCCGTAAAACTAGAGGTATTTTCTGGTAATTTTTTAAATCTTTTTGATGACATTATTCTTTTACCTCTATACCCATGGATCTAGCAGATCCTGCTATTATTTTTACTGCCTGTTCTAAATCTATTGCATTTAAATCGCTCATTTTTTGTTTAGCAATTTCTTCAGCTTGTTTTTTGGTTATTGAAGCTACTATATTTCTACCAGGTTCTTGTGAACCACTTTTTAACTTTGCAGCCTCTCTAATAAAAAATGATGCTGGAGGAGATTTTATTTTAAAATCAAATTTTTTATCTTTGTAGACTGTAATTTCTACCGGGACTGGTTTACCAGCCATTGATTTTGTTTTATCATTAAATGCTTTGCAAAATTCCATGATGTTAACTCCACGTTGACCTAACGCTGGACCTACTGGGGGAGCAGGATTAGCTTGTCCACCTTTGATTTGTAATTTTATAAATCCACTTATTTCTTTTTTAGTAGCCATTAACTTGTTTTCTCCACTTGGTTATATTCTAATTCAACTGGTGTTGGACGTCCAAATATAGACACTGAAACCTTGAGTCTAGATTTTTCTTCATCAATTCCCTCTACCATTCCACTAAATGATGCAAAGGGTCCATCCACTACCTGTACCTTTTCACCAACGCTGTACTCTATACCAGATTTTGGTTGAGCCACACCATCTTTTATTTGCCCTAGAATTTTCTCTATTTCTTTATCAGAAACTGGGACTGGAATTCCTTTTGTGCCCAAAAAACCGCTCACTCTCTTAATATTCTTGATCATGTGGTAAATACTATTATCCATCTCACTTTTTATTAACACGTAACCAGGAAAATATTTTTTTTTTCTTTGAACTCTTTTTCCTCTTTTAACTTCAGTTACATCATGAGTGGGAACAATGATTTCATCAAATTTATCAGAAATTTTTGCTTTTTCAGCTTCCTCTTTAATTAAACCGGCAACTTTATTCTCAAAACTAGAGTGTGATTGAACAATGTACCAATTTTTCATTATAAACTCACTTTAAGTAATATTTCTAAAAAAAACTTTAATACCTGGTCCAGTAGTAAAAAAAATATCGACATTACAACTGCCATAGCAAAAACCATGAGTGCACCTTGAAGAGTTTCTTTACCAGTTGGCCAAGTGACTTTAAATGCCTCTTGTTTTACCTCTTGAATAAATTTAATCGGGTTTTTCATAATCTAATTCTATTTATTGGCAGGAGCGGAGGGACTCGAACCCTCAGCCTCCGGTTTTGGAGACCGGCGCTCTACCAATTGAGCTACACTCCTATAGAGAGTTTACTCTATAATTTTTGTTACTACTCCTGCTCCTACAGTTCTTCCACCCTCTCTTATTGCAAAATTTAATTTTTCTGACATTGCAATTGGAGTGATTAGTTTAACCGTAAATTTAGCATCATCACCTGGCATTACCATTTCAGTACCAGCTGGTAGTTCAACCTCACCTGTAACATCTGTAGTTCTAAAATAAAATTGTGGTCTGTATTTTGTAAAGAATGGTGTGTGTCTTCCACCCTCTTCTTTCTTCAATACATAAGCTTGTGCTTCAAATTTAGTATGAGGTGTTACAGAGCCAGGCTTACAAAGAACTTGTCCTCTTTCAATATCAGTTCTTTCAACACCTCTTAATAAAACACCAACGTTGTCACCAGCTTCACCAGAGTCTAACAATTTCCTAAACATTTCAACACCAGTACAAACCGATTTTTTGGTTTCTCTAATACCAACTATTTCAAGTTCATCTCCAGTTTTAAGAACACCAGATTCTACTCTTCCTGTTGCAACTGTACCTCTTCCAGATATAGAAAATACATCTTCAACCGGCATTAAAAAATCTTTATCTTTAGGTCTATCTGGTTGAGGAATAAATTCATCAACATTTTTCATCAATTCTAAAATTGATTTTTTACCAATTTCCTCATCTCTTCCTTCAACAGCTGCAAGTGCAGAACCTTTTGCTATTGGAGTTTTATCACCTGGGAACTTGTATGATGTTAATAACTCTCTTATTTCCTCTTCAACAAGATCTATCATTTCTTTATCATCAACTTGATCTACTTTATTCAAGTAAACACAAATTGCGGGAACACCAACTTGTCTTGCCAAAAGAATGTGCTCTCTTGTTTGAGGCATAGGTCCGTCGGCAGCATTTACTACTAAGATAGCACCATCCATTTGTGCTGCACCTGTAATCATATTTTTTACATAGTCAGCATGACCTGGGCAATCAACGTGAGCATAATGTCTTTTTTCTGTTTCATACTCAACGTGAGCAGTAGAGATAGTGATTCCTCTTTCTTTCTCCTCTGGAGCTTTATCAATTTGATCATAGGCTACAGCTTGTGCTCCACCAGTTTCTGATAGAACTTTAGTTATTGCTGCAGTTAATGTTGTTTTACCATGATCGACATGACCAATTGTACCAATATTACAATGTGGTTTATTTCTTACAAACTTCTCTTTTGACATTACTTTATTTCCTCACTTTTAAATTTTAAATTTATTTTCTTGGAGCGGGTAAAGGGAATCGAACCCTTACATCCAGCTTGGAAGGCTAGCGTTCTACCATTGAACTACACCCGCACAACCCCAAGAGTAACACTCCAGTATTGTCTAAAAATTATTGAATGGTGGAGGGGGAAAGATTCGAACTTTCGAAGACCGAAGTCAACGGGTTTACAGCCCGCCCCATTTGACCGCTCTGGAACCCCTCCCTTAGGGGAAGTGTCCCCTTGTTCAATAAAGCTTCAAACAACAAGCGTTTTATATATTTTATTTACCCAAATGCAATACGTGATTTAGTGGGAAATTATTAAAAAAACCGTATAAAACATAGGATAATTATGAATAAATCGTCATTTTTCATTGTTGGTCAACACGCTGTTATAGAGGCTCTCAAAAATCCAAAAAGAAAGGTATTAAGAGTTTTTTTAACAGAGGAAAGTAAAAAAAATATCCACCGAAAAAGCCCAAAAAAAAACCTTCTAAATGAAGTAAAGGTTTATTTTAAAACTAAAAAAGAATTAGACAAATATAGCACCAAAGAGAATTTGTTACATCAAGGATATGTTGCTGAAATAGAGCACTTGGAAAAACCAATTCTTAAAGAATTTATTAAAAAAAAAAATAATATCACTTTAGTTTGTTTAGATGGGGTAACAGATCCTAGAAATATTGGTGCTTTAATAAGAAGTGCAGCGTCCTTTAATATCGATGGAATTATTATTAAGGAGAGACACTATCCTAATGAAAGTAAACTTATGTATAAAGCTTCAAGTGGAGCGATAGAATATATAAATATTTTTGAGGTGTCCAACATTAATTCTACTTTAAAAAACCTTAAAGATAAAAATTTTTGGGTTTATGGTTTTGATGGTAACGGTGATAAAGATTTCACAAAAATAGAATGGAAAGGAAACAATATTCTTTTATTCGGCTCTGAGGGATTTGGTATGCACCAACACACATTAAAATACGCTGATTTTTTAGTAAAGATAGACATTGATAGTAAGATTGAAAGCTTAAATATCTCAAATAGTGCTGCAATTGTGTTTCATCATTTAAGTTATTTAAAAAAAAAGAGTTGATTAATTAAGGAATTATTAATAATTATTGCGCATGCCCTTGTAGCTCAGCTGGTAGAGCAATTGATTTGTAATCAATAGGTCCGCGGTTCGAATCCGTGCGGGGGCACCACTTCACTTACTTTTTTATCAAAATTATTTTTGCAAAACCTAAATTTACGACAATAAGTGTTGTCAGATTGTTGTCAGTTTGTTGTCAAATCAAGTAGTCGTTTAGAATTTTTTTTTAAGGTTTCCAGCAAGAAACTTTTCCATTTCCAACACCACAAGTCACTAGTTCATTTCTTTTCATTAAATGATAAAATGTTCCAACAGATCCATAACCATCGTTATCTGACCAAGCAACACTATCTGTATCAATAAGTTTATAACCTTCTTTAATCAACTGATTAACTGTTGTGCCTTCTGGTAAGCTTTCCATTTCTGCATAAGCATTACCACTTAACAACAAACCAAGAACCACGATCCCTAAAAGTTTTTTCATTATTCCCTAAAAGTTAAGTTTTAAGGATAGGTCGAGATATAATTATATCTTGATAATGACTTGCGTCATTTGAATAATTTCCACCTCGCCAAGAGCCTCTTTGAATTTCTAATATTTGCAAATTTGCATTGGCATAAAACTCTTCAATCTTCTCAATTTTAAATGCGACTCCATTTAGTGGATTTTTATTTGATCTAGACATATAGTCACCATAATCATAAGGATACCGACGATCACATTGACTTGTTAATAAACTAAGCCGTGAAAAGCAGTCAATAATAAGCCAAGTATTTATTTGTATACAGCTTTTTTCTGATACTTTAGCTATGCTCATCAAAGCTTCTTGTGCTGCAGCTGATGTTAAATGCGTAAAAACCGATGAGCTCCATTGTAAATTACATTTGTCTTTTAAAAGATGAAAAAAATTACCTTCTTTCCCATCGGACGATGACTGAGTTTTATCATTATTTATTGTTTGCAATATGTAATTAACTTTATCAGTGACATCATGATGTAAAAAAGAAAAATTAGGATCATCTTTAAATTTATCAGACAAAAAATTGATACAATCAGGCATAATATCTAAACCCTGATAACTTATTTTTGAATTAGAAGAGTCATTAAATATTTTTAAGGAGATGGCCATAGGTGCCCAACCACATCCAAAATCAAAAAATTTAATAGAACTGTCTTTAGGAGTGTAGAAAAATTTTTTTTTCAAGACAAAAGGTAAAAAATTAACAACGAAATCTCTTAAAAAGATGTCATTTTCGTCCATATTTGATGAATTCCAATTTTTATCTTTTTTTACGACATAAAATTTGTAAATTTCCGGTATAATTAATCTGCGATTGTTCGGTAATAATCTAATTATTATTTTTTGAAAAAATCTATATATTTTTTTTTTTAAGAAATTTATCATTTATTTATTGGTTAACTAATTTTAAATACTAGTTATAATATGAATTAAAGTCTACAGAGAAAATGACCTATGAGTATAATTTTAACTTTTATACTGATTGTTAAAAATTATATTATAAGTTATTTAATTGTAAAAAATGCATTACTTAATGTTTATTATAAATAAGTTTTATAAATATTTTAATAAGAAAATTTTCAATTACAAATCAAAAAAAATTTCAAAGCTATTTAAAAAATTAAATAGATTTAACAAAATCCAAATTTATGATTTTGGAGCAGGGCTTAGATATTTACCTACTTTATTAAAATTTGATGGAGTGAGCATTATACACCTATTAGATCCGAATGATAATCTTGAAATATCTTATAGAAACTTAAAAAAACTTTTTTTAGACAAAAAATCTATTAAAAAATATAAAGTTGCAATTTCTGATAAAAACGAAAAAAAATTTTATTACCCAGCTAAACAATCCACAGGTTCTTCTTTTATAGATTTTAAAAAAAGAGAAAAAGACTATGATGAAAATTATTACGGAAATCAAAAAAAAATATTAAAACAAGTTTATGATTTTGAAACTTTTAAAAAGAAATATAATTTAAAAAATCCAGATATCATTAAAATTGATGTTGAGGGCTATGAATTTAAAATTTTAAAATCTATTTTAAAGAAAAATAAACCATTAATAATTGAAGTTGAGCTCAACTTTGATAATTCTTTGGTAGGTGATACTTTTTTACCAGTTCACAATTTTTTAAAAAGAAATAAATATAAATTAAATACTATTTACTCTGTTTATAGAGAAAATAAAAAAATTGGAAGTGAAAAAGATATTTTTTTAAATGGTGATTATCACAACCCAATATCTAGAAATGAAGTAACTCAATCTGATTGTTATTATATACATGATAAAAAATATTATGATTTAAGAGATATTATTATGTTGTTAGGATATGGTTTTATTCTTAAGGCAAAAAATGAATTTAAAAAAACAAAAAAAAATATGGAAGCAGAGCAAATAAAAATACTTGAAAGACTATTTAGTTTTTTATGAATTCAACTTATAACTACGATTATACTTCCAGTAAGAAATTAAAGACGAAAGCCTGAATTGACTGTACATTAAATATAAAACACACCTTTCTCCTTTAGTTTTAAAGGGTGTTCTACCATGAAAGCCATTGCTTAATACTGCAATTAATGTATTCGGCTGAACATTAAATTCTTGAGTATTTTTTAAAAATTTTTTTTTATCTGCATCAGTTTCTATTGTTCCAGTTCCATTCCCTGACTCCGTTTTGTTAAGAAAAAAATTCAAATATTCTTTATTGATTTTATGTGTTCCTAATGAATATCTAAAAGGTGAGCCCTCAGGAGTACCAAGCGGGAAATATAACAATTTCAAGTTTGGAATGTATCTGTCTGCATGCCAAGTATTGTCACCAGGCACAGGTGTATCAGGTAAATTTGTTAATTTATTATGTCCATACGTTAGTGAAGGTTTAATTGCCTGCCCATAAATTTTTTTAGTAATTTGATCACTAATTTTTTTTAAATTAGATTCAGTGTCAAGATCAGAATTTATTGTGTATGAAGATCTAAGATTTGGACCTTTAATTATCTTGAGGTTCATATGTTTGTACTCATCAATTTTATTATTACTTAAATCATCCTTAAATTTATTAAAATTTTCAGTTATTTTGTTGTGTTCATGTTCTGTAAGCGCATTCTCTAAAACTAAAATACCATTTTGTTTTAGACTCTGAAATTGAATTTCATTAATATCATGCATTCCATTTAAGTTAAAATTTGTATTAATTTCAGTTTTATTATTTCCAGTATTAAAAAAAAATTCTTTAAAATGTTTATTTTTTTTGGCAAAGAAAACATTCAAACTCATATATAATTTTTTAATTATTTTAGATTTCGTATAGCCAAATTGTAAACCTGGATAATAATTAATTCTGTCATTAAAAACTTTTATAAATCTAGATGGATTTTTAACAATCTTGATCCAATTAATTGGGTTTACAACATCTTTTAATATATGAATCATAAATAGTTATTTTATATAAATTTAATTGATTTAATTAAATAATCAATCTTTCATTTAGTATTTTATATATGCATCTGACCCATTATAAGCAACAACTCCCACTTCCGATAAAACACCTATAACTGCTAAAACATTAAGAAGTTCTATTAGTGTAAAAGTATCATGACTCATATCTAAAATTTATTACTTACAGATACTTTGGTATTGTAATTCTTTACATCACTTAAAAAATCGAAATTTGAATTAATTTTAAAATTATAATTATTTATTTTGTTAACAAAACCTAAGCTTGTTGAACTTGAATTATCGATATCAAATGTAAATTTGATATCATCAATAGGAACATATCCAATCAATAAATAAAACTCATTATAAAAACCTTTTCCGCTATTACCAAATCTTTCAAAATTAGTTACAACAGACCAGCCTGATATTGAAGTTATGTCGAAACCATAACCTATCCTGTAATTATGTTTGGACTTATTATTTGTACTATAATTGTAGCCAGTTGCCTGATCATTCCTGTAAATAAACTCAGCGTTAGATGATGGACTAAAATCTCCAACATATTCAATTCTTCCGTGATGATTGGTTGTTCTTTCCTCTTGCTTATTTTCTGTATCAAAAAGAAAACCAATTGTAGCTAAAGCTGTTTTGATATTTTGATCTTTATAAATCAAAGCATCTGCCAAACTATCACCAAGTGTGGTTTTCTCTCTAAATTCTCTTAATTTTGTATACCCTAAATCTATTTTAATCCCTGGGCTTAAATTCATTTTTTCATCGTGCAATCTTTTTCCAAAATTAATTGAGCCAAATATCTGTTGTCCAGCTCTATCACCTTTTAATGTGTTGTTATTAATTACTCTTCTATGATTGATATCTAGTAAACTAAATCCAATAATACTATCAGTAAAAGATTCATTATCTTTAAATTTTGTATTATACATAGCTATACTGTATGTATCCGTGCTTAGGTTCGTCCCGTTACCTCCAATGTCAACATCATCATTTCCATATTGAAAAACATAACCGTACATTTCATCTCGATCTTCTTTTTTGATTTTATCCGCACCAATTGAAATGCCGTAACCATGAATATCTCGAGAAGACCCACTTATTGCACTTTTTTCACCTAAACTTATTCTTCCTTCGCTCCACTGAAACCAATCATCACTACTATAAGTTCTATCTTTTTCTTTTTTAAGAGATTCTAAAGCACTTACTAATCTTGCAATTTTTTCATTTGTAAAATCTATCTCTGCATTAAGGTTATTAAGATTATCTTTGTTTTTATGTCTTCTTAACCATTCAGTCCTATGAAATATCGGAAGAGTATTGTTTCTAATTATACGTTTAGCAGACTCAACATTTGCCTCAATGATAGCTTTCACATCAGCATTAGCAGAAGGATCAGCGCAAGTTATTGTACCTGCACAATCGATATCAAATTCATGGATTTGATTGTCATTACCTGCATCATCATTATTTCCATCGTCACTAGTTACAAAAATTTTTGTAAAATTTACAGCAAAAATAAAACCCATCAAATTATTTACAAGATTTGAGTCTGAAGGTGATGTTAAAGAAAATGTTTCAGTGGTAGAGGATAAAGTGGTTATATCGTATGGTGTGCTTAGACTGAATTTTTGCATTAGTCCACTATTTCTCTCATTACCAGTTAAGAACATTTGAGTTCCATCTGGATTAAATTGAATATCTCTCATATTGTCCTCAAAACTCTCTAATGAGTCTGAAATTCCTCCTGGGGTAACTCCAGATCTAAGATCAAAAGGAGTTGCTAAATCATATTGTCTTATTTTATGTTTTTTCTTTCCCCCTACATACATTCTTGTACCGTCTGGTTTAAAATCTAAAGTTCTTACTTGATCCTCAGCACCTGTACCATCGACGTCTACTTCATATATTTTTTCACAAACTAATGTGGTTGAGTCCCAAGGGGTCGTTAATTGAAATTGAAACACTGCAACACCGATCTCTCCTTCACCGAAATCCTTATTCGTGGTTACAAACATTCGTGTACCATCTGGCTTAAATTCAATTGCGTGGGGTAATTCCATTTGATTATCATCTCCAGCTCCATTACAAGCTAATGCAGTTCCTTTTGGTTTACCTCCTGTAAAAGAAATTGTTGCTGTGCTAATATCAAATGGTTTACTAAGTGAATATTCAATTAAATAAGCTTTTTGATCATCATAACGATTTGTTATATACATTCTGGTGCCATCTGGCTTAAAGTTTATTCCCCTAATACCAGGAGTATCTAATGCTACATTTTTTGTTTGAACAAAAGTAAATTCAGCAAATGAATTAGAACTCAATAAAGTTAAAAAAAATAAAACAAATAAAAAAAACTTTTTCATTTTTAAATTTTACTTTAAATCAAGATGTTTCACGTCTTATTTGTTCTATTTTTATTTTCTTTTGTAAACTTCTATTTTTGTCATACAAAAGATTGAATTTGATATTCTTATTTGTTTTAATAATTATTTTTTTAGCATTTCTTACTTCAATATTATCAGCCACTGCACTAATAGGTCTTTTTTTAGGGTTTAAATTTTTAATAATTATTTTTGATCTATCGCTTACTATTTTGCCTTTCCATCTTCGTGGCCTAAAAGCACTTATGGGTGAGATTGATAACTTTTTTGAATTAAGACCCAAAATAGGTCCATGTACAGATAAATTATAAGCTGTACTTCCAGCAGGCGTAGAAACCAAAACACCATCAGAAACTAAATTCTTAATTAATTTTTTAGATCCATAATCTATTGATAACGATGCTGCTTGACGGCTTTGTCGTAAAATTGATACTTCATTGATTGCGATGTGTTTTTTATTTTGATTATTTTTATTACTCACTGTCATTTCTAATGGTGAAATTGAAATCATCTTAGCTTTTGATAAATTTTTTATTAAATTATTTGATGAATATTTATTCATTAAAAAACCATAATTTCCAGAATTTATTCCATAAAAGGATTTTGTTGAATTTCTATTTTTTTTTAAAGTTTGAAGCATAAAACCATCGCCACCAATAACGATTATTAGATTTGGTTTTTTTACTTCCTTTTTTTTTAATATCTTAATTAATGATTTTTTTATATTTGAGGATCTACTATTCTTATCAGAGATAATTTGGATCTTACTCATTTTAATGGTGCCCTCGGCCAGACTCGAACTGGCACTCCGCAAGCGGCAAGGATTTTAAGTCCTTTGTGTCTACCAATTTCACCACGAGGGCATTAATGAATTTCATGAGTGTTTATGCCAATATTTATAATTGAACAAGATGAATAAGTAAATTTTTTTTATTTTATCTCTCTATGTCCGAGAATGGTCCGAGTTGTCCTATAAATTCCCATAATAAATATCAGCCGTTTACAATAAAGACCTCTCTTTTCGCAGTTTAAATAATTTGCTCATTATTTCTGCATCTGTCGTATCAGATGGTAAATCATAAATCTTATAAACTAATTTATTTATTTTTTCATGTATTCTACGAAGTTCAATCGGCATTAA
The DNA here is from genome assembly GCA_003212925.1 of Pelagibacteraceae bacterium AG-430-P08. Taxonomy (GTDB): domain Bacteria; phylum Pseudomonadota; class Alphaproteobacteria; order Pelagibacterales; family Pelagibacteraceae; genus Pelagibacter. The sequence continues at coordinate 77,172 of QCOL01000001.1, read as the reverse complement.
AAGTGGATTATATAAAGTTTCTAAAGTTTGATCTGAATTTTTTCTAAATTCTAATATTAAATTAGATAAATCTGATAATTTACTTTTGTCAATCTCCTCTATTTTAACAAATGGAAAATTATTATAAACAATTTCTATTGAATACCTATAATCATCTTTAAGTCTGCCACAGATATTTTTAACCCATACCATATGAACAGATGAATTAAGAATACTAAAAATTTCTAAAGTTCCGTCTGGAATTAAAATGCAGCTATCTCCTGCTATACTATCTTTATTAAAAAAACCTATTGGTATGTATTCACGTCTACTACTTGAAACTCTTGGGATTAAAATAAAATTTGAAGATGGTTGTCTAATTTCACCAAATAAATAAGGTTGATTTGCTAATAGTCTCGTAGCTTTTCTTTTACTGTTAGATCTAATAGATTTTACATTTTGTACTCTTTCGATAATTTCATTTGAAGAAGACCATTCATTGGTTGGTACATCTTTTAACCAAATGCACCATTTTTTTTTACCTGAAATAAACTCTCTCGCACCTATAAATGGTTTAACGAATTGTAATAATTTTGCCGAATTTTGATTATTTGATAATTCCTGATATTCATCATCATCAATTAAAAAATTACCACCATCATTGGGCATGCTTCCAAATTTCATCTCTGGATAATTATCAATCTGTGTATTCAATTTATGTATAAAAATGTTATCTGCAGGTATTAAATAAGGATTTATTTTTTCTACAACAATCTCCTCAGGATCTTCAACAATACTTTTGTAGTTGTATATTTTTTTTAACTTAACTTTATCATTTTTGTTAAAACCAATAATCACTACTAAGACGTTTGCAATATGCATACCTGAAACTCTTTTTTCATCTATGGTCCACTTAAAAGTTCTATGAGCGAAAAAAATATCAATTTTTTTGTTATTTATTAGCTCATTCCATAATATTCCAACTTGTTCTCCTTGAGTAATTGAATTTGTTGAAACAAAAGCAACTCTCGTATTTGATTCATCAATGAAATCTGCAGCTTTTAAAAACCAGCAAGAAACAAAATCTAATTCACCATTTCCTTTAACATCTTTAAATAAATCTAATAAATCATTTTTTTGCTCATCTGTCATAAACCTTGGCCCAACAAATGGAGGATTGCCCAATATATAATTGCACGCATTAGGATTTATTAATGATTTCCAATCAAACTTTAATGCATTTTCTCTTATAATTTTTTTTGAGTCATGGATTGGAATCCTAGTGTAGGCAATTCCATATAAATCTGATAAAGCTTGGTTCATTTGATGATCAACAAGCCACATTGCAATTTTAGCAATTCTTACAGCAAAATGATTTAATTCAATTCCATAAAACTGATCTACTGTTACTCTAGATAGAATATTTACATCCAATTGAAGTTGATTACTTGGATATATTTCTTTAAATATTTCAATTTCTAAAATTCTTAGCTCTCTATAAGCAACTATAAGGAAATTTCCACAACCACATGCGGGATCTAAAAAATTTAAAGTGCTAATTTCATCGTGAAAAGCTTTTAACCTTGAAATTTTCTGGGTGCTCCTATCATCTTTTAGTTTTTTAAGTTTTGAATACAAATAATCCAGAAATAATGGTTTGATTGTTTTTAATATATTTTTTTCACTTGTATAGTGAGCGCCTTCATCTCTTTGTTCATCTATATTTAAAACTGTTTGAAATAAAGAACCAAAGAGTGCAGGAGAAACTCTACTCCAATCCAGCGAACAACAATTTATTATTTTTTTCCTCATGTCAGAAGTTAAAGAAGGGATATTCATATCTTCAGAAAATAGATCGCCATTAATATATGGAAAAATTTTTAAATCTTCGTCTAAATTTAATTGTCTTTCCTCTGTTTTTGTATTTAATATTTGAAAAAGTTCAGTTAACTTTGATCCTACATCAGAACCATCTATATTTGTTTTTTCCTCTAAATAACTTCTAAAAATATTAGGTTGAAAAATACCAGTATCCTCTGCAAATAAGCAATAAACAATTCGAGTTAAAAAAATTTCAAGATCTTTCTCGTTAAATCCTGAGGATTTTATTGAATGAAATAATTTTCCAATGATTTGTGCAGCTTTAATATTTACTGGATCTTGATCAGTATAAGTTTCTTGTTTTCTACCAGCAATAAAATCGAATAACTTTATATTTTTGTAAAGATCTTTAAGTTTAAATTTTTTTAATTTATTTTTTTCTAGATCTAAAAATTCAAAATTTTGAAAATCTGATACTAAGATATATCTGGGTCTATCATTTTCATCTAAATTCAAGTAATAGTCCTCTGCCTGAACTAAAGCTCTATCTAAATTCCTTCCTTCGGATTTTTGCTCTACTAAAAGTGTTCCTTTCCAAAATAAATCAATAAATCCTCTGTTGTTGTTTAATCTAGAAACTGCTCTTTCATAAACTGCCACATCTCTTCTTCTGCGACCGAAAACTTCAAAAAAATCATTATAAAAACTTTGTGTTTCACCTCTTTCATAACCTGCATCTTTATAGGTATTAGAAAATCGTTTTGCTCTTGTCGATATTTCATTCCAACTAAGTATCATAATTTTATTATTAATTATTATATCATTTTATCTCTCTATGTCCGAGAATGGTCCGAGAATCTGTGAATTAGTTAATAGGATTTTCCAATAAAAATAATCCAATGATTTAAAAACATATAGGATTATAAGGGATAAAGACCTTTAGAGACTATTAGAGACTAAAAAAATACTGAACACAAACTATTTTAAGTCCTTTGTGTCTACCAATTTCACCACGAGGGCATTAATGAATTTCATGAGTGTTTATGCCAATATTTATAATTGAACAAGTCCAATAAGTAAAATTTTTTTATTTTATCTCTCCAGGTTCTAGTCTAGTTCTAGTTATCCCATATTATCCTATGGAGTTTTGGTTAAATTTACTAAAATGTATTTACAATTTCTAGGGTTGCACCATATTCAGGTATTTGACTCATCAGGCTATAATTCGAACTCATTCTGATATCAAAACCATTTAAATCTCTCTTATAACTTAAAGATGCTTTGTCATTATCTAAAGTCATAGCGTATTCAATATTGTCAGTTGGTACATAACCAAATCCTAAATATAAAGTATCACTATGAGAATTATCACTTTGATTTCTCTCATAAATAGTCATTACAGAAAAACCATCATTTGTTAATATATCAAATCCAATATTTGCTCTTAAATTTTTTGAGTCTTGGCTGATAGATTTTGTGTATTCCGTAGTTTCCGATAGGTAACGATATTTTGCATCTGAAGACGGACTAAAATCTACTCCAAGCTCTAATCCACCATTTGGTTTAAAAGTAAAAGTATCAAAATTTAAAATATCACTTATGGTAAAACCAGCAGATATCATTCCAGTTTCAATTGTTTGAGATTTAAAAACTAAAGCTGAAGGACCTTTTTCTCTATATGTCGACAATTCTGTATAGCTTAAATCAATTCTGAAATTAGGAGTAATATTAAAATTTTCTTTTTTATATGTTGTTAAGTAGTTAAGTGAACCAAATATTTGTGCACCATCTCTCTCTCCTGTTCTTGTGCTTCCTCCCCCTTTTCTAATATGATCAGTTTTTAAAGTGCTCATTCCAATGATGCCTTCTGTAAATCTTTTATCATCATGTATAAAAGTTCCATAATAAGATACACTAAAAGAGTCAGTATCTAAACTAGTCCCAGATGTGCCGACATCAACATCGTCTTTACCTAATCTAAAAGCATAACCGTATAATCTATTTTCGCTTATCTTTTTATCCATGCCAAGTGTAATACCTCTGGTATTAATTTTCTTTGATGATGAATTAGATGTGTCTCCAGTTCTACCAAAACTTACACTACCCTCACTCCAAAATGACCAATCATCTGATAATTTGTCTAGAACTTGATTTGTTTTATTTGATATAGGAATAATGTTAGAAAGCGATGCAACCATTGAATTAGAAAAGTTTAATCTAATATTTTGATCACTTAATTGATCATTATTTCTATGTCTTCTTAACCAATACATACGGTTAAGAACTGGGGTACTTGCTTGAATAGCAATTTGCTTTGCTGTTGCAGTTTGAGACTCGATTGAGCTTAAAATATCTTTACCCTGATCAGAAGTAGTAATTGGATCATCACAAGCACCATCAATTACACTCCAATCACAACTTAGGTTAAATTCATGAATTTTATTATCGTCATTATCAATGATAAACATTTTACTTCCATCATTACTAAACACAACTTCTCTTGGCTCTTCACTTACAGAACTTACATCAAAAGTACCTTCAAGGGATAAAGTAGAAACATCATAAGGTGTAGTTAATTCAAACTGAAAAATCTTATCTTCATCATTTTTACTATTAATGGTATACATTTTAGTACCATCGTAATTAAAAGTAACTCCATCTATGTGATTTTGAAAAGAAATTAGGTCTTCAGTATTAAGTTGAGTAACTCCTGAGCTAAGATCAAATGCTGTATCTAGTGAAAATTCATGAATACGCACTTGTAAATCATTTCCTACTCCAGCAATAAACATTCTGGTACCATCATTATTAAATGCAATTGAATTAGCTCTTTGTTCTTTACCAATGAGACTATATTCGCCATCAAATGTAGCAGTTGAAACATCAAATGCAGTGGTTAGTGACCAGTAATCTACTGTCTTTCTACCAGCATGGTTAACAATAAACATTTTTGTTCCATCGTTATTGAACACTACTTGTGTTGGTACATGAGAGTTATTACCTCCACTTACATGTACTACTTTAGTATTATTTACGGTTGCCGTTGAAATGTCATATGCGGTAGTTAATATATGTTCAATAATTGCATCCGTTGTTCCTTCACTTCTTAAAGTATACATTTTTGTTCCATCATTATTGAACGTTAATCCAAAATAAGTGGATGCCTCGATTGATTTGCTTTGCACAAAGGTTGGCTCCGCTATAGCTTTGGAAAAAAATAAAGCTAAAAAAATTACAATGTAATGAATTTTATAAATATTTTTCACAACTATTAATCATAAATACTTCAAAACATTAAAGAAATGAGTGTTGTAAATGTTAAAACATTACAATTCAAATGTCCAGGTAGGACAAAATTCATAATGCATAAATATCTTTAATAGTTATTATTATTTAATGAAAAGCAATATTGTTAAATCTCACTTAAAAAAAAAGTCACAGGCAAAGCTTGCTTTATCAATCAGCCTATTTATTGTGCTTTTAACCGCGACTGGATACCTCTTTAATTCTAAAGAAGTAATTTTTCTATTTTATATTTTTTGTTTTGTATTTATCTACAATTTAGTAATCCAATTTTTATTAGAAAAATTTGATATTAAATCATGATTAAAACACTTATTAAATTAAAGGTATTAAAATTTATACTAATAGGTGGTGTATCAGCAGCTTATACTTTTAAGAAATATTGTGACCAAAAAAATAAAGAAAAAGTAAAAAAAGACAATAAACCATTGCTTCTTACTCGATAAAAATTTTCTATTATTTATAGTAATATGAATAATGAAAAAAAAATTTACAGTTGTAATTTTTACTGATTTAGATGGATCTCTTTTACATAGAGATACTTTTCAATTCGACAGCATCAAAGATTATATAAAAAGTCTTGTAAATAAAGGTGTGATTATTATTCCAAATTCTAGTAAAACAGAAAAAGAAATTGAAAAATTCAATGAAGAGCTTGGAATAAATCTTCCTTTTATATCGGAAAATGGATCATCTATTCATGGATTAAATTTAATCACCTCCAATTTTCCAGATAAACTTATTCTCAGTAGAGAAAAAAAAGAACTGTTAAAAATATTTGAAAATAAAGTTCCTGAAAAATTAAAAGAAAAATGTTTTCAAATTTCAAAAATGAGTAAAAAAGAACAAGAAAATATATTAGGGCAAAAAGATGTAAAACTCAAAGATGCTTTAAATAGAAAATATACTTTACCTTTTTTATTTAAAGGAGACAAAAATGAAAAAAATAAATTATTAAAAGTTTTAAATTCCAATTCATTAACTCTTCAAGAAGGTGGGCGTGTTTTAAACCTTTGTGATAATATTAATAAAGTTAAATCTATGAATAGAGTTATAAAAATTTTAAAAAAAACTGAGGATAAAATTAAGACAATTGCAGTTGGCGACAATTATAATGATCTAGATATGTTAAAAAGTTGTGACATTCCTTGTTTAGTATTCAATGATCAATTTATTCAAGATCAAATAAACATTGATAATCTTATATTTTCAAACAAGCCATCACCTGAAGGCTGGGCTGATGTGATCAAAACGGCACTACTTAAATTGGACTATTAGGATAAAAAAGCCGCCATGGGTGACTTTTCACAAAATGGAATAATCTCAACTTTACATGACTTTGGGACTAAGTCCACTTCAGTTATTGAAAGTGAATTATCAAAATTTTCCAAACAAAGAAAAATGGAATTAATTTTACCATGTCTCTATTCTGAGTTAGAAGGCGAAGCCTTACCAAAAATTATTGATGAAATAAGTAAAACCAAATATTTAGATCACATAATTATTGGATTAGATAAAGCAAATGAAGCTCAAGCCAAAAAAGCTTGGAAATTTTTTAAAAAATTAAAAACCCCCTTTTCTATCCTTTGGAATGATGGTCCAGCATTAAAAAAACTCGATCAAGAATTAAAAAAAAATAATCTGGCTCCTAGTGAGTTGGGAAAAGGACGAAATGTTTGGTATTGCATAGGCATGTGTATTGCAAGAGACAGTGCTCGTTCAGTTGCTTTACATGATTGTGATATCAAAACTTATGATAGAAGAATGCTTGCAAAACTTTTTTATCCAGTTGTAAATCCCCTTTTTAACTTTGAGTTTTGTAAGGGGTACTATCCAAGGGTAGCCAATAACAAAATGAATGGTAGAGTTGCAAGATTACTTGTTTTCCCGCTATTAACAGCTTTAGAAAAAACGATTGGTAAAAGTGATTACTTAAACTTTATGAAATCTTTTAAATACCCTTTAGCTGGAGAGTTTTCATTTAGACGAAATGTTTTACCAGAGTTAAGGATTTCGTCCGATTGGGGAATTGAGGTAGGAATTTTATCTGAAATGCAAAGAAGTTTCTCACCACAAAATATTTGTCAAGTTGATTTAGCTGATACCTACGATCATAAACATCAGGTTCTATCTTTAGATGACGAAACTAAGGGATTATCCAGAATGTCTATAGATATAATTAAAACATTCATTAAAAAATTAGCTACTCAAGGTAATACCTTTAGTAGAGAAAAATTTAGATCATTGAAAGCGACATATTACAGATCTGCCTTAGATCTAATTGATATTTATAGAAGTGATGCAGCAATGAATGGTCTAGAATTAGACTCACACACGGAAGAAAAAGCTGTTGAGTTATTTGCAATAAATATAATGAAAGCTGGAGAAGCATTTATCCAAAATCCCATGGATACTCCTTTTATACCAACATGGAGCAGAGTAAAAAGTGCTATACCAGATTTTCTTGGAAGACTTGAAAAAGTAGTTAATGATGATAATAAAAAACATTCTTAATGCTATTTCAAAAAAACCAAAAAAAGATTAGTTCTATACTAAGGACTATTTACAAACCCTCTTTGAATGAAAGAGATATTGATCATTTAAAAGATCAAATAATACAAATAATCAAAAAATTTAATCAAAATAATTCAAAAAAAAAACTTACTATTTCAGAAAAAACTTCGTTAGTGATATGTTACGGAGATAACGTTAATTCAAATCAAAAAAGTTCTATTCAAGTTTTTCAAAATTTTTTTAAAAAAAATTTGAATAAATACTTTAATGCTATTCATTTTTTACCTTTCTATCCTTCTAGCAGTGATAGTGGTTTTGCTGTAAAAGATCATTATAAGATTGAAAAAAGATTAGGTAATTGGTCTGATATAAAAAAGATTTCAAAATCTACTCATGTGATGGCCGATATTGTAATTAATCACTCATCAGCTAGAGGTTTGTGGTTCAAAAATTTTCTTAAAAAAAAAAGACCTGGCAAAGATTATTTTTTAACTGTTAATTCTAAGTTCAACACATCTAAAGTGGTAAGACCAAGAGACCACAAATTACTAAAAAAAATAGATATTTTTAAAAAATCGGATTACTTATGGCGTACTTTTAGTGCTGATCAAATAGATTTAGATTTTAAGAACCCATCAGTGCTTCTTAGATTTATTAAAATCATGGTTCACCTAGTTAGTAATGGAGTCACAATTTTCAGATTAGATGCTATTGCTTATCTTTGGAAAAAAAATGGAACCAACTGTATAAATTTAAAACAAACACATGAAATAGTAAAACTGTTGAGACTTATCAGTAATCTCTTAAATGTCGAAACTATAATTATTACAGAAACAAATTTGCCTGAAAAAGAAAATTTAAGTTATTTTGGTAAAAATGATGAAGCTAACTGGATTTATAATTTTTCACTTCCACCTTTATTAATCCATGCCTTTTTATTTGAAAATAGTTCTTATCTCAATAAATGGAGTAAAAATCTTCCCAATACTAAATTCCAGAATAGTTATTTAAATTTTATTGCATCACATGATGGTATTGGCATGAGACCTACCGAAGGAATATTAAATAAAAACTCATTAAATGATTTTCTTAAAAGACTAAAAAAAAATGGATCAAAATTTTCGTATAGAAAAGTTCAAAATAAATCTAGGAAAGTTTATGAAGCAAATATCACAATTTATGATGCATTAAAAAAATCAGATACCGACCCTAATGGGAAATTTTTTTTAGAACGCTATATTGCAGCTCATGCAATAATGATTTCTTTTGAGGGTATTCCAGCTATTTATTTCAATTCTTTGTTTGGCAAATCTAATGATGAAGCAAAATATGTAATTACAGGGAATAATAGAGATATTAATAGATATAAATGGAGTTATGAAAATATTACAAAAAAATTAAACGATAAAAACTCTAAACAGAGTATTTTTTATCAAAATCTTGGAAAATTATTGGAAATAAAGATTAAACAAAAAGCATTTCATCCTAATGCTAAAAGATTAAATATCAATCTAGGGTCTAAAATTTTTTGTTATGAAAGAATTAGTTTAGATAAAAAACAAACCATAATCTGTATCACAAATCTTTCCACTAAATTACAATATATTAAAATTAATAAAAATTTAATCAAATATAGAGATTTACTTGGTAGAAAAATATTTTTTACACTCGATAAAAAAATTAAATTAGATCCTTGTCAAACAATCTGGTTATCTAATAGATAAATTATTTTTCCCAATCAAATCTTGGAAAAGAATTAAAAATTTTAAAAATACCATCTGACCATTGATTGCATACTTTTGAATATTCATCATCAGTAATATTTAAACATTTTTGGGAAAGAATTTTATATTCATTTTTTTTATAAACCACAAAATCAATTGGTGGACCCACAGTTAAGTCACTTTTTAAGGTTGAATCAATTGAAATTAAGGCACATCTAGAAGCATCCCCAATTGAAACATCGGGTTTAATTACTCTATCTAAAATTGGCTTACCATATTTAACCTCACCAATTACTAAATATGGTTTGCTATCTGCTGGTTTGATATAATTACCCTGTGGATAAACTAAATAAAGTTCCATAGGTTGATCTTTAATTTGTCCACCGACTATAAAAGTTGATCCTAATAAAACCGTATCAGTGTTAATTCCTTTTGGCATTGAATGTTCAACATTTAAGGACCCAACATAGGAAGCAATTTGATCAAAATCTTTACAAGTATTTAAATTTATAATTCCTGACGTATCTTTTAAATCTTTTTCAATAGACTTATATACGGCTTGTGAGGTACCTAAATTTCCTGAAGTAACGATAACTATTGTTCTATCACCAACATCATAAGTAAACATTTTAGAGTAAATGTTTACGTTATCTAAGCCAGCGTTAGTTCTTGAGTCTGAAGCAAAAACTAGACCATCGTTTGCTTTTATACCGATACAATAAGTCATAATTTTTAAGCAATATTTATAAATTTGCTTAATGTATAATCTATTTCTTACATAACAGGTATAACAATTATACAATTGAATAAATTAATTTAAAATTTGAAAATACTGAATGACTTCTAAATTATGGAAAGATTATAACGCTAAAAATGCATATGATGGTTATTTTACTGCAGATAACAAACTTAGAAAACACGCAAAAATAATATCTGGAATTTTAGAAAAGTACGGCAAAAAGAAATTACAAGAAATTGAAAAAAATTGTCAGAGTACGATTAGCGCAAGGGGAATAAATTTTAGAGTATATGCTGCTAATAATAGAGCTGAAGAAAAAAAATGGCCTTTAGATATTATTCCAAGAATAATACCTAAAACTGTTTGGAATAAAATTTCCAAAGGTTTAAAACAAAGAGCCAAAGCACTTAATCTTTTTATTGATGATATCTATAATCAAAAAAAAATTTTCAAAGATAAAATAATACCTGCAGACTTAATTTTAAAATCTCCCTATTACATAAAACAGTGTGAAGGGTTTTCGCCAAAATTTAAGGCTTGGTCTAATATTTCTGGTATTGATTTAATAAGAAATAAAGACGGAGAATATTTAGTTCTTGAAGATAATCTAAGAGTGCCATCAGGTGTATCTTACATGCTTGAGAATAGAATGGTTATGATGGATGTTTTTCCAGAATTATTTTCTAGATATAAGGTTTCATCAATTCATCAGTACACAAATAAATTATATAATTGTATGGTTGAGTGTATTCCAAAAAAGACATCTAATCCTCATATGGTTGTTTTAACTCCAGGAATTTACAACTCGGCTTACTTTGAACATTCATTTTTAGCAGAGCAAATGGGAATTGCTTTAGTTGAAGGTAAAGACCTTTTTGTTGAAGATGATAATGTTTATATGAAAACTGTTAAAGGGCCTCTTAAAGTTGACTGTATATACAGAAGGCTTGATGACAGTTTTCTAGATCCCAAAGTGTTTAATAAAGAGTCTTTAATTGGAGTGCCAGGTTTGTTTAAGTGCTGGTTAAAAAAAAATGTTGGCATCTTAAATGCAATAGGAACAGGTGTTGCAGATGATAAAGTTATCTATTCATATGTTAATAAAATGATAACTTATTATCTGGGTGAACAACCTCTATTAAAACAAGTAGAGACATATTTATGTCATGAGGAACAACAAAAAAAATATGTTTTAGAGAATCTATCCAAGTTAGTTGTAAAACCGGCAAATGCCTCGGGTGGTTATGGATTAATGATAGGACCCAAGGCACCTAAAAAAGAAATTGAAGAGGTAAGACAAAAAATTTTAAAAAATCCTAGAGAATTTATTGCTCAACCACTAGAAGTGTTATCAACTGGTCCAACTATAACTAACAACAATATCGAGCCGAGACATGTTGATTTAAGACCATTCGTTTTAACAGGAAAATCAAATTATGTAACTTCAGGTGGACTAACAAGAGTAGCTTTGAGAAAGGGTAGTACTATTGTAAATAGTTCACAAGGTGGTGGATCCAAAGATACTTTAATTGTTGGTTAAAATATTTATTCAATAAGAGCTTTATCTAAATATTTTATATTCAGTTTACAATCTTTGTAACCATGCTTGATTACATTTAGATATCTTTCTGTCGGAAATCTAAATGGTGTTTTTTTTGTCATTGTATAAGTCATTACTTTTTTACCTTCATACAAAAAATAATATTTTTTATATAAAATAGGAAAATCTTCATAAACATCTAATTTTTTTTCATCACTCTTGGAAATTTCGAATAAGCCACCAGGCACTATAGAATTTTTTTTTGGTTCAATATCTGCAGCTCTATACTTGCTTCTAAAAGTTAATCTAAAGTCCTTAAGATTAATCTTCTTAATAAAAGTACTATCTTTACATCTTCTCTTCATTTGAAAATGATGAAGATTACTTCCGTAAGCAAAATAAAGCATTTATCTATCGACAACTTCTATTTTTTTATCACTAACAAATTTTAATATTTGAGAATTACATTGATCAATTTTGGATTGATTCTCTGAACGAAGCACTATTGAAACTCCAAGTTTGCCAGCATGGAAAAATGGATAGCTTCCAATCTCAACATCTTGATTTTCCTCTTGTACTTTTGTTAAAGAGTTTGCAATTTCACTTTCTACTGTTTTTAAACTTATTGTATGACTTAAGATAGGGTCACCCCCAACAATCTTGTTTTTCAGTCCACCCAACATTGATTTCATAATTGATGGAACTCCGGGTAAACAAAAAACATTTTCCACACTAAAACCAGGGGCTCCGCTTGTTGGATTAAGAATTAAATTTGCATTTTTTGGCATCCAAATCATTTTTTGTCTTCCTTCATTGAATTCACCTGGTTTATAATAAGCTTCTAATATTTTATATCCTTCTTTATGAAGTTCGTATTTAAGACCAAAAGCTTTTGCTACTGATTGAGCAGTTATGTCATCATGTGTTGGGCCAATACCACCAGTTGTGAAAACATAATTATTAGATTTCCTCAAAAGGTTTAGTGTCTCTACGATTATATCTTCTTGATCTGGAATTATTCTTACTTCATTTACTTTTACACCAATGGAATTTAACCATGTTGCTAATGTGCTAGTGTTAGTGTCTTGAGTTCGACCAGAAAGAATTTCGTTACCGATGATTAATATTGCAGCATTTACTTTTGTGTTTTTACTCATTTTATATGTATAATTCGAATATGGAATTTACCAAGTCTTTATTAAAAGGCAAATTAATCAAAAGATATAAGCGTTTTTTTGTTGATGTAAATCTAAATAAAGAAATTGTCACCGCACATTGTCCAAATACTGGATCTATGAAAGGTTTGCTAGATGAAGGTAATGAAGTGCATTTATTCAAACATGATGATCCTAAAAGAAAATTAAAATATGGTCTAGAAATTATCAAAGCAAAAAAAAATTTAGTTGGGGTAAATACTCATAGAGCAAATAAAATTGTTTACCACGGATTAAATAATAATCTCATTAAAGAGCTAAAAAATAACGACAAAATAAATTCAGAGGTCTTTTTTGATAAAGAAACTAGATTTGACTTTTTAATTGAAAAAAAAGGTCAAAAAATTTTCCTCGAAGTAAAAAATGTAACTCTCTTTAGAGACAAAAAAATTGCTGAGTTTCCTGATGCGATTACTACTAGGGGGTCAAAACATTTACTTACCCTTATTGATGCCATAAAAAAGGGCTACAAATCTTACTTAATTTTTTTAGTTCAAATACAAAATATGGAATACTTTAGAATAGCAAAAGATATAGATAACAAATATTATGAAAATTATTTAAAAGCCAAAAAAGCAGGAGTAAATTTTTTGGCTTATAGATGTAACATTAGTTCTAAAAAAATTGATATTGATAAAAAAATTAAAATTATAGATGAATAATTATACTGAAAAATTTGAAAAAATGAGAATAGCAGGAAAGTTAGCTGCACAAACTTTAGACATGTTAACTGAAAATATTAAAGAGGGTGTTTCAACAGCCTATATTGATAAGCTTGGCTATGAGTTTATAAGAGATAATGGTGGCCACTCTGCCCCACTTTACTATCGTGGTTTTACTAAATCTTTATGCACATCTCTTAATCATGTTGTATGTCATGGTATTCCAACAGAAGATAGAATTTTAGTTGAGGGTGACGCACTAAATGTTGATGTGACTGCAATAATTAATGATCACTATGGTGACACAAGTCGTATGTTTTGTATAGGAAAAACATCTGTAAAATTGAATAATCTTATTGATGCTACTTACCAATCAATGATGAAAGCTATAAAAATTTTAAGACCTGGAATAAAACTAGGAGATATAGGATATGAAATTCAATCTTATATTGAAGAAAAAGGTTTTTCGGTTGTAAGAGATTTTTGTGGGCATGGTATAAGCACAACATTTCATGAGGCACCAAATATTTTACATTATGGAACAAAGAATACAGGTATGGAATTAAAAACTGGAATGACATTTACAATTGAACCAATGATTAATGCTGGAAAATTTAATGTAAAAGTGCTTAATGATGGGTGGACTGCAGTCACTAAAGATAAATCTTTATCTGCACAATTTGAACATACTGTAGGAATTACAGAAAATGGATATGAAATATTTACAGAATCTGTTAAAGGTTATTCAAAGCCCCCATACTTATAATTAATGATTAAAAGATACTCTCGAAAAGAATTAACAGTTATTTGGTCTGAAGAAAATAAATACAAAATATGGTTAGATGTTGAAATTGCTGCAGCTCAAGCAATGGAAAAACTTGGTCAAATTCCAAAAGGTGTCTCATCAATAGTTAGAAAAAAAGCGAGGATAAATGTAAAAAGAATTCATCAGATTGAAAGTAAAGTTAAACATGATGTAATTGCTTTTTTAACCTCCGTAACTGAAAAGGCAGGAATTAAAGCTAGATACCTCCATCTCGGCATGACCTCATCGGATGTAGTAGATACAAGTTTTAATATTCAGTTAGTTCAGTCAGGAAAAATTATCTTAAAAGACGTAGATCAAATTTTAAAAGTATTAAAAAAACAAGCAAGAAAATATAAGTTTACCCCATGCATTGGTCGTAGTCATGGCATTCATGCTGAGCCAATAACATTTGGATTAAAATTAGCTTCCTTTTATGAAGAGTTTAAAAGAAATAGAGAAAGATTAGTTTATGCTATCGATCAAATATCAACTTGTGCAATTTCTGGTGCTGTTGGTACATTTGCAAATGTAAACCCTAATGTTGAGAAACATGTTGCAAAAAAACTTGGATTAAAAGTTGAACCGATCTCTACACAAATAATCCCAAGAGATAGACATGCATTTTATTTTTCAGTTCTAGGCATCATTGCAGGAAGTATAGAGAGAGTTGCTATAGAAATAAGACATTTACAAAGATCAGAAGTTTATGAATTGCAAGAATACTTTTCTAAAAGTCAAAAGGGTTCCTCTGCAATGCCCCATAAAAAAAATCCAATATTAAGTGAAAATTTAACAGGTCTTGCAAGAATGGTTAGAAGTTCTGTTGTCCCAGCGCTTGAAAATATTGCTTTATGGCATGAAAGAGATATTTCACATTCAAGTGTAGAGAGATATATTGGGCCTGATGCAAATATTACTCTAGATTTTGCTCTTACAAGATTAGCAAATGTTTTAGATAATATGATTGTTTATCCAAAAAAAATGCTAGAAAATCTTAATCTAACTAAAGGTTTAATTTTTTCACAAGAGGTGATGCTAGAACTTACAAAAACTGGTATCACAAGAGAAAAATCCTATAAGTTAGTACAAGGATATGCAAAAAAATGTTTTGCTGAAAATTTAGATTTGTTTAATGTTATCCAGTCTGACAAGTTAATAATGAGTAAAATTTCAATCAAAAAACTGAAGTCTATCTTTAGTTATTCTAAACACTTTAAAAATGTAAATCTAATTTTTAGGCGGGTTTTCAAATAATGAAAAAAGGTAAAAAACTTTACGAGGGAAAAGCCAAGATAATTTATTCGACCTCAGATAAAAATTTAGTAATCCAATATTTTAAAGATGATGCTACAGCATTTAATAATGAAAAAAGAACAACTATTGAGGGTAAAGGAGTTTTAAATAATAGAATTTCTGAACATATACTTACAAATTTATCGCAAATTGGTATTGAAAATCATTTAGTCAAAAGATTAAACATGAGAGAACAATTAATTAAATTTGTAGAGATAATTCCAATTGAATTTATTATTCGGAATGTGGCAACAGGATCTTTAACTAAAAGACTTGGAATAGAAGATGGAACTGTATTAAAAGAACCTTTAATTGAGTATTGTTTAAAAGATGACAAACTTGGTGATCCTTTAATTTCAGAGGATCATATTTACGCATTTGATTGGGCAAATAAAAAAGAAATTGAAAAGATAAAAAAAACTATCTTTAGAATTAATGATTTCATGATTGGAATGTTTAGAGGAGTAGGAATAAAATTAATTGATTTTAAATTAGAATTTGGACGAACTAAAATTGATGGAAGGAAAGATATTATTTTGGCTGATGAAATAAGTCCTGATACTTGTCGACTATGGGACTCAGCAACTGACAAAAAACTTGATAAAGATAGATTTAGAAAAGATTTAGGAGATTTATTGCCTGCGTATACCGAGGTTGCTAAAAGACTCGGAATTCTACATGAGCAATCGAATGTTTCTGCAGTAAATGTTACTAAACTTTCCTCAATTAAAAAGAAGCGAAAATGAAAGTTTCTGCAATAATAACTCTGAAAAAGGATGTTTTGGATCCACAAGGCAAAGTAATCCATGAGACATTAGATGGTATGGGCTTTAATTCTGTGAATGAGGTTAGACAAGGCAAATATTTTGAGATTGATGTTAAAGAAAATGATCCAAAAAAAGCTAAAGATCTTGTAGAAAATATGTGTAAAAAACTTTTAGCTAATCTTGTTATTGAAAACTACAAAATTATTGAAACACAATAATTAATGAAATCATCGGTTATAACCTTCCCTGGTTCAAATTGTGATAGAGACATGGATGTTGCTCTTACAAAATTTGGATTTAAAAATAAAATGGTTTGGCATGATGATCAAGAATTGCCCAAAAGTGATTTAATTGTTTTACCTGGAGGTTTTTCTTATGGTGATTATTTGCGTTGTGGAAGTATGGCTTCAAAGTCAAAAATTATGCACTCAGTAATTAACTTTGCAAAATCGGGTGGATTAGTGATGGGAATTTGTAATGGTTTTCAAATTTTGGTTGAGGCTGGATTGGTGCCAGGAGTATTATTAAGAAATAAATACCTTCAGTTTATTTGTAAAAATGTCCACGTAAAAGTTGACAACAAAGAAAACACTTTTTTTAAAAACCTAGATAAACAAGTTTTGGAATTTCACATAGCCCATAATGAGGGTAACTATTTTTGTACCAACGATCAACTCAAAGAGATTGAAGATAACAATCAAATAGCCATTTATTATTGTGATCAAAATGGTAATACAAATGATCAAATAAATCCTAATGGCTCAATTAAAAATATCGCGGGTATTTTTAACAAAGAAAAAAATGTTTTAGGTATGATGCCTCATCCTGAAAGAATGATAGATGAAAGTTTATCTGGGGAAGATGGATCAATCTTTTTTAAAAATCTTTTAAATAATATTAAATAATGCTTGTTGACGAGAAAATTGCAATTGAACATGGTTTAAAATCAGATGAGTATAAAAAAATTTGTAAATTATTGAAGAGAGTACCTAATATTACTGAATTGGGTATATTTTCTGCAATGTGGAATGAACATTGCTCCTATAAATCTTCACGAATTCATTTAAAAAAATTGCATACTAAAGGAAAAAAAGTAATTCAAGGACCAGGGGAAAATGCTGGCGTTATTGATATTGAAGATGGAGATGCAATAGTTTTTAAAATAGAAAGTCATAATCATCCATCATTTATTGAACCGTATCAAGGAGCTGCAACAGGTGTTGGAGGAATTATGAGAGATGTTTTTACTATGGGAGCAAGACCTATAGCTAATTTAAATTCTATCCATTTTGGTTCTTCTCAAAATAAAAAAACAAAAAATCTATTAAGAGGAGTTGTTCATGGTATTGGTGGTTATGGTAATTGTATGGGTGTTCCAACGATTGCTGGACAAACATCATTTGATAGCTCTTACAACGGTAATATCCTAGTTAACGCAATGACCTTAGGATTAGTTAAAAAAAACAAAATATTTTATTCAAAAGCAGCAGGATTAAATAAACCAGTAATATACGTTGGCTCAAAAACTGGAAGAGATGGAATTCATGGTGCTAGTATGGCCTCAGCAAGTTTTGATGATAAAATTGAGGAAAAAAAACCCACAGTTCAAGTTGGAGATCCTTTTACTGAAAAACTTTTATTAGAGGCGTGCTTAGAATTGATGGCAGGAGATTCAATTATTGCCATTCAGGATATGGGAGCAGCTGGTCTTACATCCTCAAGTATAGAGATGGCCTCTAAAGGAAATTTAGGAATTGAAATTAATTTAAATAAAGTCCCATGTAGAGAAACAAAAATGACCCCTTATGAAATAATGCTTTCAGAAAGTCAGGAAAGAATGTTGATTGTTCTTGAAAATGGAAAAGAGGATCAAGCAAAAAAAATATTTGATAAATGGGGCTTGGATTTTGCTGTAATTGGAAAAACAACAAATACTAAAAATATTGAATTATTTTTTGATAAAAAATCTGTAGCTAAAATACCTGTAAATACACTTGTTGAAAATTCACCTATGTACGATCGGAAATGGAAAAAATCAAAATTGCCAAAAAAAAATAAAATTAATAAAACTGAATTCAATAATTTTAAGATTAAAGATGTTTTAAAAAAAATATTATCTAACCCAAATATCTGCAGTAAAGATTGGATTTGGGAACAATATGATCACACAGTAATGGGAGATACAATCCAAAAACCAGGTGGAGATTCGGGTGTAGTTCGTGTCCATGGCACTGAAAAAGCTGTTGCAGCTACTGTAGATTCGTCGGCAGTATATTGTTGGGCCCATCCAATAACAGGTGGTAAGCAAATTGTTTGCGAAACATGGAGAAACTTGATTTCAGTTGGAGCAAGACCAATCGCTATAACAAATTGTTTAAATTTTGGAAGTCCTGAAAATGAGGAAAACATGGGTGAGTTTGTTGAGTGTGTTCAAGGAATAAGTGAAGCTTGTAAATACCTAGATTACCCTGTTGTTTCAGGAAATGTGTCTTTTTATAATCAAACAAAAGATGTAGGTATTAAACCAACTCCAACAATAGGTGGCGTTGGCTTACTAAGAAATTATAAAAACATGATTACGATGAGTTTTAAAGATATAGGTAATCAAGTTTTATTAATTGGAAAAACTGAAGGTCATATTGATCAAAGTTTGTTTGCAAGAGTTATATTAGATGAAAAAAAGGGCCCTCCTCCAGAGGTAAACTTGTTTAATGAAAAAAATAATGGTGAAACATTACTCAACTTAATAGAAAAAAATTACATTAGAAGTGCACATGATATTTCATTAGGAGGAATGCTGACTGCTATAAGTAAAATGTGTATTAAAGGAAACAAAGGAATTAAGTTGAAAAAACCAAAATATTTAATAAGTGAAATAGAATATTTTTTTGGAGAGGATCAAGGTAGATACTTAATTGAGGTAAATCCTAAAGATTTAAAAGAAGTTATAAATATTCTAAATAAAAATTCAGTTCACTACGATGAAATAGGCACTATAATTGAAAATGATATTGAAATAAATCAAAAGACAAAAGTAACAATTGACGAATTAAGATCTTATAATAAAAGTTGGTTAAAAAAGTATATGGCTTAATATTATGGCAATGGATTTAAAAGAAATTGAAAAATTTATCAAAGAGGCTATGCCTGATGCCTCTGTTGAGATACAAGATTTAGCTGGCGATGGAAATCATTATTCAGCGACAGTAACATCTAGTCATTTTGCAGGTAAAAGTAAAATTGATCAACATAAAATGGTTTATAATTCATTAAAAGGAAGAATGGGAAATGAATTACACGCATTAGCAATTAAAACAAAGGAACAATAATGGATGAAAAAATAAAAAGTTTAATTCAAAACCATATTGATAATAACGAAGTATGTTTATTTATGAAAGGAACACCAGATGCTCCCCAATGTGGTTTCTCAATGGCTGTTTCAAATATGCTTAAAATACTTGGGGTAAATTTTAAAAGCGTAAATGTTCTTGAAGATCAATCAATTAGAGAGGGCATTAAAGTTTTTAGTGATTGGCCTACTATTCCTCAACTTTATATAAAAAAGGAATTTGTTGGGGGATGCGATATTGTTAAAGAAATGTATGAGAATGGCGAATTAAAAAAATTTTTGGATGACAAAGGTATAACCTACAAAAAAAATTAATTGTAAATAGATCTTAATTTTTTTGAAATAAATTTTCTAAATAAATTTAATAAATTGTGTTTCTTAATATTCTGATTATTTTCAACAAAATCGTAATCAATTTTATCCTCCCAATATAATTCTAAAACCAAACTACCTTTAAAATTTTCACGTAGGTTCTGTATCATTGATACAGTTAAAATAGGTTCTATATACTGAAGTTTATTTGAGATTAACAATTTTGAGTTCACATCGTCAAAATCCATATGCCACAAATGATCTTTTTTATTTTCAAATACCAGATTATCTTCAAGTTTAGTAGGTAATTCTATATAGCCTTTTTTTGATACTCTCTCTAGTTCATTAATAAAAAATTTAAAATCTTCCACATGCTCCAATACATGGCTAGCAATTACAAAATCAAATTCATTATCTTTAAAAGGTAACTGTTTATTTTCTAATTTTATGAAATTTTTATCTTTATAAAACTTTGATAAATCTTGAACATCACAGATTGTGTTTGCAAATTCATTTGCACTATAACCACAGCCAATATCTAAAATCTTCCAGTCGCTATTTTTTGATAAAGTAGTTTGTATATAGTTTTTTGATGTTCTTTTAATCAAGTTTTTATCTAGAGTAATATTCAATTACTAGATTTGGCTCCATAACTATTGGATAAGGAACTTCCTCAAATTTTGGTATTCTTACGAATTTGAATTTTTTATTTTTTTGATCTAGCTGAATATATTCTGGTGCTTCTCTTTCTTTACTAGCTAAAGCAATATCGATTATTGCAAGTTGTTTAGATTTATCTCTTATCTCTATTGTGTCTTCTTCTCTCACCAAGTAACTAGAAATATTAACTTTTTTTCCATTAACTTTGACATGACCATGATTTATTAATTGTCTCGCTGAAAAAATGGTAGTTGCAAATTTAGCTCTGTAGATAACCGCATCTAGTCTTCTTTCTAAAAGACCAATAAGATTTTCGCTAGTATCACCTTTTAGCATTGATGCTTTTTTATAAATATTTCGAAATTGTCTTTCATTAATATTTCCATAATATGATTTAAGCTTTTGTTTAGCTTGTAATTGAATTCCATAATCTGATGGTTTAGCTGGTTTAGTTTGACCATGTTGTCCAGGACCATAAGCTCTTTTGTTAAAAGGGCTTTTAGGTCTACCCCAAAGATTTACCTTAAGTCGTCTATCTACTTTATGTTTAGAGTTTAATCTTTTTGTCATTTAGTATTGGGGTTTATAAACTTACTCATTATTTTGTCAATCAACGTTTTTTACCCAAACTTGCAAATACTCCTGATAAAATACGTGTTTCTTTATCTGATAAGTCCATTTTATAAAAGATATTTCTGAGGTTCTCGAGCATTTTTGGTCTCTTTTCCTTGGGTCTAAAAAAATTAATTTCATCCAATTTTTTAATGCAAAGACTTAACATTAATTGAATTTCTTTTTTGCTGGCTGGTTTAATCTTTTTAGATTTTTTAAATGGGGTTTTATTAATTTTGATTAGACTAGCAACATATTGGGCAATTATGATCAAACTATGAGATAAATTCAATGATTTAAAATCAGGATTAGTTGGAATTTGTAAAGTATAATTAGCATAACTGATTTCATCGTTTGATAAACCTGATGCCTCTGAACCAAACAAAAAACCAATTTTCTTTTTATAATTAATTTTTTTTAAATCATCTAAGTTAATATGTTTGACATTTTTATTTCTAAATCTTGCAGAAGTAGCAATAACAATGTCAATTTTACTGATTGCCTTTTCCAAATTGTCATAATTTTTACTTTTTTTGATAATATCTTTAGCTCCAACCGATGTGGCGAGAATTTTATCATTAGGAAAGACAGGTTTTGGATTAATTAAAATCAATTTCTTAAAATTAAAGTTTTTAATTGCTCTTGCACAGGCTCCTATATTTTCTGATAATTGAGGTTTATGAAGAATAAATGAGATATTATCTTTACTCATTTATTTACTTGCAGGTGCATTATCTTTAAATAATTTATAATCCAAACTGTCAATTAATGCTTTGAAAGAAGCATCGATAATGTTTGTTGAGACACCAATAGTAAACCAATTTTTTCCTTGAGAATCTGTGCTTTCAATTGAAACTCTTGTTACAGCCTCAGTTCCCGTATTTAAGATTCTAACTTTATAATCTACCAGCTTCAAATCTTTTAAATAATTTGAGTATTTTGCTAGTCTATCAACGTTTTGTCTGATGGCATTATCTAAAGCATTTACTGGACCATTCCCCTCTCCTTCACACATAATTTTTTCTCCATCAACTTCTAATTGGGCTTTTGCGGAAGAAACTATTTCGCCAGACTTATTTTTTTTAACCGAAACATCATATTCATTAATAGAAATGTACCTTGGGATTTCTCCAATAATTCTTCTAGCTAATAATTCAAATGATGCATCAGCACCATCATAACTATAACCGATGAATTCTCTGTCTTTTACTTCGTCTAATAATTTTTTAATTTTTGGATCATTCTCTTGAATATCAATTTTAATACTTTTTAATCTTGAGATAATATTTGATTTTCCTGACTGATCAGAGACAACAATATTTCTTGTGTTACCAACCTCTTCTGGGTTGATATGTTCATAAGTTTTTGGATCTTTTTGTACAGCGGATACATGCAATCCTCCTTTGTGTGAAAAAGCTGCAGCACCCACATAAGGTAAATGTTGGTTTGGTTTTCTATTTAAAATTTCATCTAAAAGTCTTGAACAATCAGTTAAATTTTTGATGTTTTTTGATTTTATACCAATTTCAAATTGAGATGAAAAATCTCTCTTTAAAAAAAATGTTGGTATTAATGACATTAAATTTGCATTTCCACATCGTTCACCTAATCCATTTATTGTACCTTGAATTTGACGAACACCAGACAATACCGCTGCTAATGAATTTGCAACCGCATTACCAGTGTCGTTATGTGCATGGATTCCTAAGTTTTTTCCTGGTACTACTTTCGTAACTTCACTTACTATCTGTGCAACTTCATGTGGAAGTGTACCTCCATTTGTATCACATAGTATCACCCACCTTGCACCCTGATCATAAGCAGCTTTGATACATGAAAGTGCATATTTTGGATTTGCTTTATAACCATCAAAAAAATGTTCCGCATCAAACATAAATTCTTTTTTTGCTTTAACAAAATGTTTGGCACTCTCTGAAATATTATCTAGATTTTCATCATTTGTTATTCCTAAAGCAACATCGACATGAAAGTCCCAGGACTTACCTACCAAACATACTGCAGAAGTATTGGAATTCATAAGTGCAGATAAACCAGTGTCATTTTCTGCACTTCGCCCAGATTTTTTTGTCATCCCAAAAGATGTGAGTTTTGAATTTTTAAAATCATGTTTCTTTTGAAAAAATTCCGTATCTGTTGGGTTAGCCCCAGGCCATCCTGCCTCTATATAGTCTACACCAAGATTATCCAAAGCTAAGGCAATCTTCTCTTTATCTTCTAAAGAAAAATCAACTCCTTGCGTTTGAGCTCCATCTCTTAGTGTTGTATCAAATATGTATAATCTTTCTTTGCTCATTTAAATTTCCAGAGTGTTTTACCATCTTTGTCCTCTATTAAAACACCTTTGTCTAAGAGCTCATCTCTAATTCTATCTGCTTCTTTATAATTCTTATTTTCTCGAGCTTTATCTCTTAAACTAAGCATATTTTCAATTTCTGACTCAGTTAAAGAAACTCTTTTCTTTTTAAATTCATTCCATTGCTGACTAGTTTCGTTCATTAACCCAATAAATTTACATGCTGAAATAAATAAATCTATGTTTTCACCTTTATTAGCTTTTTCATATAATTTGTGAAGATTGGCGATATATCCAGGCGTATTCAAATCTTCATAAAGCGGTTTTAAAATTTCATCTGAAACTTTGACAGATTTAAGATTAGATGAATATACTTTATACCACTTATCCAAAGTACTTTCACAATCACTTAATAATTTATCGTTCCAATCTAATGGCTGTTTATAGTGTGCACTCATTAAAGCTAATCTTATTATTTGACCACTAATCTTGTTTCTAAAATCTTTTATCTTTAGGATGTTCCCTTGCGATTTAGCCATTTTTTCATTAGACATGGTAATAAATGCATTATGGACCCAATAATTTGCAAAAATTTTTGTATCATTGGCACATCTAGATTGAGCTATTTCATTTTCATGATGGGGAAAAATTAGGTCTATACCTCCACCATGAATATCAAATTCATTACCTAAGAATTTCTTTGACATAGCTGAACACTCTAAATGCCAACCTGGTCTACCTTTGCCCCACGGTGAATCCCATGCAGGTTCATCAGTATTTGATGGTTTCCATAAAACAAAATCCTCTGAATTTTTTTTATTTTTACTAATTTCTACTCTAGATCCAGCAACTAAATCCTCTAAATTTTTGTTTGACAATTTTCCATAATCGGAAAATTTTTTAACCTCAAAATAAACATGCCTTTTATTTTCATATGCAAATCCTTTTTTGATTAAATCATTTATCATTTTAATCATTAGCTCAATATGTTCAGTTGCCTTTGGCTGATGAGTAGGATTTTCACAATTCAAAAATTCACAATCTTTAAAAAAACTTGAAGTTACATTTCCTGTGAGTTCTGTTGTAGAAATTTTTTGCTCCTTTGAGGATTTAATTATTTTGTCATCAATATCAGTTATATTTCTCACATATGTTACTGTCCGAAATTCATTTTTTAATAATTTAAATAAAATATCAAAAATTACTAAGGGTCTTGCGTTTCCTATATGAGGATCATCATAAACTGTAGGTCCACAAACGTACATTCCAACATTTTTTTTTTCTTTTGGAACAAAGAGTTCTCTTTTATTACTTAAATTATTTGTTAAAAAAATATCCATATCAGCTGATTAAGAAATATACCTTATTTAGTGATTTGTTAATCTAATTGATTAACTAGGAATCTTGCAGACTGGAATTGGCTCCATTTTATGCAAGTTTTGATTTCTAATTTTTTCGTATTTAGCTTTGTGGGGTGAGTCGGGATTACTCATTGCATCCTCTAATTCATTATAACTAAAACCTAATTGACCTTCGTCAGTTCTACCGTCGTCCCATAAACCGTCTGTTGGGGGAGCGTCTATAATCTCCTTTAATATTCCCAATTCTTTACCTAATTCCCAAACTTCAGTTTTATTACAATCTGCTATAGGAGAAATATCTACTCCACCATCTCCATATTTTGTATAAAATCCAACACCAAAATCTTCTACTTTATTACCTGTGCCTACAACAATACCTTTGTTTGCAGCTGCCACTTGATAAAGTGTTGTCATTCTCAATCTTGCTCTAGAATTTGCAAAACCATGTTCATTATCAAATTTATTTAATGTTAAAGAAAAAGTTTCAAATAATTTATCTAAGCTAATTGTGTGAGCTTCGACATTTTTAAAATTTTTTACCAGCCATTGTTGATGTTTTAAACTAAGATCATGTTGATTTTCTATTTGTTTAATAGGCATAGTGAGAACAATTGTTCTTAGACCGGTCATAGCACTTAATGTGCTTGAGACAGAAGAATCTATACCACCAGAAATACCAATTACCAAAGATTGTGCTTTGGAGGGCATTCCTTCTACATAAGATTTAATCAAATTTGATATAAATTTTGTTTTTTCTTTAGGACTCATATGATCTTATTTAATTATCTTACAACAGATAGCAATAGTTTAAGATGCCGCTTGAATAGCATTTTTAGAATAGCTGCTATTCTTTTTAATTTCATCAGAAATTAAAAAGGCTAATTCTAAAGCCTGGTCTGAATTCAATCTAGGGTCACAATGTGTATGGTATCTACTTGATAAATCAGCATCGGATATTTTTCTAGCTCCACCTGTGCACTCTGTCACATCTTGACCAGTCATTTCAACATGTAAACCACCAGCGTAAGATCCCTCAGACTGATGAACGCCAAAAACATTTTTGACTTCATTAACTACATTGTTAAATGGTCTCGTTTTAAAACCAGTAGTTGATACAATTGTATTCCCATGCATTGGGTCACATGACCAAATAACATTAAGTCCTTCTTTTTTAATTCTTCTAATTAATTTTGGTAAAAACTTTTCAACATTCTGATGACCAAATCTTGAAATTAAGGTTATTTTTCCTTTCTCATTTTTTGGATTTAATACTTCACAAATTTTGGCAATCTCTTCAGGTTTAGAAGTGGGACCACATTTTATTCCAATCGGATTTTCTATTCCTCGACAAAATTCGACATGTCCGCCATCTAATTGTCTTGTTCTATCTCCGATCCAAACAAAGTGAGCAGATGTATCATGGTACTCACCAGTAGTAGAGTCTACTCTAGTCATACTTTCCTCAAATGGTAAGTGTAGCGCTTCATGTGATGTCCAGAAATTTACAGTGTATAATCTATTATTAAAGTCTGAAGTTATTCCGCATGCTTCCATGAATGCTAAAGCATCGGCGATTTTATCCTCTAAGTCTTTAAATTTTTTTGCTTGAGGACTTTTTTTTATATAATCTAAATTCCATAAATGAACTTTGTTCAAATCTGCAAAACCACCTTTTGAAAATGCTCGTAAAAGGTTGAGTGTTGAAGCTGATTGAGAATATGCTTTAAACATTCTTTTTGGATCAGGTCTTCTAGCTTTTTCATTAAAGTCTATTGCATTAATGTTATCACCTAAATAACTTGGTAATTCTATATCACCTTGTTTCTCTGTAGGGGCACTTCTTGGTTTAGAAAACTGTCCTGCAATCCGACCAAGTTTTACAATAGGTAAAGACGCAGAGTATGTCATCACCAAAGCCATTTGAAGAATTACTTTAAAAGTATCTCTTATATTATCGGGATGAAATTCTGCAAAACTCTCAGCACAGTCACCGCCTTGCAATAAAAAAGCTTTACCATCAACTACTTTAGATAATTGATCTTTTAAATGTCTAGTCTCACCTGCAAATACAAGTGGTGGAAATGTTTTTAATTTATTTAAAACACTATCAAGTTCCTTCTCATCACCATACGTTGGTATGTGTTTGACAGGATACTTTCTCCAGCTATTTACTTTCCAATTTTTCATGTTCAACTCAGGATTGTTGTATCAGAGTTTTTCTATTATTCAACGGTTACTGACTTAGCTAAATTTCTGGGCTTATCTATATCAAATCCTTTTTTAAGAGCTGAATAATAAGCTAATTTTTGTAATGGTATAGTTAAAAGAAAGGGTAAAAGGTCCTCATTAGCACTTTCAACTTCTATTTTTTCCCAAATATTTTCAGAAACAACTTCATCACTACTTTTATTCGTTACTAATAAAACTTTTGCACCCCTTGCAATAACCTCCTGCATGTTAGAAATAGTTTTTTTATAATAATTGTCCCTAGGTGCCAACACAACAACTGGCATTCCTTCTTCAATAAGGGCAAGAGGTCCATGTTTCATTTCACCGGCTGGATAGCCTTCTGCATGAATATAAGATAACTCTTTTAATTTTAAAGCACCCTCTAATGCTATTGGAAAAGAAAAACCTCTACCTAGAAACATTGAACCTTTAGCTACATTAAAGGTATTAGATATTGTCTGTATTTTATTATCGGTCAACAAAGTCTTTTCTGCTAATTTTGGAAGAGATTTAAGGTCCTTAAGTTTTTCATTAAACAGCTCTTTTTTTAAATCTTTTCTCAATAATCCCAATTTCAAAGCTAAAATATATAAAATTAGGATTTGACCCAAAAAGGCTTTAGTAGATGCAACTCCTATCTCAGTCCCACAATGTATTGGTAAAACAAATTTAGAGTCTCTAGCAATCGAACTCTCAATTACATTTACAACCGCACATGTTTTCATATCATTTTGATTACATAAATCTAATGCCGCATAAGTATCTGCCGTTTCACCAGATTGAGATACAAATATATATAAAGTTTCTTTTTTAAATCTGTTTTTTCTGTATCTAAATTCTGAAGCAATATCTACATTAACATCTAATGAGGTTAATTCTTCGAACCAGTATTTTGCAAGTAGACAAGAATGATAAGCTGTTCCACAACCAATTAGAGTTACTGAGGAAATTTCATTTGTTTTCCAAGGAAAATTATAAATATTAATATCATTATTTAATGTATCTACATATTCATTAATTCCATTTTTTAATGTTGTTGGTTGTTCCTCTATTTCTTTGGCCATGAAATGTTTGTAATCACCTTTGTCATATTTTTCATCTTCAAGAGATAATTCTAAAACTTTTTTATTTATCTTATCTCCATGCTCATTAAAAAATTCAACATGATCTTTTTTTATAATACAAAATTCACCATCATTTAAATAAGTAATCTTATTCGTCATTGCTTTAAGTGCATATGAATCTGAACCTAAATAATTTTCATTTGGACCATACCCCACAGCTAATGGAGATCCTCTTCTAGCACCAACAATCAAATCAGGCTGATCTTTAAATATTATACCTAGTGCAAAACTACCATGAAGAGATTTAAGAGTTTTTTTAATTGAATTTACAATATTTTCAGTTTTTAAATTTTCTGTGATTAAATGTACAATCACCTCAGTATCAGTTTGTGATTTAAATTTATGACCTTTGCTTATTAAAAATTTTTTTAACAAAGTAGAATTTTCAATAATTCCATTGTGAACCACTGAAACATTTTGTGAGGAGTGAGGATGAGCATTCACACTATTTGGCAAACCATGTGTAGCCCAACGAACATGTCCAATACCAATGGTTCCTTCCATTTTTTGAACTAGTAGATTATTTTCAAGATTATCAACTCTCCCTTCAGACTTAACTTCATTAATTTCGTTTTTTGAGAGTGTTGCTATACCTGCTGAGTCATACCCTCTGTATTCTAATTTTTTTAGAGAATTAATAATTGTAGATGAAACAGGTCTATTACTATTAATTCCAATTATTCCACACATAGTTATTTAGACTTTCTTTTATAGTTTTTTACCTCTAGTTGTTGACTTCTAGTTAACGCTAGAGATTTTTTACTCACACTTTTTGTAATTACTGATCCAGCTCCAATTATGCTATTTTCCTCAAGTGTTAGTGGAGCCACTAATGAAGAGTTGGAACCAATAAAAACTCTATCTTTTATTCTAGTTTTGTATTTTTTTATGCCATCATAATTACATGTTATTGTCCCAGCTCCAACATTGACTGATTTACCAATTGAGGTATCACCAACATAAGTTAAATGATTTATCTTGGATTTTTTTCCAATAGTACTTTTTTTAATCTCAACAAAATTTCCAATTTTAGATCCCTCTTTTAAAGTTGTACCAGGTCTTATTCTTGCATAAGGGCCTATTTCAACTTTATTTTCGATTCTACAATTCTCTAAATGACTGAAAGATTTTATAGTAACATTGCTTCCAATCTTCACTTTTGCTCCAATAACCACGTATGGTTCTATAGTCACATTTTTTCCAATTTTAGTATCTTGAGAGAAATAGATTGTTTCTGGAGCTATCATATTTACATTAGATTTTAAGAATTTATTTCTTAGAGAATTCTGAAGCTTATTTATTTTCAATTGTTTCATCTAGAAAATTAATTACATTAAGTATATATCTTACTTAATTCACAAAATATTTCTTAAAAATACTTTTATTTATGAAACAAATTTACACAATTCTTTTTGATTTAGATGGCACTTTAGTAGATACAGCCCCAGACTTGATGAGAGCCCACAATTATGTAATGAATAAATTTGGATATCCTACAAAATCTACCGAGGAAATAAGAAACTTGGTGGGTCAAGGAGCTGGTGCTATGCTTGGTCGCTCAATATGGGGTCAGGCTAAAAAAGAATTTGGAAAAGTTCAAGATGAAAAAATCAAAAAAGAAATGGTTAAAGAGTTTGTAGATTATTATGGAAAAAATATTGTTAATGAAAGTAAACTAATTGATGGTGTAAAAGATTTTTTAATCTGGTCTAAGGAAAAAAAAATTTCAATGGGTGTTTGTACAAATAAACAAGAACATCTTGCAATTGATCTTTTAAAAAAAATTGGAATTTACGATTTTTTTGAATATGTAGCAGGTCACAATACATTTGATTATTGTAAGCCTGATCCTAGACATTTAACCTCTGTAGTTGAAATTTTAGATGGAGATCTTAAAAAAACTTTGATGATTGGCGATAGTGAAACAGATGCTAACGCAGCAAAAGCTGCGGGAATTCCAGTTATTTTACTTGAGGATGGTTATACAGAAAAAAATACTACTGAAATTTACCATAATCACTTAATAAAAGACTTTATTGGTATTGAAAAAATCGTAACAAAATATCTTTAATATTGATTATTTTTTTTTAACTATTAGAACAGTTTTCTATTAGGAGTTAATTTGATCATACATAACGTAAAAGTTTTCCCATCTAAAGTTCACTTACCCAAAAAAAAACAACTAGCTTGGAAAATCGCTGAAATTGCTAGTGATAATGCGAAATTAGATAAAGACGCAATAGAAATGGTGATTAATAGAATTATTGATAATGCTTCAGTTGCAATAGCATCCTTAAACAGACGTCCAGTTATTTCATCTAGAGAAATGGCTCTAAAGCATTTTAAAAAAAATGGAGCAACTTTATTTGGAGTTGATAGTAAATTAAAATATGATTGTGAATGGGCGGCATGGAGCAATGGAACAGCTGTAAGAGAACTTGATTTTCATGACACATTTTTAGCAGCTGATTACAGTCATCCTGGTGATAATATTCCACCAATTATAAGTGTTGCACAACAAAATAAAAAAAGTGGATTAGATCTTTTAAGAGGGATAATTACTGCCTATGAAGTGCAAGTTAATCTGGTAAAAGGAATTTGTTTACATAAACATAAAGTAGACCACATTGCTCACTTAGGACCAAGTGTTGCTGCTGGTATTGGATCGTTGTTAAGACTAAATACAGAAACGATCTATCAAGCTGTTCAACAAGCTCTTCATACAACCATTTCAACTAGACAGTCTAGAAAAGGAGAAATCTCCAGTTGGAAAGCTTATGCTCCAGCACATGCTGGTAAACTTGCAATCGAAGCTGTTGATAGAGTTATGCGTGGCGAAGGTGCTCCAAGTCCAATTTATGAAGGTGAAGATAGTGTAATAGCAAGAATTTTAGATGGAAAAAAAGCTTCATATAAAGTTTCTCTTCCAAAAAAAAACGAGACTAAAAAAGCTATACTTGAAACTTACACAAAAGAATATTCTGCAGAATATCAATCTCAAGCGTTAATTGATCTTGCAAAAAAACTTAGAAAGAAAGTATCAAATCTAAATCAAATTAGGAAAATTGATATCTATACCAGTCATCATACTCATTATGTAATTGGTACAGGTGCAAATGATCCCCAAAAAATGGATCCAAATGCAAGTAGGGAAACATTAGATCATTCAATAATGTATATTTTTGCTGTAGCACTAGAAGATGGGAATTGGCATCATGTCAAATCTTATTCGAAAGCAAGAGCAAAAAGAAAAAGTACAATTAAAATATGGAGATCAATTAAAACGCATGAGGATAAAAAATGGACCAAAAGATATCATGATCCAAACCCTAGTAAAAAGGCTTTTGGTGCAAAAGTCACAATAACACTTAAAAATGGAAAAAAAATTAGTGAGGAACAAGGAGTTGCTGATGCTCATCCTTATGGTTCACGACCATTCAAGAGAAAAAACTATATAAACAAATTTTTAACACTTACTGAGGATATATTAGATAAAAAAGAAATTGAAAGATTTTTAAAGACAGTGCAAAATTTGAGAAATCTAAAGTCAGGTCAATTAGATAAATTGAATATTGTTGTAAAAAAAAGCAAGATTAAACGAAATTTTAAAAAAGGAATTTTTTAATGCATTTTGTTGAAAAAGAACCAATTCAAAAAAGAAAAGATTTTACAGAGAAATTAAAATCAAAAAAAATATTAAGAGTTCCTGGTGCTTATAATCCTTTAACAGCAAAATTAATTGAGGAAATTGGTTATGATGCCGTTTATGTTTCAGGAGGTGTTATGGCAAATGATCTTGGATTTCCAGATATTGGATTAACTACACTGCAAGATGTTAGTACGCGGTCATATTTAATCTCTAGAGTTACAAACCTTCCTACCATTGTAGATATAGATACAGGATTTAAATCTTGCAAGGAAACCATAGAAACTTTTGAGGAGTTCGGAATTACTGGGGTTCATATAGAAGATCAAATTGAAAGAAAAAGATGTGGGCACCTGGATAATAAAGAATTGATATCTACTGATGCAATGGTGAAAAAAATTAAAGAATGTGTTTCAACTAAAAAAGATGAAAATTTTAAGATTATTGCAAGATCTGATGCAAAAAGTGTTGAGGGCATTGATAAAATGATCGAGAGATGTAAAGCATATATCGATGCTGGAGCAGAAATTATTTTTCCTGAGGCTCTTCATGATGAAAAGGATTTTGAAAAAGTTAGAAAAGAATTATCGTGTTATTTGTTAGCCAATATGACTGAATTTGGAAAGACTAAATTATTAAATTATAAACAACTAGAAGAACTGGGTTACAATATAGTTATTTATCCTGTTACAACTCAAAGGTTAGCAATGAAAAATGTTGAGGATGGTTTGAGGGACATTTATGCAAATGGACATCAAAACAACATTATTGATAAAATGCAAACTAGAAAGCGTTTATATGATCTTGTGGATTATGAGAAATATAATAGTTTGGATGAAAAAATTTATAACTTTAACACTGATGGTCACGAATAATGAGTGATGATATTAAAAAAGGCTTATTAGGAATTGTTGTAGACGAGACAGAAGTCTCAAAAGTAATGCCTGAAATAAACTCTCTTACTTATAGAGGTTATGCTGCTCAAGATCTTTGTGAATATTGTAGATTTGAGGAGGTTGCTTATCTTATTTTAAATAAAGATTTGCCCAATACTATCCAGCTTAGAAAATTTGAAAAGGAAGAGAAAAATAATAGAGAATTATCAAAAGATTTATATTCAGTTATAAAAAAAATGCCTAAAAAATCCCATCCTATGGATGTGGCCAGAACCGCAGTAAGTATTATGGGTTTAGAGGATAAAGAAACAACCGACTCCTCTCCTGAAGCAAATATGAGAAAAGCAATTAGAATCCTCGCAAAAACTCCTACTGCATTAGCTGCTTTCTACAGAATTAGAAAAGGGAAAAAAATTATCAAACCCAAAAAAAATTTAAATATAGCAGAAAACTTTTTTTATATGTGTTTTGGAAAAGTTCCTCAAAAAGAAATAGTAAAAGCTTTTGATGTATCTTTAATATTGTATGCAGAGCATAGCTTTAATGTCTCAACATTTACTGCAAGAACTATTACCAGCAGTTTATCTGATATTCATGGTGCAATTACTGGAGCAATAGCAAGTTTAAAAGGTCCATTACATGGAGGAGCAAATGAAGAAGTGATGCATATGATGAATAAAATTAAGGATCCTGGAAATGCTCTTAAATGGATAAATGATGCATTAGACAATAAAGAAGTTATTATGGGTTTTGGTCATAGAGTTTACAAAAGTGGAGACTCAAGAGTTCCTACAATGAGAAAATATTTTGCTAAAGTAGCAAAAATTAAAAAAGATAAAAAATTTGAAAAAATTTATGACATTGTTGAAAAAGTGATGATTGAGAGAAAAAACATTCATCCAAATGTGGATTACCCTACAGGCCCGACATATCATTTAATGGGTTTTGACACAGATTTTTTCACACCGATATTTGTCATTTCAAGAATAACTGGTTGGTCAGCACATATAATGGAGCAACATGCTGCAAATAAACTGATCAGACCTCTTGCAAGTTACAAAGGTAACAAGCACAGAAAAGTTTTACAATTAAATCAAAGATAATTAACTAAAAGCTTCGACCCAAGTTCCCTGTGTAGATGCTTTAGAATACTCTGTTGCACGACCTTCAAAGAAATTCATATGCTCAACTGCATTTAACATTGTATCTAACCATCCAAGAGGATTTTTTTGTACATCATAAATTGGTTCCAAGCCTAATTGAACTAGTCTTCTATTACCAATAAATCTAATATAGTCTTTTACCTCTTTTGCAGTTAATCCTTCCATTGGACCCATTTCAAAAGCTAAATCTATAAAGGCATCCTCATGTTCAATAATAGTTCTGCAAGCTTCATATAATTCTTTTTTCAATTTTGGTGTCCAGATTTCTGGATTCTCTTTGATGAATTCTTTAAAAATTCTAATCATAGAATTGCAGTGAAGAGTTTCATCTCTTACAGACCAAGTAACTATTTGTCCCATTCCTTTCATCTTATTATGTCTTGGGAAATTTAAAAGGATCGCAAAACTTGCAAATAATTGTAAACCTTCAGTGAAAGCACTAAAGACTGCAACTGTTTTAGCAATATCTTCTTTTGAGTTAACATTAAACCCTTGCATGTAGTCATATTTATCTTTCATTTCTTTATACTTCATGAATGCAGAGTATTCTGACTCTGGCATTCCAATAGTATCTAATAAATGAGAATAAGCAGCAACATGAACCGTTTCCATTGCAGCAAAAGCTGTCATCATCATTAAAACTTCAGTTGGTTTAAAAACGGTTGTGTAATGTCTTAAGTAACAGTTATTAACTTCAACATCAGCTTGTGTGAAAAATCTAAAAATTTGAGTTAAAAGATTTTTTTCAGGTTGTGATAAATTTTTCTGCCAGTCTCTAACATCATCACCAAGTGGCACCTCTTCAGGTAACCAATGAATTCTTTGTTGCGTTAACCACGCATCATAACACCATGGATATCTAAAAGGTTTGTAAACTGGATTTTCAACTAAAAGACCCATTTTTTTTGGTTGGATAATTTCTTTTTTTTCTACTTTGATTTTCTCTACTACTGACATGATAAACACTCCTCGTATTCTTGTTCCTCGTTAGTTTGTTGATTTTTAGATTTATATACATTGGCTGTAATATCAGTTGATTGAGCATTATTGATATTTTCAGCTCTTTGAATTGATTTTGATCTGCAGTAATAAAGGCTTTTCAGACCTTTTTTCCATGCATCAAAATGAATTCTATGTAATTCTTTTTTATGAATATCTGCTGGCAAAAATAAGTTGACAGATTGTGCTTGAGAAATAAATGGCGTTCTATCACCACTCAGCTCTATAATCCATTTCTGATTTAATTCAAATGCAGTTTTGAAAACATCTTTTTCTAAATCAGTTAAAAAATTTAGATGTGAAACTGAACCTTGATTAGTAGTTATTGTTGACCATGTTTCATCATCATTCTTGCCGTGACTTTCTAAAATCTCCTCAAGATATCTATTTCTGACATTGAAAGATCCTGATAAAGTTTTGTGAGTATAGCTATTAGCCGCAATAGGTTCTACTCCTGGTGATGCTCCACCACAAATAATTGATATAGATGCTGTTGGTGCTATTGCAGTTTTATTTGAGAATCTTTCGTTAAAACCATATTCTGCAGCATCAGGACATGCACCTCTTTCCTCAGCTAAATCTTTTGAGGCTTGATTTACTTTTTCATGAATATTTTTAAAAATCTTTTTATTCCATGACTTTGCCATCACAGACTCAAGTGGAATTCTTTTTTTCTGTAAAAAAGAATGAAAGCCCATTACTCCTAACCCAACGCTTCTCTCTCTTTCAGCTGAGTATTTTGCGTCTTTAAATTGTTCAGGCGCTTTTTTAATGAAATCGGATAAGACATTATCTAAAAATCTCATCACATCTCCGATCATATCTGGATCATCTTTCCACTCATCATATTTTTCTAAATTTAACGAAGACAAACAACAAACAGCGGTTCTATCTCTTCCATCTTTGTCTAAACCAGTAGGTAATGTTATCTCACTGCAAAGATTTGAGGTCTTAACAGTAAGATTTGCTAACTTATGATGTTGTGGAATTTGTCTGTTAACTGTATCAATATAAATGATGTAAGGCTCACCTGTTTCAATTCTTGCAGTTAATAGTCTAATCCATAAATTTCTAGCAGATAAAGTTTGCTGAACAGTTCCGTCAACTGGACTCTTTAATGCCCATTGTTCATCATTTTCTACAGCTCGCATAAATGCGTCCGAAACTAAAACACCATGGTGTAAGTTTAATGCTTTTCTATTTGGATCACCGCCTGTAGGTCTTCTCATTTCCATAAACTCTTCTATTTCAGGATGATCTATTGGAAGGTAACATGCTGCAGACCCTCTTCTTAAAGAACCTTGGCTTATTGCCATAGTTAATGAGTCCATAACTTTTATAAAAGGAATAATTCCTGAAGTCTTTCCAACTCTTCCTATCTTTTCACCTATTGATCTTAGGTTGCCCCAATAACTTCCTATACCTCCACCTTTTGCAGCTAACCAAACATTTTCGCTCCAAAGATCTAAAATGCCACCCAAGCTATCAGATGCTTCGTTTAAAAAACATGAAATTGGTAATCCTCTTTTAGTTCCACCATTAGATAAAACCGGTGTAGCTGGCATGAACCAAAGATTACTAATATAATTATAAATTCTTTGCGCATGTAAATTATCATCAGCATAAGTACTAGCTACTCTCGCAAATAAATCTTGAAAAGATTCGTTGTGACCAAGATATCTGTCTTTTAAAGTTGCCTTACCAAAATCAGTTAAGTTTGTATCTTTTGATCGGTCAATTTTAATTATTATGCCTTTATCATTTTGAAACAGCTCAGTTTCATTATTTAAAGAGAATAAATCTGGTCTATTGCTTTTTTGGACTTCTTTAACCTCAGGGCTTAATTCAGAGACAGCTTTCTTTAATGCCTGCGATAGTATTTTATTCATTTTTTGTTATTATATCTTGTTAATATAGCGAAAACAACTATATGTTGTGTGCGCTGAGTGTTAATATACTAAATATTATGTAAATCAACAGAACATTTATAGAACAGTGAAAAAAAAATTCAACTATAAAAATCAAAAAAATGTAAGTAATTAACAGCATGTCTCAATCAATAAAAATAGATCCCTTCGGCTTTAGGGAATATGACGCAAGATGGATTTATGAAAAAGATATAAATGAGCCAGGAATCACGAATCTTGGAAAAGGTCTAGGAACTCAAATTAAAGAACATACTAAAAAAGAAAACCCAAGAGTAATAGTTGGACATGATTACAGATCATACAGCGAAAAAATAAAGTCAGCTTTAAAAAAGGGTTTAGTATCGACTGGGTGTTTCATTGAAGATGTTGGTTTATCTCTATCACCAATGGTTTATTTTGCACAATTTAATTTAGATGCTGATGCAGTTGCTATGGTAACAGCTAGTCATAATGAAAACGGCTGGACGGGAGTAAAAATGGGCATCAAAAAAGGATTAACCCATGCCCCTGAGGAAATGAAAGAATTAAAAGAAATCACTTTAAACCAAAATTTTACTAAAGGTGAAGGTAATGAAAAACAAATTAGAGATTTTGATAAGATTTATAAAGAGGATTTAATAAGTAAGAATAAGTTAAAAAAGAAAATAAGAGCTGTTGTTGCTTGTGGTAATGGTACAGCAGGGATTTTTGCTCCTGATATACTAAGAGGTATTGGGTGTGAAGTAATAGAATTAGACTGTAATTTAGATTGGAATTTCCCAAAATATAATCCAAACCCTGAAGATTTAGAAATGCTCCATGCAATTGTTAAATCAGTAAAAGAAAACAATGCTGATATTGGTTTTGGTTTTGATGGAGATGGTGATCGAGTTGGTGTAATTGATAATGAGGGAAACGAAATCTTTTCTGATAAAATAGGCTTATTGATCGCTAGAAATTTGTCCAATTC
The DNA here is from genome assembly GCA_003212925.1 of Pelagibacteraceae bacterium AG-430-P08. Classification (GTDB taxonomy): domain Bacteria; phylum Pseudomonadota; class Alphaproteobacteria; order Pelagibacterales; family Pelagibacteraceae; genus Pelagibacter. The sequence continues at coordinate 39,266 of QCOL01000001.1, read as the reverse complement.
ACATAAAAATTCAAAGTTCATTGTAGATGTAAAATCTACTGGTCTTTATTCAACTGACAAAATTTTAAACAAAAATCAATGTGAAACTTTATATTGGAAAACAGGTCATTCTCACATCAAAAGAAAAGTGCATAACGAAAAAGCTTTGGCTGGATTTGAAAAAAGTGGGCACTTTTTTTTCAATCAACCATTAGGTTATGGTTACGACGACGGAATTAATTCAGCAATTCAAGTTTGTCACTTATTAAATAATCAAGATAAGAAAATGAGTGAAATAATTGAAGAACTTCCAATTACCTACCAATCACCAACAATGGCGCCTTTTTGTAAAGATGAGGAAAAATACAATGTAGTTGACGAAATGGTAAGGGAATTTAAAAAAATAAAAGACCAAAAAATTAAAATAGATAATCAAGAAATAAAGGAAATTATAACAGTAAATGGAGTTAGATTTTCTTTTGAAGATGGTTCTTGGGGTTTAATTAGAGCATCCTCTAATAAACCCTCATTAGTTGTAGTAACAGAAAGCCCTACTTCTGATGAAAGAAAATTAAATATTTTTAAATTCATTGATAAAACATTAATGAAAACTGGCAAGATTGGTGAGTACGATCAAAAAATTTAATAAGGGAAAGATTCAACTAAAAAGTGTTCATAAAACTGTAAAGAATCATTTAAACTATATTTGTGAGGTGATGGAGGGAGACTGAAGTCACCTCTTTTTTTTTATGGCAGATAAAAAAATTAGATCAATAGCTAAAACTTTTTCTTGGAGATTTATCATTTTTGTTTATTGGGTAATTTTTGGATACATATACACTGGAACATTCACTGGTGCAGGAATACTCGGTGTTGGATCTATAGTTCCACTTTTTTTTTACTATTTTCATGAGAGAATCTGGAACAAGGTTAAATGGGGAACTGGTTAATATTAATTTATTGATAAGTATTCAAAAAAAGATCTGATCGATACGATAATTAAGAATATTCCAAAGATCTTACTCAATATATTTTTATCTATTTTATAAACTGCTTTAGCGCCTACTCTAGCCATTATCATTGTCACTGGCACGAAAACTAGAAATCCAAGTAAATTCACATATCCAAGACTGTAGGGCGTATTAATATTATCTACAATTTTACCTCCAGTAATCATTGTAATTGTACCAAATACAGCAATCAGAAAACCAACTCCTGCTGCAGTTCCTATCGATCTCCTAATATCATATCCAAAAGTTCTCATAAAAGGAACCATTAATGAACCACCACCAATCCCCAGTAATACAGATATGAAACCTATAATAATTCCTGAAATATTTTTAGCTGAGTCAGAAATCATTTTTGGATTTTTTAAAAGTTGTTCTCTAAAAAAGATAAAGAATAAACCAACTATAAAAGCCATAATGGAAAAGAACAAAACGAAAGCTGGTGTTTTTAAATTTACTGCTAAAAATGTTCCCCCAATAACTCCAAATAAAATAAATATGCCAAAGGATTTTATGAGTTTAAAATCAACTGCATCATACTCCATATGAGTTTTTGTTGATATGATAGAAGTTGGAATTATAATTGCTAGTGAAGTACCAACTGAAAGATGCATTCTTGTTGCAATATCAAAATCTAAAACGGTAAAAGCGTAATAAAGAGCAGGCACTATTATTATACCACCACCAACTCCTAATAATCCTGCCATAAAACCAGCAACAGATGCAGCTAAAGATAAAACAAATAAAAGATTTATAATTTCATTTATGTCTAAGGTTTCCATTATGAGTTAGCCTGAATTGCTTTCTCATTATTCTGAACAATAGTCATAATATGTTTTGCTTTTTGAAAATCAGAGTCTCTTGCCATCATGTTATCACTTAAATATCTTTTCCATTCTTTTGAACCAACTTGTCCATGATATAAACCTACTGTATGTCTCATGATATGATTAATTTTTGTTCCTAATTTTACTTCTCTATCAGCATACTCTAAAAGTTTTTCTACAACTTGTTCCCTTGTAGGACTACTCTTTGTCTTGAATATTTCTTTTTCAATTTCAATTAAGGAATATGGATTTTGATATATTGATCTTCCTATCATTACACCATCACAATAGTTTAAATGATTATTTATTTCCTCAATTTTTGTTATCCCTCCATTTATAATTATTTCTAAATTAGGATTTTCTTTTTTAATATCATAAACCATTTTATAATTTAGTTTTGGAATGTTTAAATTTTGTTTGGGAGATAAACCTGTCAAGATTGCTTTCCTTGCATGCAATATAAATGTTTTTGAACCAGCATCTCTCATCTTATGAATAAAATTATTTAAATAATCGAACTCTTCTGTATCATCGAAACCAATTCTTGTCTTAGCTGTAATAGGAATTCTACATGCATTTACCATTGAATTAATACATTCAGCAACCAAATCAGGCTCTTTAATTAGACATGCACCAAATTTATTTTTTTGAACTTTTTTACTAGGACAACCAAGATTAATATTAACTTCATCATAACCCATATCCTCTGCAATTTTAGCTACTTCTGCTAATTCCTCTTTATTAGATCCACCTACTTGTAAAGCTAATGGTTTTTCCTCAGGACTAAAAGATAAAATTTTTTTTCTGTCGCCATGAATTGCAGATTTTGTTGCAACCATCTCAGTATAGAGCATTACATTTTTACTCATCAGTCTTAAAAAGAAACGATCATGCCTATCAGTACAATCCATCATTGGGGCGACTGATATTTTTCTGTTTATTTTTTTTTTAGAATCCAAGGTCTTTACCCATTATTTTATCAGGTAACCATGTAACAATCTCAGGAAAAATACATAAAATTACTATAGCTAAAGCCATAATTATCATAAACGGTATAGATCCTTTTAAAATTTCTGACAAACTAACGTCTGGGGTAATTCCTTTTATAATATAAAGATTTAATCCAACTGGTGGTGTAATTAAGCCAATCTCCATATTGATTGTAAACACTATTGCAAACCAGTATGGGTCAAAACCTAAAGTAGTAATAACTGGCAATAATATAGCTGAAGTCATTACAATAACTGCAACTGGCGGTAAAAAGAAACCAGCTATTAAAAGAAATATGTTTATTAGAATGAACACAACCCATTTATTAGAGCTCAATTCGACCATGCTCTGTGCTAATGACTGAGTTACATACAATTGTGAAAGAGTGAATGCAAAAAGATATGAAGCAGCAATAATAAACATTATCATTACACTTTCCTTCATAGAAACTTTAACAATGTTCCAGATCTTTTTCGGCTGATAAATTTTATAAACAACAGCAATTAAAACAAACACTAAAAATGCCCCCACTCCAGATGCCTCTGATGGTGTTGCAACTCCTCCATAAAGTACATACAGAACTCCTGCTATAATCGCTAAGAAAGGAAGAATTCTTGGTAAAACTTCAAGTTTTTCTTTTAGAGTTGGTCTTACTCTATTTCTTAAAGCTTTTGCTGCATCTTTATCAATAAAATAACTATGAATTAAAGCCCATATTGCAAACATACCTGCCAACATAAAACCTGGTATAAGACCACATAAAAATAATCTTCCAATTGATGTACCTGTTGCGATTCCGTAGACTATCAAAACAATACTAGGAGGAATTAAAACTCCTAAGGTTCCACCAGCCGCAATGGTTCCTGTTGCGATTTGATCAGAATAACCTCTTTTTCTCATTTCAGGTATTCCCATTGTTCCAATTGCAGCACAAGTTGCAGGACTAGATCCACTTAAAGCTGCAAAAATTGAACAAGCTCCAATATTTGAAATCACCAATCCACCTGGCACTCTCCAAAGCCATCTATCTAATCCAGTATACAAATCTTTTCCAGCAGGAGAATTAGCAACAGCCATTCCCATAAGAATAAACATTGGTATAGAAAGTAAAACAAAAGAGTTTAATCCTGCAAAAAATGTTTCAGCAAAGACGTCGAGCATTTGAAAGCCTTCAAATGTAACCAAAAGAGCTATCGAAACAAAACTCAAACCAAATGCAATTGGAATTCCAGAAAAAAGTACCAATAAAGTAAAAACCGCAACAATTAATGCTATAATTAATGGATCCATTTATTTAAAATCCTCTTCATCAGTTAATTTTATAATTTCTGCGATATACTGTAATATCATTAATAAAGCACCCAACATCATTGATGAATATGGTATCCAAAGTGGTGGATCCCAGACAGTTCCTGTTGAATAATTTTTGGTAAATGCTTCTTCGAACATTAAGAATCCAAAATAAAATAAAATTAGGAAAAATAACAAACTAATAGAAGATGTAAAAATTTTTAATTTAATTACATTTTTTTTTGATAAAAAATCGTAAATCCATTCCATGCTCACATGAGCTTTCTCACTTAGAACGTACACACTTCCTATAAAAGTTGAAGCAACTAACAACATTGTGACAAGTTCTGTTTGCCATGTGATTGCTCTTTGAAAAAAATATCTTTCAAAAACAAGTTCAACAATTACTAAGATTGATAAGAGTAATGCTAACACAGCGAAGGCACCACATGCTTTAGCTATTAGATCACAAAATTGAAGATACTTTTTTTTCATAAAAAAAACCCCTATTTAATATGAATAAATAGGGGTTCTTTATATATTATTTTATTTAACTGCTAAAGCCATTTCCATCAGCTTATCGCCACCTGGAACTTTATCAGCAAATGCTTTATGAGAAGATTTTTTCGCAATCTCTACCCATGCAGCATGGTCTTTTGCGTCCATGTATACTAATTTTACACCTGCAGCTTTATAAGCATCTTCAAACTTTTTATCTAAGTTTTCTACTTGAGCTGTCATGTATTTCTCAGCAACTTTTCCTGCCTTCATTAAAGCTTTTTGTTGCTTAGAATTTAGAGCATCAAAAGACTTTTTCGACATCAAAATTGGCTCATACATAAACCATAGACCAAATTTTCCTGGAGGAGTAGCACATGAAACTTGTTCATAAATTTTGTAACTTACAAAACTTCCTGAACTTGTGTTAGCACCTGTTAATACACCAGTTTGTAAACCTGTGTAAATTTCAGATGAAGGCATACTTTGTATACCAGCTCCTGCTGCCTCTAACATTTGGTTAAATGCTTTTCCTGCAGCTCTCATAACTTGACCTTTAGCATCGCTAGGATTTTTGATACATTTTGTTTTTGAAGCAAAACCACCACCTAACCAAGCATCAGATAAAACTACAACACCTGCATCATTAATAATCTTTTTAATTTCAGTCATCATTGGACCTTTATTAAATCTTAATGCGTGGTCATGATTTTTCACTGTTCCAGGCATTAAAGTTGCATCAAATTCTGGATGGAATTTAGAAGCATATGCTAATGGAAAAGCAGAAATATCTAATTGACCAGTAGTCATTGGTTTCCACTGTTCTTTTGGTTTGTATAATGATTTAGCTGGGTAAATTCTAATATCTACTCCAACATTTGCTTTTTTAACCTCGTCAGCAATGATTTGAACCATTTCATGACGTGGATCATAAGATCCATCAGCTCTTGGTGTACCAGGCCATTGGTGACTAGCTTTCAGCGTAACCGCATAAGCAGAACCAATAGTAGTAAAAACAAAAACTAATGAAGTTAAATATAAAGATATCTTTTTAAACATTATTTTTTCCCTCTATTGTTATTTTTAATAATTGAATTAAAGTGAACTTATTAATAAGAGTCAAGTCGACAAAAACTCATGATATACGTAATTATATGGATGGACCTTTAAAAAACCTTCTAGTTGTTGATCTAACAAGGGTATTGGTAGGTCCTTACTGCACAATGATATTATCAGATCTTGGTGCAAGAGTAATTAAAGTTGAAGCCCCAGAAATAGGAGATGACTCAAGAAAATTTGGACCATTCATAAAAGATTACTCAGCTTATTTTATGTCTTTAAATAGAGGTAAAGAGAGTATTGCGCTGAATTTAAAGAACAGTGACGATAAAAAAATTTTTGATAAAATTTTATCTAAAGCAGATATTTTAGTTGAAAATTTTAAACCAGGTACTTTAGAAAAATGGGGTTACGGTTGGAAAGATGTAAACAAAAAATATCCTAAATTAATTTATGCTTCTGCCTCTGGATTTGGACAAACTGGTCCTCTCAAAGAATTACCTGCTTACGATATGGTTGTTCAAGGAATGGGTGGATTAATGAGTGTGACTGGACAGCCTAATTCTGAACCAACTAGAGTTGGGACATCAATTGGTGACATCACTGCAGGTTTATTTACAGCAATTGGAATTAATGCAGCTCTTTATGATAGACAAAAAACAGGTAAAGGAATGTTTATAGATGTTTCGATGCTAGATTGTCAAATAGCAATTTTAGAAAATGCTATAGCTCGTTACTTGGCAAAAAATGAAATACCAAAACCAATGGGATCACGTCATCCATCAATTGCACCGTTCGAAGCTTTTAAAACAAAAGATAGTTACATTATTATAGCGGCAGGAAACGATAGATTATTTGAAAAACTTTGTGAACTTTTATCAATGCCTGAAATGAGTAAAGATTCTAAATTTTCTGATAATTCATCTAGAGCCAAAAATATGGATGAACTTAAAAATATACTTGAAAAGAAATTAGTTTCTAGATCTACAAGTGAATGGGTTAAAGATATGGAAAAAGAAAAGATTCCATGTGGTCCAATATTCAATATTAAAGAAGCAGTAGAAAATCCTCAAGTAGATGCAAGAAACATGATTGTTAAAGCATTTCATAAAGAAATTGGAGATTTTAAATTAGCAGGTAATCCAATTAAAATGTCTACTTATGAGGATGAAAAAACTAGAGGTGATATCCCTGATTTAGACGAACATAGGGAAAAAATTTTAAAAGAATTTACTTAATTATTCTCAGCTTCGTTTGAAGTATCTTGATCAGTAGCTTGATTTTCTGTTTCAGTCACCTCATCTAACGAAACATCCCCTTGCTCATCACCTGTTTCATCAGTTGCAGCTGTATCAATATCCGGTTTAGCAGTTTGAGATAGTTCTGCTAAATCTTCGTTAGAAACTTGAATTTTTTCTGGAGTTTTTCTTGCTCTCTTAGATGGTAAAATAGGTGTACCGCTTTTTGAAATTTCACCTTTATAAAGACTTTCAAAATCATCACCAACATCTTCATCATCTTCAGCACCATCATCAACTTGCTCTACATGTTTTCTTAATTTGTAAACTGCACTTTCAGTAAGTTCATTTACTTTAATGTTTTCTTCTGCAATTTCTCTAAGAGCAATAACTGTATTTTTATCGTTATCTCTATCTAAAGTTGGTTCTATTCCAGTGTTAAGTTGAGTTGCTCTTTCTTTGGCAACTAAAACTAATTCATAAGGACTTTCTACTTTATCGATGCAATCTTCTACTGTTACTCTAGCCATGCGGAGTATCTATACAGTGAACTTTAAAAAATCAAGGAGAATTTTATAAATACTGAGGATTTAGCTTATTTCTAACAAAAAATAACAAAACTGTAGCTATAGCGATATAGATAAATGATACTTGTGCAACTTGTTCTATTGAAAATCCTGTATCAATTAAAAGACCAAATAATGCAGTACCAAAAGCGGTTGAAAAAACCATTAATGCAGTAGTTAAGGCTTTTATAGATCCGATGTGCCTTACACCATAAATTTCTGCCCATGTTGAAGAGCCTAATACGTTTGCAAGTCCATTTGATATACCAATTAAACCTAAAAATAAGAAAGCTGAAAATGAAATATCAAAATACATTAAAACTATTGTTGAGATTAACAACGGAATATTCATAAAAATAAGTAATTTTCTGCTAGTAAATTTATCAATCAAAAAACCTGCAACTAATAAAGTTATTACTGACAAAACAGAATAACCCATAAAAGACTGGGCAATTACATAAGTGCCCCACCCTTTAGACTCAGTAATAAAAGATTGGTAAACAAATACACCTGTTGCAATCCATGGCATTGCTAACATATTCAAACAAACGATATAAAATCTATAATCTTTAAGAACTTCAATTCTTTTCCACTGTTTTATATTTTCACTAGACTCATTTTGATTTGTTTCTTCTCTAGACTCAAAGTTTAAATTCCTTACCAAGATAAAAGAAGTAATTGGAAGAAATATTAAAACTAATATTGAAATATATATCCATAAATTTTGCCAAGAAGTAATAGTAAGTAAATATACAATTAAAACAGGTAATATAAATTCAGCAGTAGAGAGACCAAACCAGCTTGTACTTAAAGCTTTTCCTCTAGATTTTGTAAAATATCTTGAAATTGTCGTTGTTGCAGTATGAGACATCATACCTTGACCTGAAAATCTCATGAGAAAAATTGAAATAAATAAAAAAGTAATTGAAGAAATTTTTGAAAAGAAAAAACACGAAAAAGATAAAAGTATTGTTACAAAAAATGCAAATTTAAAAATATTGATATCATCTATTTTTTTTCCAACCCAAATTAATAAAAAACTACTCAACAAAGTTGCGGATGCATAAATTGTTCCAAATTGTCCCTGGGTGATAGATAATGCCTCTCGTATGCTAGAATTAAAAAGACCAAGAAAAAAACTCTGTCCAAAACTAGAAAAAAATGTAAATATAAAACCAAATATAATTACTTTTAAACTTAAACTTTTAAACATATTAATTAATTATGAGCTGTAATGTTGCTTTCATAGGTCTTGGTGTCATGGGTTATCCAATGGCTGGTTATATATCAAAAGGTGGACACAATGTAACTGTTTTTAACAGAACAAAATCCAAAGCTGAAAAATGGATTAAAGAATACAAAGGTAATATAGCTGATACTCCAGCTGAAGCTGCAAAAGATGCTGAATACATTTTTACATGTGTTGGAAATGATAATGATTTAAGAGAAGTAACTTTTGGAGACAACGGTGCATTTAAAACAATTAAAAAAGGTGCTGTTTATATTGATAACACAACTGCTTCTGCAACAATTGCAAGAGAGATTCATGCTTATGCAAAAAAAAATGGATTTGGTGCATTAGATGCTCCTGTATCAGGAGGGCAAGCTGGTGCAGAAAATGGAGCACTGACAGTTATGATCGGTGGTGATCAAGCAGACTTTGATAAAGCAAAAGATAAAATTGATTGTTACAGTAAAAAAATGAAATTACTTGGTGGTCCTGGCAATGGACAGCTAGCTAAAATGGTTAATCAAATTTGTATTGCAGGTTTAGTTCAAGGCTTATCTGAGGCTATTAATTTTGGAATGAAGGCTGGATTGAACATGGAAGATGTCATTGAAGTTATTTCAAAAGGTGCTGCTCAATCTTGGCAAATGGAGAATAGATATAAAACAATGATTGATAACAAATTTGATTTTGGTTTTGCAGTGGATTGGATGAGAAAAGATTTAAAAATTGCGATGGATGAAGCTAAAAATAATGGCTCATTGTTACCTGTTACTGAACTTGTTGATAAATATTATGGTGAAGTACAAGGCATGGGTGGTAATCGTTGGGATACTTCAAGCTTAATAAAAAGATTTAGAAAGTAAAGTATGCACCCAGCATACTATGAAGATTTTGCAGAAATTCAAAATAAGTATTGGTCTATGTTAGATGATGCTGTAACCAATAGAGGCTCACCATTTAGAATTCCAGTTTTTATTTGCACTGATCAAAATGAAGTTGATGGTAGAATAGTTGTTTTACGTAAATCAGATAGAAAAAATAATCTGTTACAGTTTCATACTGATTTAAGATCCCCAAAAGTAGACATACTTAAAAAAAATAAGAATGCCTCTTTAGTCTTCTACGATAAAGAAGAAAAGATACAATTAAGAGTAAAAGTAGAATGTGAAGTTAATAATCAAAATTCTACAACTAAAGAGTCATGGAAAAAAACTCAACATATCAGTAGACGTTGTTATTTAACTGATAGCCCTCCTGGAACTTCATCAGAAAATCCAACTTCTGGAATGATATCTAAATTAGAAGATTTTGATTACACTATGGAACAAAGTGAGGAAGGTTATAAAAATTTTACAGTTATAAAATGTAAAATAAAATCAATTGAGTGGCTGTATCTTGCAGCAAAAGGACATCGAAGAGCAAAGTTTGATTTAGAAAATAACAAAAATGAGTGGTTAGTTCCTTAATAACTAATTATTAGTTAAACAAAGCTTAAAAGCTATTTCTTTGAAAAATTAGTAATACTTTTTTTTATCGTTTCAGCAATAATTAATACCCCTTTTTCATTTGGATGTAATCCATCATCCTGATTGAAGTTTGGGTTAAGAGCAACACCTTTTAATAGAAATGGAATTAATTCTAATTCAAATTTTTTTGATAAATCAGGATAAATTTTATCAAATTTTTTTTTATAACTTAATCCATTTGTATGTGAGGCAACCATACCTGCAAGAATTACTTTAATGTTATTATCTAGTATAATATCAATAATCTTATCCAAGTTTTGCTTGGTTTGATTTGGGTTAATTCTTCTTAACATGTCATTCGCTCCAAGACCAATAATTATCAAGTCATAACTTTCACCTGATAATTCATCTTCGATTCTATCTAAACCATCTAAAGAAGTGTCACCAGAGACACTGCCATTAAAAACTTGAATTTGATATCCTTCAGAATTTAAACTTTTTTCTAAAATTATAGATAAATGATACTCCTCAGGTAAGCCATAGCCTGACATTAGGCTGTCACCAAATAATAATACTTTTTCTAATTTAATTTGTGTTTTTTTTTCACCGCAACTTATTAATAAAATAGAAGTTAAACTTAGGATAACGATCCCTAAAAGTTTTTTCATAAATTATTAAAAAATTGATTTGGAGTATCTCTTCCAATTATCTTGATAATGTTTTGTATTTTCAATAATTGCTTTTTTTTCTTCCTCAGTAATTTCTCTTACAATTTTTCCAGGTGAACCAATCACTAAAGAGTTGTCTGGAATTTCTTTGTTTTCTGTAATTAATGCTTTTGCGCCGACTAAACAGTTTTTTCCAATTTTTGCATTATTTAAAATTACTGCTCCAATACCAATTAAACTATTATCTCCTATGGTACAGCCGTGAAGCATAACCATATGTCCAACGGTAACATTCTTTCCAACTTTTAATGGATAACCTGGATCTGTATGTAAAACACTCCCGTCTTGAATATTAGATCCTTCACCAATATGAATATTTTCTACATCACCTCTTAAAGTTGCATTAAACCAGATACTAGAATTTTTTTCTAAAGTAACATCACCTATTATAGTTGCATTAGGTGCTACCCAATTTTCGCCAGAGTTTTTTGGTTTTTTATCTTTTAAATCGTAAAACATAATTTATATATTATTACATTATGCCCATACAAACTCCAATATGTGATTTTGGTCAAAAAGCTCATGACTTTAAGCTTAAATCAACAGAGGGTAAAATTCTTTCCTTAGCAGATGTTAAAGGTGAAAAAGGAACGTTAATAATGTTTATCTGTAATCACTGCCCATATGTAAAAGCAGTGACGAATGACATTGTTGAGGATTGTAAAAAATTAAAAGATATCGGTATCAATTCAGTAGCTATTTGCGCTAATGATGCAGAAAATTATCCTGAGGACTCATTTGAAAATATGATAAAATTTTCAAAAGAAAATCAATTTGGTTTTCCTTATTTAGTTGATGAAACACAAGAAGTAGCAAAAACTTATGATGCAGTATGTACTCCAGATTTTTTTGGATACAACAAAGATTTAGAGCTTCAATACAGAGGAAGATTAAGAGAACTAAAAAAATTAATTCCAGTTAGAGATGGCGATAGTGATCTTTTCAAAGCTATGACGCAAATTGCTGAAACTAATAAGGGACCTGAGAACCAAATTCCTAGTGCTGGATGTGGTATTAAGTGGAAAACTAATTAATGTACATTATTGTTACCAGAAATTTCCCGCCAGAATTAGGTGGGATGCAAAGTTTGATGTGGGGTTTATCTCGTGAGATGTCAAAAAATTTCATGATTAAAGTTTTTGCAGATTATCACGAAAATCATAAAGATTTTGATGAACAAGCTAGCTTTTCAATTGAAAGAGTTGGTGGAATAAAATTTTTAAGAAAAATAAGAAAAGCTCAATTAATAAATGAATTTTTAAAAGAAAATAAAGTTGAAGGTATTATTGCTGATCACTGGAAAAGTTTAGAATTAATTAAAACTGATAAAAAAAAGTTTTGTTTAATTCATGGTAAGGAAATCAACCACCCTGTAGGAAGCTCATTAAATAAAAGAGTTATAAAAGTTCTTAATAATGTAGAGAAAATAATTGCAAATTCTGAATATACAAAAAATTTAGCAATAAATAATGGTGTAGACCAAGATAGAGTTATAGTCATAAACCCTGGAGCTGATCCAGTTCAGGAATTAAATAAAAAATCTCTTGAGAAAGTTGAAAGTCTATTAAAAGTAAAAACACCGAGACTAATTACTGTTTCTAGATTTGATAAAAGAAAAAATCATGAAAAAGTAATTATGGCATTAAGAAATTTAAAACAACTATACCCTGATATTGTTTATATTTGTATTGGTTATGGCGATGAGGAGGAGAATATAAAAAAATTAGTTGAAGAATTAAATCTAACTTCACAAGTAATGTTCTTTAAAGATATCAGCAATGATTTAAAAAATGCCTTAGTGGCTAAGTCTAATATCTTTGTTATGCCATCTATAATACATAAAACTTCTGTAGAGGGTTTTGGGATAGCTTATGTTGAAGCTGCACAATATGGAATTCCTTCGTTAGGAGGAAAAGATGGTGGTGCATCAGATGCAATAGATCATGATAAAACTGGATTAATTTGTGATGGGAACAATCTAGATGAGATTTATTCATCATTAAATTCAATGATTGAACATAAAAAATATATTGAGCTTGGAAAAAATGCCAAAGAATATGTTTCAAAATTTCAATGGGATAAAACTTTTGAAGAATACAAAAAAATTCTTAATTAACTTAGAGAATTAACTAATCTTTCAAAAACTTTTTCTGCACTTAAATTATTCAAGTCAGTTACTTCGATTGCTTTAAAATTTTCTCTTTCAATGCTAACTTTGTAAGCTGTAGTATGTTTTCCAAATAAAGTTAAACCTTTAGCTCCAATATGAGCTGCAATATGAGCAGGACCTGTGTCATTAGCAATAATAAAAGAACTATCTTTGATCAAAGAAGTTAATTGAGAAATATCAAGCGCTTTTCCATCATCTAATAAAACTTCAGCATTTATTTCTTTTGCATCATTTATCTCAGATGGGCCTGGAGCTAAAACAATTTTATATTCGTTACCAAATTTATCTAAAATAAGTTTTATTAGATCATTATAATAAGGCCATTTCTTAATATGTAAGTGAGGTGAGCAAAAAGGAAATAATAAAATAAATTTATCCAACTTGAAATGATCTTTAATTTTACTGATCTCAGAACCAGCCCAACTAAAATTAGGATTTAAAGTATGAGATGTTTTTAGTCCTGAGGTTTGTAATTGATGATTAAATCTATCTAGAACAGAGTGTTTATCAAATTCCTTTTTATCTATTACATCTGGCAAAGTAGTAATTGAGCTAGACCATGTTTCTTTTTTTGCTTTAGGAAAAAGAATATTTTTATAAAAATTTGATCTTGAGGAATTTTGAAGATCGAAAACTTTTGAAAAACTATGTTTCTTAAGTTCCCTCATTAAGAAATATAAGTATATAAGATTATATCTTGGCAACCTTTTATCTAGAATTACTTCATGAATAAATGGATTTTTTTTAAAAACTTCTAAATAAGCTTTTGTAGTTAGTAAATAAATTCGATCATTTTTATGATTTTCAGATATGTCTTGAATTGCACCACTTGCTTGAGCTATATCTCCTAATGATCCGTGTTTAATAATTAAAATATTAGACATATTTATAACAAGATAGCACAGTATTAAATTTTATGAATAAAATTATAGTTGAAGTTTCGATAGGTGAACTTTTAGATAAAATTTCAATTTTAGAAATCAAACAAGGAAAAATTAAAGATTCAGAAAAACTAAAATTTATCAATAACGAACACTCTATTCTAAAAAATCAGTTGGATAAGAATGTAAAATCTGATGATAAACTTAATGATCTTTATCAATCATTAAAAGAAATAAATTCTAAACTATGGGTTATTGAGGATGATAAAAGACAATGTGAAAAAGATAAAGATTTTGGCGAAAAATTTATTAAACTTTCAAGAGACGTCCATTTTCTTAATGATGATCGTGCAAAAATAAAATTAGAAATTAATAATCACACCGGTTCAGTTATAAAAGAGATAAAAGAATATACGAGTTATTAAATAATTCTAATGGCGCTTCATTTTTCAAAAGAGGAGTTTTCTAGCAGAAAAAATAAAGTTTTAAATTCAATGAAAGAGCAAAATATAGATGCTCTTTTAATGTTTAGACAAGAGTCCATGTATTGGTTAACCGGATATGACACCTTTGGTTATGTTTTTTTTCAGACATTAGTTCTAGATAAAAACGGAAATTTAATACTACTCACAAGAGCTCCTGATTTAAGACAAGCTCATAATACATCCAACATAGAAGATATTAGAATATGGGTTGATAAAGATGGATCAAATCCAACCGATAATCTTAAAACTATTTTGAATGAATTAAATCTTAAAGGAAAAAATTTAGGAATTGAATATGAAGCTTATGGTTTAACTGGTCGTAATGCTCTTCGATTAAACAAATCTTTAGAAAATTATTGTTCTATTGAAGATAAATCAGACTTAATAACAAAATTACGAGTTGTAAAATCCAAAGAGGAAATTGTTTATGTTAAAAAGGCTGCAGAGCTTGCGGATAAAGCTTTAGACGAAGTATGGAAACATGCAAAAGCTGGTGTTAGTGAGTCTAAGATATTAGCAGAAATGAACAGGGTAATATTTGAGGGTGGTGGAGATTATCCTGCAAATGAATTTATAATTGGTTCTGGTAAAAATGCATTGCTTTGTCGTTATCAAGCAGAAAAACAAGTTTTAGATAAACAAGATCAATTAACTATTGAATGGGCTGGTACTTATAGGCATTACCATTCTGCAATGTTTAGAACTATTCCTATTGGTAAAGCAGATCCTAAACATTATAAAATGCATGAAGCATGTGTTGAAGCTCTTAAAAATTGTGAAGGTAAGTTGAAAACAGGAAACAAAATTGGAGAAGTTTTTGATATTCATGCAAAAACGTTTGATGACCTTGGTTACAACAAAGCTCGAATGAATGCTTGTGGTTACTCGTTAGGAAATACTTTTTCTCCAAATTGGATGGATTGGCCTATGCTATACACTGGCAATCCGTATGTAATAGAACCTGGTAATGTGTTCTTTATGCACATGATACTTATGGATTCACAAAGTAATTTAGCAATGAATCTAGGGGAAACGTATCTTGTAACAGAAAATGGTAATGAAAGATTGGGTAAACAAAAGTTGGATTTGGTTGTTCTTTAGTCTCTATGTGTCGGTCTTGTGCCGTTTTTCCTATAATATCCTAGAACATTACTTAAGAACAATATCATTAATTAAAACTATATTTTTTCTCTAAAAATTTAATTACGTTGTGAATAATAAAAGTCATAAATAGATAAATTCCACCAGCAACTATAAATACTTCAATTGGTTTAAAAGTTGTTGAAATTATATATTTGGCAACACCTGTTAGGTCCATTATGGTGACAGTGCTCGCTAAAGAAGTTCCTTTCATCATCAGGATAATTTCATTTCCATAAGCTGGTAAAGATTGTCTTATAGCTATAGGTATCTGAATTTTATAAAAGATTACTTTATTTGAGATACCTAAACTTTTACCTGCCTCTATTATTCCAGGTTTAATTGTTTGAAATGCTGATCTTAATATCTCTGAAGTATAAGCACCTGTGTTTAGAGCAAAAGCAATAATTGCACACCAATATGGTTCTTTTAAAATTACCCACAAAACTGTTGATCTTAAATATTCAATCTGACCTAATCCAAAATAAATTATAAAAATCTGTACTAAAAGCGGAGTGCCTCTAAATACATACGAATATCCATAAGCAAATCTATTGATAAATATATTTTTATTTAATCTTAGAATTGCAAAAAATAAGCCAATGAACAATCCAATTATTAAAGAAACTGAGAGAAGTTTTAAAGTTATTACAGCTGCATTAAGTAACTTTGGGAAACTATTAATCATTAATTCAAGATCCATTAGTACCCCCTACTATATTTGACTTCTAATCTGTTGATCAATTTCATACTTACAAAAGTGAGTAATAAATATAAAACTGCAGCAAATGAATAAAAGAATAATGGATCTCTCGTTGATCCAGCAGCAATATACGACTGTCTCATGATTTCAACTAAACCAGTAACTGAAATTAATGAAGTATCTTTGAGCGTTATCTGCCAAACATTACTTAGATTTGGAATAGCTAATCTTAATGTTTGAGGTAAAATTATTTTAAAAAATTTTCCAAACTTATTGAGACCTAACACATTAGCAGCTTCAAACTGGCCTTTATCAATTGATTGTATTGCTCCTCTAAAAACCTCTGTAGAATAAGCGCCAGAGATTATCCCAATTGCAAATGCGCCTGTGATAAATGCATTTATCTCAATATACTCATTATAACCAAATATTGATGCAACATACATTACTGCACCAGTTCCACCAAAAAAGAAAAGATAAATTACTAATAATTCCGGAACACCTCTGATGATGGTTGTGTAAGAATTTGCTATAAAATTTAAAAACTTGTTTTTGGATAATTTTAATGGAGTAAAGATTAATGCAAAAAGAAAACCTATAAACATTGCTGTTATTGAAACAGCTATAGTCATCAGTGTTGCGTAAAAAAGTTCATCACCCCAACCAGTATCTCCAAATGCTAGAAGTTCCATACAGATTGGCGACTATACATGATAGTCGCCAAATCTAAAATTTAATTACATAGAAGCGTCGAAACCAAACCACTTAGTAGCAATTCTACTAATGTCTCCGTTTTTTCTCGCTTTATTAATAGCGGCGTTAAACTTTTTCAAAAGTTCAGTATCATCTTTTCTAATACCTACTCCAACACCGTTTCCAAATGCACCACCTGAGAAAGTTGGTCCAGTTAAGACAACTGGCTTACCAGATTTTTCTGCATAATCACTGAATGCGACTGCAGCAGCTAATGCAGCGTCACATCTACCTGATGCTAAATCTAAGTTAACTTCATCCTGTGTTTTATAAGTTCTTACATTTACTTTTCCAACATCACCAGAGTCTAAAAAGTTTTGGTGAATTGTAGCAGTTTGTACACAAACAGTTTTACCTGCTAATGCAGCAGTAAGTGTTTTAAGATCTTTTTTAGCTGCAGCATTTGGTTTTGTAAGATTTATCCCAGCAGATGTATCTAAACCCTCTAGGCTAGAACCTTTCATGACTGCTAAAGATGCAACTTCATCTGCATATCCTTGAGAAAAGCTAATAGCTTTTTGTCTTTCTGCAGTAATTGACATACCTGCCATTATTGCATCAAACTTTCTCATGATTAACGCTGGAATCATTCCATCCCAATCTTGCTCAACTATTACGCATTGTTGTCCAATGTATCTACATAACGTGTAAGCTAATTCAACTTCGAATCCTATTAACTTACCTGCTTCATTTTTTGAGTTCCATGGTGGATAAGCTCCCTCTGTTCCAATTCTTATTTTATCAGCATTTACATTTCCTATTACCAATAGAGAAAGTAAAACTGAAAAAATAGTTTTCTTGAATATATTCATTGTTATCTCCTTTAATAAAAAAAAATAGTATTTCACAGATTGTGGATATTAAAAAGAAAAAATTAATGATTTATCGAAGAGGAGAAATTCCAAGAACAATCAAAACTAGGTATGTAAACTCTAGATAAATTAGTATTTCCAAAATGATGATTGAATACATTCAACCAATTTTCAACTTGAAGAGGTTTTTTATCTTGGCTACCAACTTGAGCAGTTATAACTCCTTTAGGTTTGAGTATTCTTACTAAAGAGTCCATATTTTTAGCAGCAAGATCTATACAAAACTGGTCATCATTTAGATCAACAAAAATATGATCATATGTATCCTCGTTAACCGACTTTATACTCTCAAAAGCATCACCCCAAACACATTTTACAGAATTTTTTTCTGTAGCTTTTTTTCCAATATCACCCAAATGTTTATTGCAAACATCTACAACTTCTGGATCTAATTCATACCAATCTATAAAATTAAACTTTTTTGAAATGCATTCTCTTGCAACGCCACCGTCACCACCGCCAATTATTGCAGCTCTCTCATTTTTTTTGTTTAATTTTAAACCAGCACCAACAAAAGTTGAGCTATACAAATGTTCATCTGACGCCGCTACCTGTATTTCACCATCAATAAATAAAGATTTTCCAAATTGTTCTAATTCTAAAATTTCAATATGTTGACCAACTTTTGATTTAAAATCCTCTAAAACTTCATTTACAACATATGATTTTTGTAATCCAGGTGAACTATAGATATCATGGTAAAGAGATCTGGTATCTCTATTAAATTCTTTTTTAACAATTCTTTTATGTTCAAATTCTTTTTTAACAATATCAATTGCTACTGATGGACTTATTTTCCCACAGGTAAAAAAATCAAAACTTATTATTCCTTTTTCTGGAAATGTATGAAAGCTGATGTGACTTTCAGCTAATAAAGCTAAAATTGTAAAGCCCTGAGGTTCAAATTTATATTTAGAAATATTAAGGATAGTTACATCTGCTGCTTTCGCGATTTTATTTATGACTTTTTCATAGATTGAAGGATCGTACTCTTTTGTAGTACCTATAATATCTAAAGTAATATGCTCCCCAACTTTAATCATTTTACCCTTTTTTATAGTTTTTAGCCTTATCTAAAACTTTTTTCATTTCTTTAAATGAAAGTATCTTAGGTTGTCCTAATTTTAAAGCAATAGTGTATTGATGACAAATATTTTCTATCTCTTGTGCTAGTTCAAATGCATCCTCTAAATTTTTTCCAAAAGCAACCTGGCCGTGATTAGACATTAAACAAGCAGATCTATTTTCTAAAGCTTTGATAACATTTTTAGATAACTCTTCTGTTCCAAAAGTAGCATATTCTGCACATTTAATGTCATCTCCGCCTGCAAGAGCAATCATATAATGAAAAGGTGGAATGGGTTTTCCATGTGAAGATACAGCCGTTGCGTGTGGAGAATGAGCATGAACAATAGCTTGTGCTTCTTTTTTATTTATATAAATATCTCGATGAAATCTCCATTCTGATGATGGTTTGTTGCTTGCATCGTTTTCTTCTTCCTCTTCATTTAAACCCATAAAAACAATATCTTCAGGTTTTAGTGTTTCGTATTTTTTTCCTGATGGAGTAATTAAGTATCCTTCTGTATCATCCTCTATTCCTCTCAATGATATATTGCCAGATCTTAGAGGTGAAAGATTTGTAGAATTTAATTTTAGCGAATATTCAATAATCTGATTTCTTTGATTTAAATTCTTCATTTAAATAATTCTTTAAGTCCTTTTTCAGATGCTTCACATACACCTTTTTCGGTAATTAATCCCGTAACATATTTTGCTGGGGTTACATCAAAAGCTAAATTCATAGCTTTACTTTTTTTTGGATATATTTGAATCTTTTTTATATCTCCTTTTTCATCTAAACCTTCAATCTGAGATAATTCATCTGAATTTCTCTCCTCGATTGGAATATCTTTATGATCTTTTATATTCCAATCAATTGTTGAACTTGGTAGTGCAACATAAAAAGGAATCTTGTTATCATGAGCTGCTAGTGCTTTAAGATAAGTTCCAACCTTATTACAAACATCTCCATTAGCTAGAGTTCTGTCTGTTCCAACAATACACATATCAACTTCACCTCTTTGCATTAATATTCCACCTGTATTATCTGCAATGATTGTGTTCTTAATTCCTTCTTCATTTAATTCATAAGATGTAAGATTTGCTCCTTGATTTCTTGGTCTAGTTTCATCTGCCCACACATGAACAGGTATTCCTTTTTTATGTGCATGATAAATTGGAGAGGTTGCTGTTCCCCAATTTATTGTTGCAAGCCAACCCGCATTACAATGAGTTAATATATTAACTGTACCTTTTTTTTTATTATAGATTTCTTCAATAATTTTTAGTCCATTTAATCCTATATTTTCACAAAATTTCACATCCTCTTCACATATATCTTTTGCCTCATTCAAAGCTATTTCTAAAATTTTATTGCTATTAACACCTGATAATTTATTCACCATTCTATCAACAGCCCATTTTAAATTGATTGCTGTTGGTCTTGAATTAATTAAATCTTCTGCAGATTTCTTTAAAAATGATTGATCATTATTTTCAATAATAGCTAAAACCATTCCATAAGCTGCTGTAGCTCCTATTAGAGGTGCGCCTCTTACCTCCATTACCTTAATCGCATTTATTGAGTCCTTAACAGTTTTTAGGTCTTTAATAATAAATTGGTGTGGAAGTTTTGTTTGATCGATAATTTTTACAACATTATTTTCAAACCAAATAGTACGATATTCTTTTCCTTCTATTCTCATTTATTCAAAACTCTACCAGCAACAGTATTTAATTTTTCTATAGTTTTTTTTGTTCTTTTTTCAGGTGCAGTAATAATTGCAACATCTAAACAATTATTGGTTGGGTCGTTAGGATCAATATGATTTTCAAAATTTTCTATTAAGTTTTTTATCATATTTTTTGCTTTAGCAGCATTATCAAATAAAACTTTTATTACTTGTTGAACATCAACATTTTCATGATCTGGATGCCAACAATCATAATCTGTGACCATTGAAACAGATGCGTATCTTATTTCTGCCTCCCTTGCTAATTTTGCTTCAGGCATGTTTGTCATTCCGATTACATCTGCTTTCCAAGATCTATATAAATTTGACTCTGCTAATGTTGAAAATTGTGGTCCCTCCATAACAACATAAGTTCCATTTCTTTGATATTCAATTTTTTCTTTTTTAATAGCATCTTCACATGCATTCATTAGACCATTTGATGTAGGATGAGCCATAGAAACATGAGCAACAATTTCATCATCAAAAAATGTTTTTTCTCTTGCAAATGTCCGATCAATAAATTGGTCAACTATAACAAATTTTCCAGGATGCAAATCTTCTTTTAAAGATCCAACTGCTGATACTGATATAATATCTGTTACACCTAATTGTTTAAGAGCATCAATATTTGCACGAAAATTTATTTTCGAAGGAGAAATAAAATGACCCCTCCCATGTCTTGGTAAGAAATAAACTTCTTTATTATTGTAATTAGTTTTTAAAATTTGGTCTGAGGGTTTTCCCCAAGGGGTAGTTAAATCTAATAATTCTCTATTTTTGAACTCCTCAACATCATAAAGGCCACTACCACCTATAATTGCTAATTTATTTATTGTCATGTTATAAAATTAATTTATTTATACTTTTATAATTTACTCTTATGAATTTAAAAGACTTTATTAGATCCATTCCAGATTATCCTAAGAAAGGTATTTTATTTAGAGATATAACAACATTAATTAAGGATGAAAAAGCATTTGAAGAAACAATTAATCAAATAGTAAATAAATCAAAGAAATTTAAATTTGATAAAATTGCAGCTATTGAGTCGAGAGGATTTGTGTTTGCATCTGCTGTTTCCTATTTGTTAAAAAAACCATTTATAATGTTTAGAAAAAAAAATAAATTACCCGCTGATGTCTATTCAGTTGATTTTGAGCTAGAATATGGGACTGCTACCATTGAGTCACATAAAGACTCTATTGAAAAAAATGATGAGATTTTGATAATTGACGATTTAATAGCTACTGGGGGAACAGCAGAAGCTGCAGCAAAACTAGTAGAAATATCTGGTGGTAAAGTTGCATGTTTTGTTTTTGTGATAAATCTTTTTGATTTAAATGGATGTGATAATTTGATTAACAAAGGCTATAAAGTTGAAAATTTAATTGAATTTCCTGGGCACTAAACTTTTAAACTTTCATAAATCCCTCAATTTTTTCAATATTTTCTTTATGGACATAAAAACAAGTTACACCAAACTTAGAAACAATTTTGAAATCATTTTTTTCCATCAAAATATTGATGTTGGAGTCCATTAGATCTTCAAAATTATAATTATTATATTCTATAGAGACTAAAGAAGGTTTATATTTTTTAAAATCAAAAGTTGAAATGACTTTAAAATCATTTCCTTCTGCATCTATATTTAAATAATCAACCTTTTGAATTTTATAATTTTCTAAAATCGTATTTAATTTGTAGCAATCAATTTCGATTTTTTCAGCATTGGAATTTTCTATTAACGAATTTTGTTGGTTTATTGGTGAATTTTCATAGAAAAAAGTTTTACCATCGAAATCTGTTATCGCAGTTCTAATATTAATATCTTTTGGTCTAGATATTTTGAAGAGATCTACTGATATTTTGCTAAGATCTATGTTTATTCCCGTCCAATTATTTTTATATAAATCATAAGTTAAAGAACCTTTAATTGGATGATAGGCTCCAACATCTACATAAAATCCTTTTGAAGTTTTTTTAAAAAATCTTCTTACAAAAACATCTTCGCCAAATTCACCTAGATGCGTTTTTTTTTTTGAATTTTTTAATATCTTTAAAATTTTGTAGAAATAATAGAAAAACTTAGATTTTATCAAAATTTTTTTCATTTAATTTGAACTCTAAATAAAGATTTATTACCTAACATAGAATTTAATAAACCCAAATATCTATAAAGGTGTTTCGTAGATTTTTCTTTCTGGAAAAAGAGTAAAAAAATAAAATACTTAATAATATTTTTCATTAAAGAGTAAAAATGAGTTATAAAAGAATAAAAAAAACCAAAGTGTTTTTTTGAAAAGTAAAATGATGACCACATCAAATGCCAATTTCTCAATTTAATGTAATCAATTTTGTGTTTTGGTATTACTCCAAATGAACTTTTTTCACCAAGATGATTTATTATTAATTTACTTCCACTATATATAATGCCGTTTTTAGAAATAACTCTTTTGCACAAATCGGTTTCTTCATAAAACATAAAATAATTTTCATCAAATATTTTTTTTGTTTTAAATCTATTCAAATCAAATATCATTGTGCAACCAACTACCCAATTAACTCTTTGAAAACCAAATTTATCTTTTTTTAATTTTGGATTTATTTTTTTATTATCAAATAATCCATAAGCTGGTTTATACATTTCTTTTTTTTCATATTGAGAACCTAAGATATTAAAAATTAATTTTTGACCTAAATATTTAATCAAATTTTTGAAATAATTTTTTTTAAATATTACATCTGGGTTGCATATTAGAACATATCTGCTGCTAGTTTTAGAAAAACCATAATTATGACCTTTTCCATAACCATAATTTTCACCAGTGCAATAAATTTTCACATTTTTTCTAATCTTTTTAAAATATTTCGAGTGATCAAAATTTTTAGAATTTTCAATAATATTAATTGGAATTGATTTATCAATTGAGCTAATACATCTTTTTAAAATATTTTTATTAGTTTTAAATGTTAAGATATTAACTGATAATTTAGGCAAATTTTTTAACATAAATTCGTATAACTTATTTATATACATTTTTTTTTATTGATGTAAAAAAATTATATGAAAAGATTTATAGTTACTGGTGGTCTTGGATTTATTGGTAGTAATTTAATTAAATTACTTTTGTCAAAAGGTTTCGTTGTATTAAATATTGATAAAGTAAATTATGCAGCAAATGTTTACAATGTAAAAGATTTTTCAAAAAATAAAAAATACTCTTATATAAAAACTGACATAAATAATCAAAAAAAGATTCTACAAATTTTTGAAAAATTTAAACCTCAAGGTATTTTTAATTTAGCTGCTGAAACTCATGTAGACAGGTCTATAGATGGGCCTAGAGAATTCTTTTACTCAAATACTTTAGGTGTTTTTAATTTGTTAGAAGCATTTAAAAAATTTTATAAAAAATACAAACAAACAAAATTAATTCATATTTCTACAGATGAGGTTTATGGTGATGTGCTTAAAGGTCGAAGCACAGAAACTTGGCCTTATAAACCTAGTTCACCATACGCAGCAAGCAAAGCTTCCTCCGATCATATTGTATTTTCTTATTTTAGAACATTCAATTTGCCAGTTATAGTTACTAATTGCTCTAATAATTATGGACCAAGACAACATCCTGAAAAATTAATTCCTAAATTAATTTACAATATATTAAATGGTTTGGACCTACCAATTTATGGCAAAGGAAAAAATTCTAGAGAATGGATTTATGTTCAAGATCATTGTGAAGCATTACTTAAAGTTTTTCAAAAAGGAAAAAATGGTGAATTTTATAATATTGGTTCGAATTACAATTTAGATAATTCACAAATTTCGAAAAAACTTCTTATAATTGCTAAGAAAATATTGAACAAAAAAAAAATTGTAAAAATAAAATTTGTAAAAGATAGACCAGGTCACGATCTAAGATATGCACTAAATAGCAATAAGATTAAATCAAAATTAAAATGGATGCCAAAATATAATTTTGAAAAAGGCATTATAGAAACATTTAATTGGTATGTGGAAAATCAAAAATATTTTAAAAATTTTTCAAAAAAAGATATAGTTAAAAGATTAGGAAAAAAATGATAAAAAAAGGAATTATTTTAGCTGGAGGTAGAGGAACAAGGATGAGTCCTTTAACGAAAGCAGTAAATAAACAATTGCTTCCAATTCATGATAAACCACTAATATTCTATCCATTATCTATATTGATGCTTGCAGGTATAAAGGATATTTTAATTATAGTTAACAAAGGTCAATTACCACAATACAAAAAAATTATTCCTGATGGGAAAAACTTTGGTATCAAAATTGAGTATCTTGAACAAAAAAATCCAAATGGTTTACCTGAAGCATTTATATTAGGTGAAAAATTTATTAATAACCAAAATGTTTGTTTGATATTAGGTGATAATTTTTTTTATGGGCAAAACTTATCAAAAATTCTTCAAAATTGTTCAAAATTAAAAAACGGCGCTAAAGTTTTGCTTCATAGAGTAAATAATCCAGAAAATTTTGGAGTGGCGAAAGTTTTAGGCAAAAAAATTAAAAGTATTAAAGAAAAACCAAAAAAATTCTTATCTGATTTAGCGATTACTGGATTATATTTTTTTGATAAAAAAGTCTGTAATTATGCAAAAAAACTTAAACCGTCAAAAAGGGGTGAATTAGAAATTGTAGATTTATTAAATTTCTATTTGAAAAATAAAAAATTATCAGGAGAATTAATTGGAAGAGGAGGAGCATGGCTAGATACAGGGTCCATTGAAGATTTTTATAAAACAAGTGCGTTTGTATCTGCAATTGAAAATAGACAAGGTTTCAAAATCGCTTGTTTAGAAGAGATTGCGTTCAATAATAAGTGGATAAATAAAAAACAACTAAAAAATGCTATTATGTTTTATGGAAATTGCTCTTATTCTGATTACATAAAAAAACTGATATAATTAAATTTCTAAGTATGGGTAAGATAAATTATATGTATTGTGTTGCTATAGATAACAATCTTTTAAATAAAATATCAAATTTAGGTTATTTGCCAGTAGGATTGGGAGACTCTGAATTTTCAGATGGGTGGATTACAGACAAAGATGGTGAAAATATTGCAAATAAAAATAAATTTTATAGTGAATACACTTTTCATTATTATCTTTGGAAAAATTTACTTCATAAAATACCTAATAACGAGTGGATAGGATTTTGTGGCTATAGAAGATTTTGGAAAAAGAAAATAAATTACGCTAAAACATTTGAGGATATGGTAATTAAAGAAATTCCTGAGGAATGGAATGGTTATGATGTTATAATTGGAGATGAATTAAGTCTCAAAGAAATAAAATGGATTAAAGTTTTGAAATATGGGAAAAAAGCTTTTTTTCGAAATCCAAAAATAATTTTGAATAAAAAATATAGAAATATAAGATTCCAATTTGATATGTTTCATGGTAATGGAATATTGGATAAAGCCATTGGACAACTAAATTTACAAGATAAAAAGAAATTTTCTGATTTTGTACGAACTCAAACTTCTTTTAATCAAGGAAATATGTTTGTAACTAAATCTAAAAAAATTATGAACAATTACTATACAGTGCTTTTTGATTGGTTGAGAAAATGTGAGGATATTTTTGGCTTTAATTTAGATGGTTATGGAAAGACCCGTTTATACGCTTTTTTAGGTGAGCGATTTTTATCTTATTGGTTTAAAGAAAACACGAACTATTTGGAATGGCCTATTATGTTTCATGATATTAGAAAATGAATATAAAAAAAACTAAATTTAAAGGTCTTGTT
Source organism: Pelagibacteraceae bacterium AG-430-P08 (assembly GCA_003212925.1). GTDB lineage: Bacteria > Pseudomonadota > Alphaproteobacteria > Pelagibacterales > Pelagibacteraceae > Pelagibacter. The sequence continues at coordinate 12,794 of QCOL01000001.1, read as the reverse complement.
ATTTTGGATGGAGTAAAACATCGTGATAAAAGAGGTTATCTAAGAGAATTATATTTAGAGAAATTAATTAAAAAAAAATTTAAATTTCAAATTACATCGGTATCAAAGAAAAATGTTCTTAGAGGTTTACACTTTCAAATAAAAAAACCACAAGGAAAATTGATTTCTGTTATTAAAGGTGAAATTTTTGATGTGGCAGTAGATTTGCGAAAAAACTCAAAAACATTTGGAAAGCATTTTTCAATAAAATTAAATGAAAAAAACTGTTCCTCAGTATTTATACCGCCAGGATTTGCGCACGGATTTTTAACTTTAAAAAAAGAAAACATTGTATGTTATAGCTGCACTGAATATAGATCACCAAAAAATGAAAGATCAATTAAATATAATGATCCAAAACTTAAGATAAAATGGCCCGTTAAAAAACCAAATATAAGTTTTAAAGATAAAAATGCAACCAGTCTAAATCATTATATAGATGATCTTTTAAGTTAGAATTGACCTAAAAATTACATCATGTTCCATTCTTTTGTAATAAAAACTATATTTTTTATCTTTTATAATTTTTAAAACTTCCATAAAAAAATTTCTAAAACAATTATCTTTTTTTATTATAATATTTTTTTTTCTTTTTTTAGTAACTAATTTCAAATTTAAGTTTTCATCTTCTGGAGGTGAAAAAACTCTATCAATAATACTTGTATTATATTTATTTGAAATCTTAAGTTGATTTTTATATTTACCACCAAATTTAAAAACTCCATTATATTTTCCCTCCTTGAATTTAAAGAAAAATTTAATAGATATAATTAGATTTTCTTTATTTCTTTTAATCTCAATTTTTTTACTTAATATTTTTTTTAGATTAAATAATCTTGGTATAGAAGAAATATAAGGTCCCATATCCATCAAAACTCCACCTTGAAGTTTTTTCGACATTAATATGCTTTTTTTACTTGGTTTTGGAATGATAAAAGTAGCATTAATCTTTTTAAATTCATCGTTCTTGTGAATTTTTATAATTTTTTTCATTTGTAAGTGATAGTTAAAAAAAGTTGATTCAACCAAAAGCTTTTTATTTTTTTTTGATAAAAATATTAATTTATTCAACTGTTTTCTGTTAACAGTAATTGGCTTGTCAACAATGGTGTTACATTTATTATTTAAAGATTTTTTTGCCCAATAAAAATGTTTTGAATTTGGTAAAGAAATATAAACTAAATTTGGTCTACATTTTTTAATTGCAATTTCATATGATTTAAATTGTTTTTTAATACCTTTAATTTGATTTTTGTGTGATTTTGAGGCTATAAATAATTCTATTTTTTTTTCTTTGAATACATTTAAAATTCTTCTTCTAACTATATTGGAGTAACCTAAAATTAAAATTTTCAATTAAATTGTTTCCTTAAAATTTATTATGCCAAAAAGTAGCCTTGCCTCAATATCAATTTGTTGTTTTTTAATAAAATTAACTATTTGGTTATGTGATAACCATATATAAGTATTTGGTTTGTTTATTTCTTCGTTTTTGTTTAAGTATAATGCCTTATAATTAATCTGCGAATGATAAAATCTACCGCCTTCCTCGGATAAAATATTATTATAAATAAAAGATTTTTTTTTATTTAAAAAATAATTTTTAATAATTTTTTTCTGGAAATCTGATAAAGAAAAAAGGTGCTTATAATTATCAATATCAGATGTATTTACTGTACAAGAAATTGTACTTTTCTTGGAACCAGGTTTTAAGATATATCTACATAAGTAATGCCTGGTATTATTAAAATCTTTCATAATAAATCCAGCAAGTGACATATTTTTTCCTTTAATAATTGGTTGTGACCATTTATTTACCTCTCTAGTGTTGGAAACAACATTCAATCCTATAATTGAAAAAAAATTATTATTTTTATGGTAAATTTTTTCGTTAGTTATTCTCCATTCTTTAAGTCTAGAAAGTTCTTTAATTTTAGTTTTTAAAAAATATTTAGTATCATTTTTCAAAATCCAATCATTAATATCACTCAAAGAATTTAATGGTTTATCAAAAGTTTTTTTTTTTACAAAACAAGAGAATACCGATAAAGTATCCATATTAATTAAATTCTTTTTTTTTAATAAAAAATATATTTCTTCTTTCTTAAACCACATAAATTCATCAGCCTTCTGTATTTTCTTATTTGTATGAAAAATAATATTAGCATTTTGCTTATTGTAATATCTAAAAGCTTGCTCTGACTGAAATGACTTAAATTTCTGTTTCTTTAAAAAAAAATTTAAGAATAAAACTTTTTTGCCTCCATGTACTACTGAATAGTTACTTTTTGTTGCTTGAACAGTTGGAGAAAGCTGTAATTTATTTATATTCCCAGGCTCTATCTTAGCTTGAAGTAGATATTTATTATCCTTATCATTTTTAATTATACCTAATATACCGACTTCATTTTGCTTAATTATTGGTTGATCCCATCCTTTGGTAAAAAAGTTTGTTTTAATATTTATACCAATTATTTTAAAAAATTTTTTACTTAAATGTGATAGTTTTGTTTTATCAAGTTTCCATTTATCTAGTTCTGAAATTTTAGTTATTTTAATTTTAATTTTTTGTTTATTTCTTTGACTCTTAATCCAATTTTTATACTTTTTTGTAATCATTTTAAATTATTCTGGGATAAGGTACATGGGTAATAAACTTTAACCCACTTTTAATTCTTTCTTTTTCTTTTTTTAAAATTTCTTTTTTGAAATTCCAAGCACCTAAAAAAGCATAATCAACAGTTTCATTAATTCCTCTCTCTGGAGAAATTATTGGAATATGTGTGCCCGGTGTAAATTTACCCTGCTTATTTTTTGTTGTATCAGTTACATAGTCAAAAATTTTATTATCTATTTTACAATAATTAAAAACTGTTGTTGATTTATAAGTAGCTCCATAGCTAATTATTTTTTTATTTTGACGTTTAATTTTTTTAAATAATTCATATAAATTTTTTTTCGATTTTTTTACTCTATTTGAAAATTTTTTATAAGTTTCAAATTTATTCAAATTATTTTTTTTTTCTGTTTCTAAATATTTCTTTAATTTAGAAGTTGATTTATATTTTGCAGTGTTTTTACATATATAATATCTCAATGAACCGCCATGTGTTGAAATTTTATCTACATCAAATAATCTTAAATTATAATCTTTTACAAGACATTTTATCGCTATCGCAGAAAAAACATAAACATGTTCATCATAAAATTGATCGTATGAATTATTTTTCAAAATTGATAATAAAGATGGATCTTCTATTACTATAACTCCATTTTCGGATAAAACATTATAAAGTGACGATAAAGACTCCTTCAGATTTGGAATATGGGAAATTGTATTTGCTGAAAAAACTAAATCTATTTTTCTTTGTTTGTTTTTAGTAATTTTTTTTGATAATTTTAAATTCCAAAATTCAGGATAAGTTTTAAATTTTTTCTTGGTAATATTTGCTAAATTTTTACATGGCTCAACAGCTATAACTTTTTTTGGATTAAAATTTTTAAGAAAAACTCCATCATTGCTCCCAATCTCCAATATTGTACTAGGTCTAAATTTTTTTTTAAGATTAAATGCAATATTTTTAAAAGCAGTTCTCATAGTTTGTGATTCGGACGCTCTATGTGCATATTCATTTGTATATTGCTTTTTTGGATTTACAGGCCTTTGAATTGAGACCAAAAAATTTGATGTATCAAAACAAATCTTGAGGTTATAAAAAAACTCTCTTTTTATTGTTTTTTTACTAATGTCTTTTAAAAAAGAATTAGCTAATGGTTGTCTACCTAAATTTAAAAATATTTTTTTCATAACTTGTTAGTTCAAAGATAGCTACCATTAATATATAAAGTTATCAAAAAGCAAATAAAAATTGAAATTAAATTCTAACAAAATAGTAGTTACTGGTGGAACTGGAAGGTTCTGTGAGGTTTTAAAAAAAACAAGTTTTGGAAAAAAATGTCTTTATCCAAAAAAAAGTGAACTAGATATTTTAATCATTAAAAGTATAGAAAATTATTTAAGAAAAAAAAAACCTAAGTTTCTTATTCATTGTGCAGGTCTATCAAGACCAATGGACGTACATGACAAACATATTGAAAGAAGTATAAATCTTAACATTATTGGCACATCAAACATTGTTATAGCTTGTAAAAAATTTAACGTTAAATTAATTTATTTTTCAACAGGCTATGTTTATGAAGGAAAAAGAGGTAATTATAAGGAAGGTGAGGCTGTTCTTCCGTTTAACAGTTATGCTTGGTCGAAACTAGGAGGTGAGTGTGCTGTTAAATTATATAAAAATTCCTTAATACTTAGATTAATTATGTGTGAAAAACCATTTGTACATAAAAGTGCTTTTTCTGATATTAAAACAAACTTTATATTTCACGAGGAAGTTGCTCAAATGATTCCAAAAATAATTCATCAAAAAGGTATTTTGAATGTAGGTGGTAAAATTCAAAATCTTTTTAATTTCGCAAAAAAATATAATAAAAATGTTAAAAAAGCTTCTGGAAAAAAGTTTTATCCCCCAAATCCATCAATGAATATATTTAAACTTAAAAAAATTCTTTTTTAAATGGTAGCGGGAAGTGGGATCGAACCACTGACCTCAGGCTTATGAGTCCTGCGCTCTAACCAACTGAGCTACCCCGCCATTAATTATAGATGTTTTATAATACTTTTATTTTATCTTGCAATCTAGATCTTATTTTTATTATGTAATAATTTTTTTTCATTAGTGGATTTTTCTTAAATTTTTTTTACATTTATAAGAAGAAATTTAATTGGTGCAAAAACTCACTTTAATACCATATAATATAAATATGAGGCTTAATGACAAATATACTATATTCGGGCATTCCGGTTTTTTAGGAAAAAATATAATTAATATTTTAAAAAAAAACAAAATAAAATATTTTTTACCACAAAAAAAAAAGATAAAATTTTCCCACAATTTAGGTCATATTATTTACTGTATAGGTATTTATAATGTTTTAGAGGAACCTATAAGATCTATCGATGCAAGTTTAAAAATATTAAGTAAAATAGTATTAGGAAATAAATTTAAAAGTTTTACTCTTATATCTAGCACAAGATTGTATTTAAATTCAGAAAAAACCAATGAAAATGACAAAATTTGTATAAATCCTAATAGTAGAGATTATTTTTTTAACTCAATTAGATTGGCAGCTGAAAACTTTTGCTTATCTCAAAATAATAAAAGAATTAAAGTTGTTAGAATTTCTAATTTATACGGTAATTTTTTTGAAGAACAAAAATATTTTTTACCTAATTTAATAAAAAATTCTATTAAAAAAAAATCAATTAGTTTAACTATTAATAAAAATTCAAAAAAAAATTATCTTGATGTAGTAGATGCTGTAAAAATTATATTTAAGATAATAAAAAATAGTAAGTATAGATTGTACAATATAGCTTCTAGCAAAAGATACTCTTTAGATTTCATATCACAAATTATCCAAAAACATACTAAATGCAGAATAAATTATATTAATCAAAAAAAAATTTATAATGAGCCAATAATTAATATAAACAGAATAAAAAAAGAATTTAATTTTAAACCTAATAATAACTTCAAAAAAAGCTTAATCAAAATTATTATTTCAAAAAAAAATAAAGGAAATTAAAATATTTTAAGTTATCAAAAAAAATCATATTTTATAATACATAAATCATTCAAATTAAGAATTTATCTGTAAGATTTTTTTGTAAAAGATCAATTATATCATCCCAATTTTTATAATTTGTTTGCCTGTAAATTTTAAGAGATTTATAGGGATTATACTTGTAATATTCATACCATCTCCAGTCTGAATTAGCTGAAATCAAGCCCCAAGTTTCTTTGTTACAAGTGCAAGCTAAATGTAGGAAAAAAGTGTCTGTGGAAATAAATAAATCTAAATTTTGAATTATACTTATTATATCAACAAAACTCTCTTTACTATAATCAATTAAATTTGAGTTTTCAAAAAATTTTTTATCTCTGTCCCAAATTTCATTTTGGAAAGAGTAAAAATTCAAATCTAATTTCAATAATTCATTCAACTTTTTTAATTCAATAGATCTTGAAGGCTCTTTTGGACCAAAAAAATTTCCTGACCAAACTAAACCGATATTCTTTTTTTTATTTTTTATAATTGTTTCCCAATATTTTTTTCTATCTTCATTAAAATTAATAAGGTCTGATGAACTGGGATTTTTTTCTTTAAAAAAATATTTATTAAGAGAACCTAAGGGAATTTTATAATCATATTTATTTTGAGAAATTTCACTTTTGTTACAAATATTGATATTTTTAAATTTCTTCTTAAAAATCGCTGAAAGTTTATCAAAAATTAAAAAATCTATCTTTTTACATATAGGAGATAAATTTATCAAAAATTTGGAAAACTGAACAACATCTCCCATTCCTTGTTCACTTGTAACTAGAATATTAGAATCTTTTAAATTTTCACCTCGCCAAGTTTTTAAGTTTTTGAAAGAATCATCTTTTATAATTGAGTCTCTAAATTCATAAAATTCCCAACCCTTTTCAAATTCCCCCTCAATCAAATGTTGTGTACCTCTAGTAAATTTCAAATCTTTTTGGTTGGGATGCTCAATAATAGCTTGATCAATTATTTCAACAGATTTTTTTAAATCACCTATCATTGAATAAATTTTATATAACTTAGTGTAAGCAACATAATTTTTCGACTCAATAATTATATTTTTTAAACAATCAATTGCTTCTTCAATTTTATCATTAAATAATAAATACTCAGATTTATTTAGTTTGAATTCAATATAATCTTTATCGATCTCCTGTGCTTTTTTATAAAAATATTCAACATTATCCTTATCACCTATTCTTAAGAATAATATTAAAAGATTATTAATTATTAACTTATCTCTATTATCAAACCCCAATGCTTTAAGATAATAATTTTTCGCCTCGTCAATATTTTGAGCCCCTAAAAAACATTTTGCAATGTTATTAAATAAAATTTTTTTTTCTTTAAAATTTGAAATTTCAACGGCTTTGTATAGATCTATTGCTTTTTTATAATCCTTGTTCAGATCATAGGCTAAGGCTAAATTAAAATATGAAACTGAATTTTTTTTAATTTCAAGCTCTATAACTTTTTTACCGTTTTTAATAGCAGATTTATAATCTTGAGCTTTAAGATTTAACTTAAATAGATTTTTATATGGGTCTACAAAAGATTTATTCACCTCTATTGAATTTAAAAATTCTTTTTTTGCTTGTTCTAACTTCTGTTGCTTAAAAAAAATAACGCCTTTTATGTTTAAAATTACATGTTTAATTTTGTTATCTTTGTTATTTTCACATAATTCAAAAGCTTCAGATAAATTATTATTGTTAAGATGATCGATAATTTTTTTTAAAAAATCTGTCATTTTGATAGGAATTAATTTAACCTTAAAATGGCTTTATAAAAATACTTTAATATTTAAATATTTTTAGAGAATTTAATAATTAATGACTTTCTATAAGAGAATTTTTGAATTATTTAAGAAAAAATAACTAAACCAAACAAAATTAGACCTGTTGAAGCGGCAGCAGAAAAATAAAACTTTTTTTTAATTTCCTGTTTCTTATCCGATTTTACTCTGTTTAAAAGAACATTTATATCTGTACTTCTAGGAGTAGTTTGTGGAGTATCAGAAACTGTGTATTTTGAAGTAAGTTTTTGTTTAAGAGAGTCAGTCAGATTTTTCATTTGATGTAATTAATCATCCTTTGTGTCTATTAGCAAATAAAATTATAAAGAGAGGAATATTCCAATTGATCCTAATAGAAGAACACAAAATGAAAAAATAAAAATATTTTTCCTAAACTCTTTGCCTTGCTCAGCCTCTAATTTTGATTTTAAAACATTGATGTCGACTCTACCTGAGCTAATTTTGTTTGAATTTAAAGGCTTTTCAATTACGTTAATATCATTTGGGGTCTCGATATCATTAGTATTCTCTGTAAAGCCTTTAGATGTCATGGACCTATTAAATCATAATATTTAAAAAAAACAATTTTTTTGAAAGTTCAAATTGGGTCAATAATAAATTGACACATGTCCAATTTGGGTCTTTACTGCCCTTTTAATAATTTATGAATATCCAAGAAATAGATTTTTCTAAAACCCTTACTGATGATCAAGTATATGAGTCTATTATGTCTCATTATTCTACTCTTAGTAAAGATTGGATAAGTCATCAGTGGAATTGGATGAATAATGTTTATCAAACATTTAATGATCACTATAAATATATGATAATAATTTCTTTAATTGAAAAGACACTCCAATTTTATGACCAGATGAATGTTCAATATACTTATGATGAATATTACTCGAAATCCTATCTTCAAATTGAAAAGTTTAACATTACAGAACTTTGTGAAAAATTAGATTTACCTAAAGAAACAGTTAGAAGAAAAGTTTTAGAACTTGAAAATGAAGGTGTAATAACACGTAATAAAAAAAAAATTATAATTGATAGAAAAGCATTTACATTTGTCAAACCTGATAATCAAATAAAATTTTCTGCAAAATATATTTACTTAGTTTCACAAGCTTTAAATAAAGATAAAATTTATTCAAAAAAACTAGATCAAAAAACTATTGAGAATATTATAAAAAAAAAATTTTCATTATCGTGGAGATGGTTTTACAGAATGCAGATACCTTTAATTATAGGATATCATAAATTTTTTCAAGATTTGACAACTTTTCATATTTGGGGGACAATTTGCATGAATCAGGTTTTAAATGTTTCAAGCCAATTAAATTCAGATAATGAAAAACCTTCATTAGATTACTTTGCTACTAATAATATTCTCATAGAAAATCTTGGCACAAATACTGGTATAAGTGCAATGTCAATTTCTGATATGACAAAGATTCCTCGAGCAACAATAATTAGAAAGTGTAAATATTTAATTAAAGAAGATTTGATAAAGTTAAATGAAAAAAAACAATATGTACTAACTTCTATGAATTTTAGAAAAATTTTACCTTATCAAACAGAAATTTTTAAGTACAAAGCTAAATTTATTCGTAAAGTTTTAAATCTTCTTGTAATTTCTTAAATCTTTAATAGATTCTCCTCGAGTATTACGCAGAGGGGTCATGGGTATAGTAACAACAATAGCGCCATTTGCGCTAGCACTTATAATGTTAGGACTTGGTGCTTCATTAACAGTAAAAGATTTCACTAGAGTTTTTCAGCATCCAAAAGAATTTTTTGTTGGTTTAATTTGTCAATTAGTTGTTCTTCCAATTATAGGTTATATATTAATAATTATTTTAAAAACTCCGGTAGAGTTGGCATTAGGGGTAATGCTGATTGCAGCTGCACCTGGTGGAGTAACATCGAATGTACTTACTAAATTTGCAGATGGTGATGTTGCACTTTCTATATCTCTTACAGCTTTTACCAGTTTAATAAGTATTGTATCAGTTCCTTATATTGTTTTTTTATCAATTGATTTATTTGATATTAATTATGTTGAAAAAGAAGTTTCAATGCTTGGTATATCATTGAAGATGTTTTTTGTGGTTACTGTGCCTGTGATAATTGGAATGATTATTAGAAAATTTTTTAGTGATTTTATAGAAAATAATATGAAAATTATTGAGAAAATATCTATAGGATTATTTTCAATTGTTTTTATTGCTATCTATATTCAAGAATGGGATAGTATTATAATGTTCCTCACTACAGCAGGAACTATTGCTTTAATTTTAAATATTTCCATGATGGTCATAGGTTTCTATGTTGCTAAATTTTTCGCATCAGGTGTTGCTCAACAAAGATGTATATCTCTTGAGTGTGGATTACAAAATGGAACGTTGGCTGTTTTTGTAGGAACTCAATTGTTTGGGCAAAATATGACTTATATGGTTCCGACTGCAGCATATGCTTTGATTATGATGATGACTTCTGTTTTTTTTGTATTTTTTTTAAGAAGAAAAACTTAATTATTTTTAAAATTTGTTTGTTTTAAAGGTTTATTAATTACCTCTATTGGATATTTTTTTTTCTCTACTTCAATAAATAAATCTTTTTTGTGAAGTTCATCATTTGAAATGTCATTATTAATATAACCAAATGCTAAATTTTTCCTAAAATTAAAAGAATAATTACCAGATGTTGATCTACCTATTATTTTATTTTCTAAATAAAGAGGCTCATCATGAAGTAATAATGGCTCACCTGGTTTGCTATCTTTTAGAATAAACATTGCAAATCTACTTTTAATTTTTTCTTTTTTAATTTTTTCTAAAGCTTTTTTGCCAATAAATTCATCCTCTTTTTTATAGCTAATTGTGAAATTTAGACCTGCTTGATATTGATTTTCCTCTGGTGAAATATCATGTCCCCAATGTAAAAATCCACTTTCCATTCGCATAATATCCATGGCATGCATACCACAATTAGACAGGTTAAAATCTTTACCTGTATTAATCAGTAATTCATAAATTTTTTTAGCATCTTTTGATTCAACATATAATTCGTAACCTAATTCTCCAACATATGACAATCTTTGAGTCCAAATTTTAACCCCCTCAATAGTGATATTTTTTGCTGTATTAAATCTAAAATTATCATTTTCAAAATTATCTTTTGAAATTGATTTCATTAAAGTTCTACTTTTTGGTCCAAAAACTCCAAAAACACAATAATCATCAGTAACGTCTTTTAACTCAACATCTTTTGCAAGGTATTTATTTATATGAAATTTGTCTCTTTCTCGTGTAGCTGCAGAGCTTATTATTCTAAAATGATCTTTATCAATACAAACAACTGTTAGATCTGTTTCAATACCACCATCAGGATTTAACATATGTGTATAAACACATTTTCCAATCTCATTTTTAATATTTGATGTACAAATTTTTTGTAATTCCTTGTGTGCGTCACCAGATTTTATCTCAAATTTTGAAAAAGGAGTTAAATCAAATAAACCAACATTTTTTATAGTATTATTTGTTTCATATTCTGCTGAAGGGTACCAATTTTGATAGTTGTAACTGTATTCATATTCTGTCTTTTCTCCATCTAATGCAAACCACATTGGTCTTTCGTATCCACCAGAAACACCAAAACACGCACCGAAACTTTTTAATTCATCGTGATATGGAAGTGTTTTTATATTTCTAGAGGTTTTATGCTGTTTAAACGGCCAATGCATGCCATATAAATCTCCTAACGATTCTGTAATTCTTTTTTTTATAAAACCTAATTCAGAGTGAAATTTTTGAAATCTTTTAATGTCATAACAGAAAATATCCTCATTTATATGTCCATTAATCAACCATTCGGCTGTAACTTTACCAACGCCTCCCCCACTTCCAATTCCAATACTATTTAAACCACAGCATACAAAGAAGTTTTTTACCTCGGGTACTTCTCCAAGCAATGTATTTGTATCTGGAGTAAATGACTCTGGACCTGAAAAAAATTTTCTAATTCCTGCTGTCTCTAAAACTGGAAATCTTTTAATTGCTGTAGCTAAATAAGGCTCAAAATGCTCAAAATTTTCTTGAAATTCTCCAAAGGAAAAATCTTCTGGAACTTTATTAATTTTATCCCATGCTGGGATTGATTGAGACTCAAAAATTCCGACTAATATTTTTCCAGCATCTTCTTTTATATAAGTTCTGTTATCAAAGTCTCTTATCACTGGTAAGGTTTTAGAAAGATTTTCAATCGGCTCAGTGATAATATAGAAGTGTTCTGCTGGATAAAGAGGAATGCTTACTCCAGCTTTTTCTCCAATTTGGCGGGACCACATTCCTGATGCTAAAACTATATACTCACAATCAATTTTTTGACCATTTACTTTTACACCAGAAATTTTTCCATTTTTTGTTATGATCTCATCAACGGGAGATTTTTCAAAAATCTTTGCCCCTTCCATTCTTGCTGCTTTTGCTAACATATGGGTTACTCCAGATGGATCTGCAGCACCGTCGCCTGGCATCAAAATCCCTCCTAAAACTTCATCAGTATTAACAATTGGATAATTTTTTTTAATTTGTTCTTTATCTAAGATTCTAACATCAACATCAAAAAGTTGTGCGGTTGTTGCTTGTCTTTGAAGTTCCTGCCATCTACCTTTATTTTCAGCAATTGAAAGTGCACCGTTTAATCTTAATCCAGCTGAATGATCAACCTTTTTTTCAAGTTCTTTATAAAGATCTAAAGTATATTTTCTAATTTTAGTAATTGCTGCAGATGGACCTAGTTGACTTACTAATCCAGCTGCATGCCAAGTCGTACCTGATGTTAATTGATCTCTTTCTAAAAGGATTGTATCTTTCCAACCAAATTTAGCTAAATGGTAAGCGACTGAACAACCAACTACTCCACCTCCGATAACAACAACTTTGGTGCTACTTGGAAGTTTTTTTTCCATTTAATTAATTTTTGATTGCATCTCCTGGGTTAACATATTCATGTCCAAATACATCTGCAACAGCTTTATAAGTCACATGACCCTTGTGAACATTTAATCCTGCTAAAAAGTTTTTATCTTCACTAAGAGCTTTTTGATAACCTTTATTAGCTAATTTGACTAAGTAAGGAAGTGTTGCTTTGTTTAATGCGATAGTTGATGTTCTAGGAACCCCTCCTGGCATGTTAGCAACACAATAATGAACAACATTATCAACTATAAAAGTCGGATCATTAAAAGTCGTCGGTTTACTTGTTTCTACACAACCACCTT